>JACVXV010000129.1:0-1454 GCA_015661205.1 Candidatus Brocadiaceae bacterium
GTTATAAATCACTGGGTTGCCTGCAAACAGCCATGTATCATACACTTGGTAATTTGCCGGAACCAATACTTACCCACAGATTCTGCGGATGAGGCTAAAAGTATTCGAATTTACAACGTTGTTAATTAAGTCATTCATTTTCGAGTGAAAAAGGGTGATTTCACCTGTTAAAGAAGGATTTTTGTAAATATACCCTAATTCAAACGTTTTTACGGTTTCAAAATCAAGTCGGGTGTTGGCCAACAAACCAGGCTCATTGATTCTGTACATCTCAAAGAAAGAAGGTGGACGGAATGCCTCCGCATACTGTGCTTTAAAAATGTGGTTTTCTGAAAGGCTGTACACACCTGCTAACTTCATCGTGCTTTTTTGGATATTACTATTGGAATCGTCATAAACATCATTCCTCAGTCCGGCGCTAAGGGTTATGCTGTCTGTGATCTTGTACTGATCCTGGATAAAGGAGCTATAGATATTGCGGTTTTGACCCTCATCTAACCAGTTTTTATCTCCTCTGAAACGCTGGTAAGGCGCCGGCTCGAAGGTCTTTGGGTCATAGTTTGCCTTTAACCAGATTTCTCCCATTTGAACATGTTCGTATTCCAGACCAAAAAGTAAATGATGGTCTTCCCACGCTGTCCAGTGCAGGTTAATTCCCGTGTGCGCGGTTCCTTCTTCATAGTGAGAATTTCCCACCATGTCATCAGGAGTAACAAGCCCGGCAGGGAAGAGCCACAGCTTTCCTGAATCCCACAAATAGCTCGTATAACCAGCGTTAACCTTCAATTCTAAAGCTTGTGAAAGCGCCTTGCTCCACCCCATGTCCACCGTGCGGGATCTTTCTGTTTGATTTCGCCTGTCATCAAGAGGCGGGAGGGCCCCAGTCAATCCATAGTTGCTTCCAAAACTGGTAGACGTCCACTGCGTTACCAGGGAGAACTTTTTATATTCCATAGACAACACACCTGTGCCTGCTTCACGGGAATCATTAACAGGTCCGGGCGCATGAGAGAGGCCGGTGCCCGCAAGACTGTCAGGTCCTGATTCAATATCTGATCGGTCTCGTTCCCACCCGGAAGCATTCAAGCTGGCCTTAAAACCTTCACGATCCTCGTAGGATGCGACGACTCCCGCATTGTGCGACTCAAAACTGCCAAAACGCCCAAATATGCGATTCCCTTTCTGCCGGGTAACCACATTTATTACCCCTAAATAGGCCCATTTTCCGTAAAGTACGGAGCCAGGTCCACGAATGACCTCTATCCTTTCTACCTGTTCTATAGGGATAAAGAATAAAGGCGCGGCTTCACCTTGTAGAGAAGCGTTCATGGGTACACCGTTGAGCATCATCTTAATTTTTTGGGAGGAGCCAGTAGGCATTCCGCGCATAGTGACCCTTGGACTGCCATTATTACCAATGGAAAATTGCATCCCAGGCACAAAGTTCAGCGCCT
>JACVXV010000129.1:1488-12268 GCA_015661205.1 Candidatus Brocadiaceae bacterium
CCTTCAGTATCGTAACCATTCCAGGGACGAGGCCGGCATCCATATTGGTCTTGGTAGCGATTGCTGTTTCATAATAGCCAAACCAGGCGGCCTCCGTGGCCTGCGCCTTTGTCAGGCATTCGCCGGTGCAGGGTGCGCCCTCCTCATGGGCATGCGAAAACACCGCCTCGTGCGCCGTTTCCGTGCCGGCGTCAATAGCCGCCGACGTGCCGGGCACAAGACAGGACAAGGTATACAAGGAAAAAAGCATTGAAAAGACCACCAACATTCCGCACTTTAATGATGTAGGGCGGTATTCATACGCAAACATACATAATCTCCAAGCATAAAAGCGTTTTTCAATATCAAATCCCATGCCCCGTTAGGGGTAACACAATAGTAGCCCACTGCGTAAGCGGTGGGGAACAATGTAATGCAGGATACAGCCCCGTAGGGGCGGCACAAATGACTCCTACATTCAAATATTCCCGTAAAGGTTGTGTCGCCCCTACGGGGCTAAAACAATTGGTATTACTCCTAACCCACCGCTTGCGCAGTGGGCTACGGTTGTTACACCCCGATGGGGGTGTCTTTTGCTTGATTTCTCTGTGGCTATTAACCGTGTATTGAATAACGCGTAGTCCGAACGAGCCGGAAGGGAAAGTTTTTCTGTTTCCTCACACAAAGTTGTTTCAATTCCATTGCTACAAACAGACTGCCCCTCTGGAGCTATATTCACCTCGTTCCCAATCTGGACAGACTGTGCCAAATGAACTTTTTTATTCTAAAAGTGGGGAAGAACCCGTAACTATTGCCCATTTTCTGCTCATTTTACGGCATTTTGAGGCATTTTAACCCTTAAAGTGGGGAAGAAATATCGAAAATAGCGAAAAATTGTTCATTTGACCCAGTCTGTGGAGCTTGGGAACGAGGTGGAACCTACCCGACTAAAAGGTTAGTGATTAGTGTCATAACGCCGGGAAAATGCTACCCTGTCAGAAGGGCAAAAAGCTTTTTCCAGTAATCATCCCCATCTATTACTTCCGCACCAAAAAGGTACCTATTGGGGTGGATTTCCGTTGTGTGGGCAATCCGGATGGAAAAAACGTCAGATATCCTAACATTCGGTTCTATGACTACTTTGCACTTGTATACACTATTTACCTTTATAGCAATGTCCAGTTCTCCTCTAAAGCCGGTTTTGCTGATATCCCGTACCGTACACGTCTTCCACTCCGTAGTGTTCATCCCGATTTCTATGGACTGGAGACAATTAATGCTGTTGGTAACTTTCAGGGCAACCCTGTACCGGTGATTCGTCCTGTTAACGTCCTTTCGGAGAAGGTCATAGAGTTCGTCAACGCTCAAAACCGGAGACATTAGTCCCCTCGTCAAACTTTTCGTTTCCATCGTATCCACTTTATTCTGCGGTGGTTTATGAACAATAATGTTGCCGCCTTGCCTTTTCCCTACTAAAAGAAATTCGGACGCCCGGACAAGCAGTTCTTTTGCCGTCTTGCCATCCTGCGGATACGTTGTTGCGGCAAAGGTTGCCGTTATCCGCTCAGGTTTCACGCCAATAATCTCAATAGTGAGAGCTTTTTCCACGGCCACTCGCACTTTTTCTGCCGTTAAAATAGCCCCTGCCTTGTCTATACCGGGAAGGAGGATTGCGAATTCGTCACCACCATACCGGCACACAAGATCAATATCTCTAAGATTTGCCCTTAACACGAAGGCAAATTTCTTCAGTATTTCATCCCCCAATGGCTGTCCATGTTCATCATTAATACGTTTAAATTTGTCAACGTTTGCAACCAGGATTGAAAATATCCTGTTGTATCGTTTTGCATTGCTGGATTCCCTCTGGCTGTTTTTCAGAAAATACTTTGCGGTATGTAAGGCTGTTAAATCGTCGAAAATGGTTTCGTGGTGAGTCTTTTCACAAAGCCTTATTCTTTCCACAACATTTGCTGCCGTTTGAGAAAAATCACAGAAGAAAGTCTTGTCTTCTTCCTCGAAGTAATTCAACTCAACTTTGTGGACGTTTAATACGCCGATTACCCGGTTGTCGCACAACTTCAACGGTATGGATACCAAAGAACCTGTCTTTGCAACTCTCCCCTTATAACCGAGGAATCGGGCTTCCACGCTGGCATCCCGGACGAGGATGGCCTCTCCCGTTTCCTGCACAATATTTGAAATATCTTCTCCCGGCAAAAAGACCACGCCTTGTATTGCGTTATACAGGTTATCACTCGCCTTCCACACCGTAAGCTCCCTGCTGTTTTCGTCCGCGAGCAGAAAACAGAAACCATCCAAACGTAAAGATTGCATCAAGAAATTCTTTGTCCTGTCAAAAAGCTCTTCGAGACTTACGACAAGATTTAAATCTTTGTTAAAATGATAAAGCGCGGAAATTTTCCAAAAGTGCTCTTTGAGCGACTCGACGGTTAGTCCTTCAGAAATTGGAAGTAGGTAGGTGTTTTCATTATAAATTTTCATTGGTGTTATCCAAAAAATGTTCGGGGAATAATGATACTGCAAAGGACGCGAAGGAAAAGGACTTCGGGAAACATGTGGTTTCAAAAGAAGTTCGTGCTTATGGGGTTTACCCTCCCCCGGAACCGAGAAACATAATAAAATGTTTCAGGTATGGCCAACTGAAGCTTCCCTTCATTTCGTTTTTCATTATCGTAAGCGCGTTAAAAGGTTGTCTGGCGTCTGAATATGACCTCTTGGTAGTTAACGCGTCGTACACGTCCACAATCTTTGCTATTTTGCCGTAATCATGAATCTCGCTTCCTTTAATCCCACGCGGGTACCCTCCCCCTTCTTCTCTTTCGTGGTGTTGCAAAATGGCGTAAAAAGACGCCTCGTCAAGACCTCCGAGTTGTCTGAGTAAAACAAAGCCCAATTCAACGTGCTTTTTGATCTCCACAAATTCATCATTACTTAACTTCC
Organism: Candidatus Brocadiaceae bacterium; assembly: GCA_015661205.1. Taxonomy (GTDB): domain Bacteria; phylum Planctomycetota; class Brocadiia; order Brocadiales; family Brocadiaceae; genus JACVXV01. Next base: position 4,432 of record JACVXV010000129.1, read on the forward strand.
CGTTCTTGTTTACCAGTTCCGGGGCAATTTGGGTCTTCCCGATATCATGCAGCATGAGTCCTGTGCCCAGTACATCCATCTTGTCGGAGTCAAGGCCTATGTACCTTGCAAACAACAGACCCAGGACGGAAACATTCACCGAATGGGTATAGGTGTAATAATCATAAGAAACCATGCTTAACATGTTCGTAGAAGCGTCTGCGTTCGTCATGATATGCTCAACGATGCCCGACACCCAACCTCTTGACCGTTCAACGTTTGCACCGGAACGTGGGTTGTCAAAGACGTCCGTCATGATGTTCTTTGCCACGTTATACACCAGTTGCGATTTTACTTTAATGTCAATGCGGTCTTTTACAATGGACGACAAGGAAGATTCAATGTACTTGAAATATTTTTTCTGATCTTCATTACGAATATAGAGGTTCTGTATGCCGTTACTTTGTAGTTCTTCAAGGTGGCTCTGCCGGATGGCGTGTTCTCCGCTGCAATAGAGTACGTAACATATCTTCCCTTCTACCTGGTTTTTTAGGAAAAGGTCGTATCCTGTCGCCATGTTGACCCGAATCGTGTTCATTACTATCGGGACAACGTCGTTTGCTGTGAGTGGGGTGGGCTGTTGCATAATATCGACACTTTCTTTCAAAAATTATGGCGCTGGAAAATAAAGTGTTGCTGGAAAAAGGTTAGCACAAATACGTTGCCAGGAAATAGGGTAGTATAAACCGTATAATAACATTATTTTGTTAAAAAACACCCATAATAAAATTTTTTGTGTCATGAATTTTCAGCAACCCAACTTATGTGTATTCAATGCTTTACGACTTATTAGTATCCTTGATTTATCTCTCTCTACCCCTGGTATTAATTACTTAAAGATGCTTTTTGCTTTGACAACTATTAGGTCAGGCATATCAACAAAATTGATAGATATGGGAATCTCTGCCTTTCGTTGCATATAGTAAAGCGATAACACGCAAACATGGTACCAAATTATACACAACATCCTTATTTACTTGAAATGTTTTTTTGAACGGCACATTTGTGTGGTTAAAACGGTTGCGTTCATTGGCAAAATGATTTTATGTATGATAGTTGCATTTTCCAGTCAAAGTCGATATAACATAGCAATTCACCAATAGTTAACAAATGCATTCTCTGCTGGAGCTTGGGAACGAGAGAAATGCCTGTTTTGTAAATAGTCTTTGACAATCTTTGCCTGTAATGCTACCATCAAAAAAACATGGAAATCAAAGACCGTTCCCAACTCATAACCGAACAACGCAATCCTCGCACCCTGGATATCGACTGCAAGACCACCCTGGAAATTGTTGACTGCATCAATGCCGAAGACGCCAGGGTCATTACCGCCGTCCAAAAAGAACGGGAGCCGATTGCGAAGGCCATAGATTTGGCTGTTGACGCCCTCAAGGGCGGCGGCAGGCTTATTTACATCGGGGCAGGCACAAGCGGGCGGCTCGGTATATTGGACGCCTCTGAATGCCCTCCGACCTTTAGCTCCGACCCGAATATGGTTGTCGGCATTATTGCGGGCGGCGAACGGGCGGTATTCCAATCCATAGAGGGCGCTGAAGACCTTCCGGAACGAGGGGCAAAGGATATTCAGCAGAAAGAGGTGAGTCATCGGGACATCGTTGTCGGCATTACCACCGGTGGCACCACTCCGTACGTTATGGGAGGCCTTTTTGAGGCGAAAAAACGCAACGCAAGGGTGGTCTTTCTCTGCTGCAATCCGGAAACGATACCGGGATTTGACGTGGACGTTATTATCCGACCCGTTGTCGGACCGGAGGTTATTACCGGCTCTACACGCATGAAGGCCGGCACGGCGACCAAGCTTGTTTTAAACATGATATCGACCGCAACGATGATCAAGCTCGGCAAGGTCTATGAAAATCTCATGGTTGACCTGCGGGCGTCAAACAAAAAGCTTACCGACCGGGCTGAACGCATTATCGTGAGCGTTACCGGAGTCGGCAGACCGGAGGCCGGAAGGCTGCTGGTATCCTCCTTTGGCAATGCAAAGATCGCTATCGTCATGCACAAAACGGGACTCGATTATGCAAAGGCCAGAGAGGTTCTTGATGCGCACGGTGGAATCATAAGAAAGGTCTTGCATAACCTGCAGAAATGAACTTCTTAAGCATATTAAAACCAGGCATTCCCAAAAGGGGGTTGTTATTCATAGCGGCGTCCGTGTGGGGATTTGTCTCATTCAGGCTGCTTTCCATTGGGGTAGCGAATATTTTAGAAAATACCCCTCTGTGGTGGGCGTACGTTGCGGGCGGCGCGGCGCTTTCAGTTCCGTTTTTTAAATTTTTCTTCCTGAGAATCTCTGAGAAACATATCAAGCGGATGCTTGGCGTAAAAAGCCAACGTCCCTGCCTCTTTTCCTTTTTCGATATCAAGGGTTATTTCATCATGATGTTTATGATTTCACTTGGTATCTTTTCCCAAAGAATAAAGGCCATTCCGGCCTTCTACCTGGGGACGTTTTACACCTCCCTGGGTCTGGCGCTCCTCTTCTCCGCCCTTAATTTCTTGTTTTCAGGGATGCGGTACAAGCAGATTGGTATGCATTGAATAATGCCACGCCACGCTGTAGCTCAGGGCTTCAGCCCTGATGGTGCTTGCATGGTACGCCGCGCTGGAAAGCACCCATAAATGCCTGGCGCGTTACACCGAAAACCACGTGCGAGCGCCTGTACCCGTGAGAAGTGCAACGTGCATCAAACCTGAAGGTTTGAGCTACGAGGCGCGCCTACACCCCATGAAATAAATTCAGCACGGCATTTATGCGATCCTGCAGGTTGTTACCGGTTAGCGCGTAGCATTCCGTTCTTTGCGACAGTTTGATGCAGTGGGCAATATTATCTTCAGCCAAAGGGCGGTTGGCAAAGGAACAACTCAACAATTGGGAAACGGCCTGGGCCTTTGGGATTTTTTTAAGGTGTGTATTTATTGATACCGTTGGCTTGTCAAGAAAGATAACGTGCTTGACGGGTACCAGCTTTTCTGCTGCCTGATGAGTAAAGGCGGTTGGGTTGAAATAACGGAAATGCGTGGGGGGCGACTGCGGGTAAAAACCTATTGAAGGTGGCGGTTTGTTAAGCGATTGCAGTAAATGAAAGGCATTTTCCCGGATGGCCAATCCACGGGGTAATGGACGGAGGGTGAGGTCTTCCGCATCTATCATTGCAACCTCATCCGAAAGGTATTGAAATCCTTGCGCTATCAGCGCCAGGGCAATGGTGGTCTTCCCGGAACCGCTGCTTGCTGGAAAGATTACGCCCGTATTGCCAAAGGCGAGCGCCGATGCATGAAACATTATATGCGTAAGATTTTTTCGCACTACGGCATTGATAACAAACCACTCCAGGAAGGCCATGGCCGCAACGGGATTACCTCCTTGGAAAACAACCTTGCCGGCTGCCGACAAGGTGTAGAAAGGGTTGTCGCCCTGCCGGTTGGTGTCTGTTTGTTGGAAGGCAACCTCTGCTTCTGCGTGGGATGGCGTCCGATGGGGTGTTTGCTTAAAGGGGGTAACGTCACGATTTTTTCTGTGTATGGTAAAAACGATACCTTCTGTTAACGGTTTTTCGGTGTGATAATAGGCATATAAGCCTTTAAATAATTGTGATATTTCCCTTTCATTTGAACGGATACAGAGAGGGTATGAGATGAATTGATAATGGTCTTCGTATTCACCTGCGGCGTTATCTCTATGCAAGACGAGGGTTTTTGCCTTGTTATCGGTTCCGCTTTCAATGGTGGGATGTTCAATCATTTGCCTTGAGTAATGAGTGTTCCTGCAATTTGGCGACCACGCCCTCAACGTCCTTAAGGGCATCAACCTCTTTTACATCGAACTGTTTTGCCAGCTTTTGAGAGATATCCCGGCAACGGTGGTGTCCGTCACAAAGATTCCACACAAAATTTGCGGTCACGTTCAGTGAGTGGACTTTTTTGTTTGTAGTGTCTACAAGGAGGTTTTCGTCTCCTAATGGCTTGTATATTACGTCATCCCTTTTCAATGGTTTGTCCGGGGTCATAGTAGCTACCACTTATTCCCGAGCGCGGAAAAGCCTCGATTTCAAAGGTGTATTAATTAGATCGCCTACGGCAACGGCTTTTTTGTAGCGCCGACCTTCATGGTCGGCAATAGCGCACGAACGCGCGCCAGGCGGGGGATGAACCCCATAGGTGTTAAGTTAAGAAACATAAAATTACCACCAAACCCTTGTTTTTGTTAGCCCTGAAGGGGCGAAATAGCTTAGCCCAGGGCAACGCCCTGGGGACACGGAAAAACCGACAAGCCCTGAAGGGGCGTAATACGGAATGAACAGTTGTTTTGCCCTCAATATCGCCCCTTCAGGGCTTGTTTTACTCGTAATGAGAAACCCAGGGCGTTGCCCTGGGCTGTCATATTACGCCCCTTTGGGGTTGTGTTGCTAATACGGTTCGATTGAGTTTGTCCGTCTTTTCATTTCTTAACTTAACACGTATGGGATGAACCCCAGCGCTACAAGATTGATTTGAATTTCCTATACATTATTCGCTATTGGAATTCTCAGAAGTGGCTCCGGTAGTGATACTATCGCTCATCCGCGTTGGTACGCTCCATTTCGCTTTCTTCGCCTTCATCCTCATTAGGAGGACGGCTTATTCCGTGTTCATCGTCATCGCCATCGTCGTCATCATCATCTGCGCGAGCGGCGCCAATCAAGTACGTTTCGATTATTGGGGCGACGTAAGGCAGGAGGACAATACCCTTTATACCCATGCCGATAAACGTCCTTCTGGTTGTGGAATTTCCCGGTGATAAAGGTTCACCCGGTATGATTTTTTCTTCAGTTGACATAAAATGTTCCGCCCTATTTCGGTAAATCTTCCTCAAATATGGAATCAACAATGTAAAGCAACGGGGTATCTTGCAGTTTAACGAGCTTTGGCACAGGCAACCGCTTTCCCATCGGTTCATACAACATCGCTATTGCCGGACGCAGCGGCGAGCTTTCATTCGTTTCCACAACCCTGCCAATGGCCTTTGAATTAAGCACCACGTAGCTGCCGATGGGGAAGCATGACAATTTATTAATCAGCATCTTTATCATCCGCGGGGCAAACGCATTCTTTGACGAATTAACGATGACTTTGGCCGCCTCATAAGGCAGGAATCTCTTCCTTTGCGGGCGTGAATGGCTCAGCGCCTCATATACGTCTATCATGCCGATTATCTTCGCGTATTCATGGATTTCTTTTCCCGTAATCCCACGCGGGTAGCCTTGCCCCCCTTCCCGTTCCTGTTCCTGGAAAACCACGTCTGCCAGCCACTGGTATTTATTGCCCTGGGTATTTATGATAATGTCATATCCGAGTTGAGGGTGTTTCTTAATTAAGGCATATTCCTCGTTGGTGAGCGAGCCTTCTTTTTTTACAATATCGTCCGGGATTTTGCACATCCCGATATCGTGGAGCAATGCCGCCAAGCCTAATTCTATCAACTGTTCCCTGTTATAGCCAAGGCCTTCTCCGATCTTAATGGAAAAAATCATCACGTTAATGCCGTGTACCATTGAATCATAGTGGAGGTCTTTTTTGAAAATGGCCTCGCGGTGAAGGTCTTCGATTGCCTTTGGAAAATCGAGCACCCCGGCTATGAGTTCCGTCCCTTTCTCAATGCTGAATTTTTGGTTTGCCTTGACGGCCGTAAATATTTCGTTTAAGAATTCATAAAGGGCGCGATACAGGGTTACAAACGTTTTTTGTTCTTCCGTGGTTCTAACGGTAGCCTTTTCCTTGGGAACGGTACCGGTTTCCCGAACCGCTTTCTCCGGTTCGGCCGGAAAGCCTTTTTCTGAAGGGACGGTTTTCGCCTCACTGGGGAATGGAAAGTCCTCCAGCCCCACGCCGGTTTTTCTTGCCTCTTTTGTGATACTGGATTCGCTGGGAAAATAAGCCTCTTCCAAACCCACGGTATCTTTTTTTGTTTTTAATTCTGTGAATTCTCTGAACTGTATTTGATGAGTCAGCGCGCCTTCTTTTTCCGGTATTTTTCCTTGTCTGATCAGGTCTGAGAGCCTTGCCATACCTTCCTCTTGTTCTTAATTGGAGTCGTCAATAAGCTGTTGTATTATTTCGGAATCGACTAGGGTAATTTTCCTGCCGGAGCCGACTAATAGGCTCAAATCACAGATATTATTTATCTTGCGCGGCACCCCGGCGGTGTAATTATACACCTTTTCAATAGCCTCTTTGGTAAAGAGGTGTTTTTGCATGCCGGCCGTCCGCAGCCTGTATAATATATACTTTGCCGTGTCGTTTAAGTCCAGGGATTTCAAGTGGTATCTGATGGATATCCTTGAATCCATCTGCGGTATTTTAGCAATTTTGTCCCGTAACTCCGGTTGCCCTATTAAAATAAGGGTCAAAAGGAATTGGTTGTTAAGCTGGAAATTTAACAAAAGCCTTAACTCTTCATACGTTGCAACGTCTTCAATGGCCTGTGCATCATCGACAACCAGGATGGTCTTTTTATTATGAGATGCGTTTTGAAGGATTGCGTCGTTGAGGATACGCAAAAGTTCCGACTTTGTGCCGGCTGTTTTTTCAATGCCCAGTTGATACAGTATTTCTTTGAGAAAATCCAGTGATGACAGACTCGGATTTGCAATAATGCCGATCTCGTAATCGCTGCTCGACAACTCCTGGACAAAGGCGCGGCTTACGGTCGTTTTGCCGCATCCGATTTCACCCGTCAGCATGGCGGCCCCTTTTTGTGCCTTGGTTGCGTAAAGCAACCTCATGAGCGCCTCTTCGTGCTGCGTTGAATGGTACAAAAAACGAGGGTCTGGTACATTCTCGAAAGGCAGTTCTTTCAGTTCCCAGTATTTCTCGTACAATCAAAAACCCCTTTTTTACCATTTGACAGCTTAACAAATAATATATAATTATCCATTGCTTCTACGTATTTTATTTTAGTCATTTTATTACCTCATTTTAATGGATCTATTTTAAAAGGTAGTTGCCCTTTAACCGCTAATTTCCAATCCGCCAATAATTCTTCATGATGTATTTCAATCCACGCTTGAACTAATTTCAATTTCTTTTTCGGTAATTTTCCCTCAATAATTTCTCCATCATCAATTGCTATCACTGCGTCATATTCCCCATAGTTTGTATGAATATGCGGACGATGGTGCTTTTTGTCGTCAAAGAAAAACATATAGATTATTATACCGTAAAACATTGAAATTGATGGCATCTAACTCTCCTGTTTTTATATGTATAACGCTAAAACTCACCTGCCGCTGCTCTTGCGGTCAGGTGTAGTGACTTGTTGGGATATAATAATAAATCTGTCCCCTTTTTACTTTTTTACTTTCTTTTTACTTGTCCCCTTTTTACTTCTTTTTACTTAAAAGGCATGTAGTGGTGATAAACCTGACAATCCTTATCTATCTCTCTGCCTGTACAGCAGTAAAAGCGGAACCAAGTCTTGTCGAAAAAGTATCTTTTCCACCAAGGCAAGTGGTGTCGGAGTTTACCTGTAACCTCTTTGAGATTGTCAATTCTGGAGTTGAGGTAGTAGTTGATATTGTCCGGCCATTTTACAGGATGGGTATAAATCTCCTTCAATTCTCTACAGAAAGTATCCGTAAATTCTTTGGCAACTTTATTGAAAATAGTTTTTTTATCCCGATAAGTCTGGAGTCTATGGTTGGCGAATATTCCAAACATTATAATAACGCTTCCGATAGCCCAAGTGGGGTTATTACTGAAGATATTACTATGAAAAATTTCTTGAATAGTCATT
>JACVXV010000130.1 GCA_015661205.1 Candidatus Brocadiaceae bacterium
CGCTGTCAGACTGTTTGAGAATCGCGCTAGAGGCACACAGGACACATCCGGCGGGTTTGAGGGTGTTTGAGGATAGGGAGATAACCCGAAAGGTTGTTTTAGAATATAGCAAGCGTTTCAGCAGTCTTTTTAAGGGCATGGGGATTGGTGGGTTTACCTTCCACAATCTCAGACACACCTTTGCAAGTATCATGCAATCAGATTTAGGCATTGGAGCGGTAACGGTAATGGGCATGACCGGTCATTCAAGCTTAGGAATGCTTCAGAAGTATTCCCATACCGGCCTTGCTGCAAAACAAACAGCTATCCAGGCATTAAACAGTCACGTAGTAACCACAGGCAGGAACGTCAAGCAGGCGGTAGGCCAGTAAAAAAGGTACGGCGTAAGTACGACACAAGAGAAATAACACGAACAGCAAAACACCTTGAGAACCAGTATTTATAAGGCTTTCAAGGCATTTTTGCTTTATAACGGTAAATTTTTGGACATAATTTCCCTTAATTCACTACCTTCAATAACCTCTTTTTTCAGCAAAAGCTTCGCAAGGATTTCCAGGCGATTTTTGTTTGTTTCCAGAATACCCCTTACGCGCACGTGGGCGTCGAAGATGATCTTCCTGATTTCCTGATCGATTTCTTTGGACACCTCTTCGCTTAATTCCCGTCCTGCGCGGTAACCAAGTTCTACAAATTGTGGTTTTCTGCCGTTGTGGAAGGTCATTGGTCCGATTTTTTCACTCATGCCGTATTCACGCACCATACTCATGGCGATGTCGGTTACCCGTTCCAGGTCGTTTTGCGCCCCCGTGGAGACCTCTTTGAAGATAAGTTCTTCAGCAACCCGGCCGCCCAGGAGAACGGCAAGCCGGTCCAGCAGTTCAGACCGCGTCAGTAAATACCGGTCTTCCGTTGGCAGTTGCAAGGTATATCCGAGCGCAGATATGCCGCGTGGAATGATGGAAATCCTGTGAACTTTATCAGCGCCGGGTACGGATTCTGCCACCAGCGCGTGTCCCGACTCGTGGTAGGCAATGATTTCCTGCTCCTTCTTGCTCATCACCTTTTTCTTCTTTTCCAATCCGGCGATCACCCTGTTGATGGCCTCTTCGAAGCTGCTCATTTCCACCGACTCCTTGCCTACCCGCGCCGCGAGCAGTGCCGCCTCGTTGACCACGTTGGCTAAATCTGCGCCGACAAAGCCCGGTGTTCTTGCCGCAATTATTTTTATGTCCACTTCTTTGCTCAGTTTTACATTTTTACAGTGAACCCTTAATATGTCTTCACGTCCTTTGATGTCCGGCCTGTCTACGAGGATGTGCCGATCAAACCTGCCGGGTCTCAGCAACGCCGTGTCCAGTATCTCCGGCCTGTTGGTTGCCGCCATAAGGATTACGCCTTTGCGCGTGTCAAATCCATCCATTTCGACAAGGAGTTGATTCAGGGTGTTTTCCCGTTCTTCGTGTCCACCTGAAACAGGAGAGGCCGCTCTCGCCTTTCCCAGCGCGTCAATTTCATCAATGAATATGATACACGGCGCCTTTTCCTGCGCCTGCGCAAACAGGTCCCGCACCCGCGCGGCGCCTACCCCCACGAACATCTCAACAAAGCCCGACCCGCTCATGGAAAAAAAAGGCACTTTTGCCTCGCCGGCAACGGCTTTAGCGAGCAGGGTTTTTCCGGTTCCCGTAGGGCCGACCAGCAAGACCCCTTTGGGTATCTTTCCGCCGAGCCTTTGGTATTTTTCAGGAGTTTTGAGATAATCAATAATCTCCTTAAGCTCTTCCTTGGCTTCGTCTACACCTGCCACGTCGTTGAAACTTACGCCGGTATCCTTGTCAACGTAAAGGTTTGCCCGGCTTTTCCCGATGGACATAAGCCCGGCACCGGGCATTCCGCGCCGCGCCCGCATCATCATGATCAGAAAAACGATCATGGGAACAAACCATATCAACGATAGTCCCTGGCTCCATCCGTTATTGGCAGCGGCAGAAAAGTTTATTTTGTGCGCCATGAGGTCCTTAATCAAATCAGGGTCCTCTACCCTTACGGTAGTTACGCTCTTTTTCCCTTTTAGCCCTTCTTCTGACTTTAAAATTCCCCTCACCGTCGTTGGATACAGTGTTACTTCTTCCAACATACCATCCTGTATCAGTATTTTAAATTCACTATAAGAAACTTTATCGCCATACGAAGGTTCAGCAATTGCTGTGCGGTGTGTGGTAAAAAACGGTATGGAGAGAAGTAGCCATAGCGCTATTTTGAAGAAATATGTTTTGGCCATTTTGCCAGCCTTTTCATGAGGTAAATGGATTTTGAGGTGCGTCGAGTTGCGCCGGAATGCGACAGCCTTAAATTAGGTCTTCGGCGACTTTTATCAATTTTACTAGATTATTTAGCGCTTTCAATGAAATTCACGGGTATTTAGCTTACAGCGCCAATATCCGGCTCTTCTTTAATGGTCCCTCAAGCCTTTGCGATTGGAGGCAACCCGTCATATTATTATCAAATTTCCCCCGGGCGCATTTTTATAGGCAAAATTACGGCTTTTCATTTCTTTGATTTCGGTTGCTTTCTTTTCTCTTTTTGTGGTATATTTTCTCTCGACATAGCGATGTAATAATCCAAGTAAATTCAAGGTGTGTATCTGTGCGAACAAAGACAGCCTTGGTTATGGATATGTTTTTTATAAAGCAACAACGTTGGGGGGGGTATGAATCGGGCGCTTATTACGGGTATTACGGGGCAGGATGGCTCTTATTTGGCTGAGTTTTTGTTGTCAAAAGGATATGAGGTGCATGGTCTTATTCGAAGGGCTAGCACCTTTAATACGGGTAGAATAGACCATATTTATACGGATTCTCACGTAAAAGGTTCCCAATTGTTTCTTCATTATGGCGACCTCTCGGATTCCAGCCAGATTACCAACATAGTTTACAACATACAACCGCAGGAGATTTATCACTTGGGGGCGCAAAGCCATGTGCGTGTTAGTTTTGACATGCCAGAATATACAGGCAACATAACGGCGCTTGGAACAACACGATTCCTTGAAGCAGTAAGGCGAAGCGGAATAAAGGCGAAGTTTTATCAGGCGTCGTCTTCTGAAATGTTTGGCGCAACCCCACCGCCACAAAACGAAAAAACGCCTTTTTATCCGAGGAGTCCTTATGCGGCGGCAAAGGTTTACGCATACTGGATGGCGGTAAATTACCGTGAAGGGTATGGTTTGTTTGCTTGCAATGGAATTTTGTTTAATCACGAAAGCCCACGGAGGGGAGAAACCTTTGTCACCAGAAAAATAACCCGCGCCGTAGCGCATATCTTGTCGGGAAAACAAAAAAAGCTTTATATCGGCAACCTTGACGCAAAGAGAGATTGGGGGTTTGCGCCGGAATACGTGGTATGCCAGTGGCTCATGCTTCAGCAGGAGAAACCGGATGATTACGTAATCGGCACCGGTGAAAGCCATTCGGTGGGGGAGTTTATAGAACACGCCTTCCATTATGCCGGTATTGAAATAGAATGGAAGGGAAAGGGTTGTGAGGAGAAGGGTGTTGTTTGTTCTGTAACCGTGTCAGGAGCAGGAGGTGGTATTAAATGTGGAGACGTTGTAATTGAGGTTGATCCGCACTATTTCCGTCCCACGGAAGTCGATTACCTCCTTGCGGATGCATCGAAGGCAAAAGAGAAGCTCGGATGGGAACCGAAAATAACTTTCAAAGAATTGGTAAAAATAATGATAGATGCAGACCTGGAATTGGTAGGGCTTTGTTCTCCAGGTGAAGGTGGAAGGATTTTGCAGGAAAAGGGCATACATTGGACGAAAAACAGGGTCACCGTGGGATAGAAAGTGTTTTGATATTCTAAAAGTCTGACTGGTTTAAACGGATAAATTATAGATACCAATGGAAAAAAATGCCAAGATATATGTTGCAGGCCATAGAGGCCTTGTTGGTTCGTCTGTTGTGCGGAAACTTCAGAACGACGGATATGCGAAGGTAATAACAAAGACGAGCAAGGAACTCGACCTGAGACGGCAGACAGACGTTGAGGTGTTTTTTGAGCGGGAAAGACCTGAGTATGTCATTCTCGCAGCCGCTAAAGTGGGTGGAATCCTGGCAAACAGCACTTATACGGCCGAATTTATTTATGACAATATCATCATAGCCGCAAACGTGGTACAGAGCGCCTATCGGTACGGGGTTAAAAAGCTTCTTAATCTTGGCTCGTCCTGTATCTACCCGAAATTTGCGCCTCAACCGATTAAGGAAGAACACCTCCTTACGGGCGTGCTTGAGCCTACCAACGAACCTTATGCAGTCGCGAAAATTGCGGCGATAAAATTATGCAGGTATTACAACGAACAATACGGCACAAACTTTATTTCCGGTATGCCGACAAATCTTTACGGCCCTCACGATAACTTTAACCTTGAAACGGCGCACGTGCTGCCATCCCTTGTAAGAAAATTTCATCTCGCGAAACTTTTGATACAGAAGAAGTACGATGAAATAAAAAAAGACCTCAATATGACCGCCGTGGGCTTTAACCTTAACCTTAATCTCGACCCCGCCCATCTTCTGGAAAAGTTAGGCATTACCACTGAATATCTTATGCTTTGGGGGAGCGGGGAGCCTTACCGGGAGTTTCTCTATGTGGACGATCTTGCGGACGCCTGTATTTTCCTTATGGAGCGGTATAATTACAAAGAAATTGGTGAATGTGTTAATGTAGGAACGGGAGAAGACGTAAAGATAAAAGAGTTGGCAAGTCTTATACAAAAAATTGTAAAATATGAGGGAGCAATAAAACATGATGCATCTAAGCCTGATGGGACTCCCAAAAAGCTCCTGGACGTTTCACGGCTAAAATCACTCGGATGGCAATCAAAAACAAGCCTGAAAGAGGGGTTAAGAAATACGTATGATTGGTATCTTTCGAGGTTGTAGGGTTATTTTGTTAAAGCTTCTTTTTTTTGTAATATAACCTGGAGGGTAAAATATTATAAGAATTTTTATTTTATTTATGCGGCTTGTAGCGCGAAGAGGTTCTTCGCGCTCCATGAAAAACTGCGGTTATAGAACGAAGTACCACTTCGTTCTACAGGTGAAAGCCATGTTGTAGCGCGGGGGTTCATCCCCCGCTGGGTGCGTATTCCCCAGCCATTGCCGGTCATAAAGGCCGGCGCTACAAAAAAGCCGTCGCCGTAGGCGACCTAACTAAATCTCCTTGTAATGCAAGACTTACAAGCTAACAGATAGATGACTCTGTTGATTAACTGCCTTTTCCACAACACACTATACCATATATAGTATATTTTGTGTGTAGGCGTGATGCCTGTTGTATGGTGCTTTGTTTTCCAAGGACTTTATCAACAGAGTCGTAAATATATGAACTTTTTTAAATGCAGTGTGTTTACCGCTAAGGTTTTTAATAACTAACCCGAACTTAATCAAATAAAAAAATCGTATAGTTGTGAGAAACGTTTAATTTTTGAAACAACTAAAGAATAACTCATGATTGTTGATAATCTTTTCCGATTCGTTCGGGTTAGGAGGATGGGAGACTGTGGAACTAATTGATAAAATTAAGTCGAAGAATGCCGGCGTTGGGGTTGTAGGTCTTGGCTACGTAGGGTTGCCGCTGGTAATGGAATTCTGCAAGGCCGGTTTTCACGTGACAGGTTTTGATATCGACGAAAAGAAGGTCATGCTGTTGAAACAGGGCAAAAGTTATATCAAGCATATTGATTCATCCCGTGTTGCGAAATGCCTGCCGCAATTTTTACCCACCAATGATTTTTCAAGGCTTTCCGGCATGGATTGCATCGTCATTTGCGTTCCGACCCCCCTTAATAAAAACCGTGAACCGGATATGGACTATGTATTTGGCACAACGAAAACCATTGCCCGATACCTCCGGAAGGGGCAGTTGATATCGCTGGAATCCACAACCTATCCGGGTACGACCGATGAAGATATGAGAGCCATACTTGAGGAAACAGGCTTAAAGGCCGGTAAAGACTTCTATCTTGCCTTTTCACCTGAAAGAGAAGACCCGAACAATAAGGAATTTTCAACCTCTACCATCCCAAAGGTTGTCGGCGGTTATACGGAAAAATGTCTGGCCGTGGCTCTATCCCTTTATGACACCATCGTCATCAAGACGGTGCCGGTATCTTCAACAAAAGCCGCCGAGGCGACCAAGCTGCTGGAAAACATTTTCCGGTCGGTAAACATCGCCCTGGTAAATGAACTAAAGATGCTCTTTGATAGGATGGGAATCAATATATGGGAGGTTATAGAAGCGGCGAAGACGAAGCCATTCGGATTTCAAGCATTCTATCCTGGTCCGGGTCTTGGAGGCCACTGTATTCCTATAGACCCTTTTTACCTTACCTGGAAGGCCAGGGAGTATGAGTTTTCAACCCGGTTTATCGAGCTTGCGGGTGAGATAAATACGTATATGCCCCATTATGTTGTTGAAAAGACAAAGGATGTTTTAAATAAAGGTAAGAGGGCCATCAACGGGTCTAAAATCCTGGTATTGGGTATTGCCTATAAAAAGAATGTGGATGACCAGAGGGAGTCGCCTTCATTAAAAATAATTGAGTTGCTGAGGGAGTATGGGGCGGACGTGACGTACAATGACCCACACGTACCCCGCTGCGTGGGGCTCCGCCATTACCCTGGATTGGATATGCACTCCGTCCCCCTGACTGAAGAGGCTCTGAAGCAGGCAGATTTAGTGCTTTTGGCCACAGACCACAGCGCGTACGATTATGCTTTCATAGAAAAACATGCACCATGCATTATCGATACGCGGAATGCGTTTGAAAGTAATGGGATAAAGAGTGGGAAAGTGTACCGGTGTTAGCGTTCGCGGTAGTAATTACCATCAAGGCACTGCCTAAAACCAATAAATGCGTTGCAACCACGATGAGGTTGAAAGGGGTAAAAAGGTGGTGACGTCATTGGCTACAGTCGTTCTTCAGAAAGGCAAGGTTCTTTTTGGATGAGGCTAAAATCCACGATATCAAACAATGGATTATAAAAGCAAGCCACGATCTTGGCTCTGCCAAACGGCTTTCCACTGGCAACGAACCCTTTTTTGATACGGCTATATATCATTGCCAGCAGGCTGCTGAAAAGACTTTAAAGGGATATTTAACATTACAAGTGGAAAGGCTTTATCGAAGCTGGAAGAGATCGAAGAGTTCTTGCGGCAAATAGAAAGTTCTTTAGGGTTGAAATTATGAGCAAGATATTGGTTACGGGCGCCGCCGGTTTTATAGGTTTTTATCTGTGCAAGAGACTGATTGACCGGGGAGAAAAGGTTGTTGGTATTGACAATCTCAACGACTATTACGACGTCAAGCTCAAGCTTGACAGATTAAAGCAATTTGAAGAATGCAAAGACTTTCGATTCGTAAAGATCGACATTGCGGAGAGAGCGTCCATTGACGGCCTTTTTTCCCGGGAAAAATTTGACATTGTTGTAAACCTTGCCGCACAGGCGGGTGTTCGCTATTCGTTATTAAATCCACACGCTTACATTGCGAGCAATGTCACCGGTTTTATTAATATTCTGGAAGGTTGCAGACACAACAAAGTAAAACACCTCGTTTTTGCCTCGTCCAGTTCCGTATATGGCGCAAATACCCACATCCCCTTTTCTGTACACCATAACGTAGACCATCCCGTCTCCCTTTACGCCGCCACAAAGAAGTCCAATGAGCTTATGGCTCATACTTACGCAAGCCTGTACAACATGCCCTGCACGGGACTCCGGTTCTTTACGGTGTATGGACCATGGGGTCGTCCCGATATGGCATACTTTTCATTTACCCGGGCGATAGTGGAAGGAAGGCCGATTGATGTGTTTAATTACGGCAAGATGCAGCGGGATTTTACGTATATAGACGATATTATCGAGGGGATGGTGCGTGTTATGGATAAAATACCCGCGCCGAACAAAGGATGGGATGGCAATAGCCCGGACTCAGCAACAAGTTATGCGCCCTATCGTTTATACAACATCGGCAACCATAAGCCGGTAGAACTCTTGTATTTTATCGAAGTGCTAGAAGGGTGTCTGGGTAAAAAAGCCCAAAAAACCTTACTTCCTATGCAACCCGGCGATGTCCCAACTACTTATGCGGACGTGGATGACTTGATGAAAGACGTAGGTTTTAAACCGTCAATTCCCATTGAAGAGGGTATTAAATGCTTTGTAGGATGGTATAAACAATATTATAGCAGTTAACGAAATATCGTTGTACATGACGATTTCTTCTCGTTCCCAAGCTCCAGCTTGGGAATGCGCCTGTACTCGAAGCCCTTGCTTCGCTTTTTTCGGGAGAGTTCTTTTTCTGACTCAAAGCAATGGAAAACAATTTCGACTATATTGCATAACAGGGGGGTTGTCCCTGAATTTCCCTAAAGATAAGTGAGGTAGAATATGCAGACGACGGGGCATACATTTAAGATAACTCCTGCTGTAAAGAGGGAGATAGTAAAGATAGTAGATGAGCGTGTGCGCGAAGTTCATGTAACGAAGGAAGACTTTTCTGAACTAAAGTCAATTGTAATAGAGCTTGCCGAGGCGCAGAAGAGGACAGAGGTCAAGGTCGGAGAGCTTGCCGAGGCGCAGAAGGAAACGCAGAAAGAGGTTGGCAGACTTGACAGGACTATGCAGGAGCTTGCAGTGGCACAGAAGAGAACAGAAGAAGAGATGCGTAATCTTGCCATAGGTCTGAACAGGACAAGGGAGGATTTAGGAGGTCTTTCAAGGAGTTTTAGTTATGCCTTTGAAAATGAGGCATACAGGATGCTGCACAAGATATTAAAAGAGAGATATGCAATAGAAGTGAAGGATAAAGTGATAAGGGCAGAGGTTGGGGGTAAGGAGATAAACTTTTTTGGCAAGGCGGAGATGGAAGGCAGAGAAATATATATCGTGGGAGAAGCTAAAGTAAGGCTTGATGATGCAAAAAAGAGGGGAGATATATTTAAGGAGATCGAGGACAAGGTAAGGGCGGTGAAAGAGGAGTATGGTGATATAGAGGTAGCAAGTCTGTTGGTAACTCATTTTGCGACAAAGGGGTTTTTAAAGAAGGCGGAGGAAAAGGGCATAATGGTAGTGCAGAGCTTTGAGTGGTAATAATTACCACCAAACCCTTGTTTTTACTAGCGAGGTATTTGTTTTCTCAAGAAATAGATTTTGCTTCATGGGAAGAAGAAAAAGAAAGGATTTGTACAAACAGCAATGAGTCATCAGCCATCTGCGCGAATTGCAGGCAAGGGTAAAATACTCGGTGGTATCCTTTCACCAGTAGCACAGATCGAAGACTGGAATTGCGCGAGAGGGAAGCAATAGAAAACTTAAATTTCCCCTATAAATATAGAAATGGTGAGCCTTGCCGAGATATCGGATGCATTCAAAATAGAGGTTCAGAAAGACGCCATTCTGTGGAAAGATTAATAGCAAAAACACCAAACACGATAATAAAGCCCCAGAGGAGCGATATATGATTTACGCGCCTTCTATGCCGCTCCTCCAGAGCTTAACATGGTTATAGATTCTTTTTCTATTCATATACCGTTCCAGCCGGAGCTTTTCAGGGGTTTTTCGAAAAACTAAATTGTTACCTATAATATTGTATAACGCAGGGGCAAAGCATTTGTTTAAATTGGCGTGAACAAGTTCTAACCCTCTGTAACAAATGCTTCACCCCTACTAAAGTGTCACAAAATATTTAATTATGGAGGTTCGTGATTATGAATACAACAGTATCAATTCACCGTTTTAACGTTGAAGAATATCATCGGTTGACAGAAAGTAACATCCTGCGTGAAGATGACAGGGTCGAACTTGTTGAGGGATGGATTGTTGATATGACGCCCATTGGGAGTAAACATGCGGCATGTGTTAGTCGGTTAAATCGCATTCTTAAATATGAAGTTGCAGACGAGTGCAATGGTTCAGGTTCAAAATTCTATTCAGTTACTCGACTAATCGGAACCACAACCAGACATTGTCGTTTTAAAAAACAGGGATGATTTCTATGCCGAAAGACTTCCTAATGCCGATGATATACTTTTAGTGATAGAGGTTGCTGATAGTTCTCTGGAATACGATAGAGAAACTAAGCTTCCATTATATGCAAAAGCGAATATTCCAGAAGTCTGGTTGGTAAATTTAATAGAAAATATCGTGGAGATATATAGCGACCCATCACCAGAAGGTTACAATGTTATCACAAAACGCCGTCATAACCAAACAATAGTACCTAGAAATTTTCCTGATATAAAAGTAGTAGTATCCGAGATATTTGGGCAGCCTTCGTGAAATCGGTTATATAACGTACATACGGCTGAATTAGTCAATTATCTGAAAGCGGTAAACAAAGAGGTAGGAATACTCCTGAACTTCGGCAAAGAAAGAGCGGAGTTCAAAGTTGGTCAATTCCACCAAAAATGAATTAAGTGGCAAAACGGTATGCACAAACTCCTTGACAGGGGGATGACTTTCATGATACGATACCAAGACTGTTCAGTTGTGAACCCAGCAAACCCGTCAACGCAAAAACCCCGGTAAACGTGAATGAATTCAACTGAAATCCAGGTATTAAGAGACATTTCAAAAAACCCTTGCATATCACAGCGGGAGATAGCATCAAGGAACGGCGTCAGTCTTGGCAAGGTGAATTATGTA
>JACVXV010000131.1 GCA_015661205.1 Candidatus Brocadiaceae bacterium
CTCTTTATGGTTTAGTTCTTTTACCAAAAACTACTTTACCATAATTGGAGGGCTTTTTCTTTATCCAGGTCTCTCTTTTTCTACTCTACCAAAAAGTTGCCGAGGCCGTATGGCAAATGGGCTGAAATATTTAGACAAACAAGGACGATCAGAAGATGGAATACACAAGACCGGCTAAGAGATACCGGCATAATTGACTACTGGAAAGAGGAATTGGAACTTAAAAAAGGAACCGCATCCAAAATAACCTTTGAAATTGAACTGTGGTACAGAAATAATGAAGACCAAAGAAATGAAATAGAAAAAAAACTTGGCATTCTCATTTCTAATGAAAATGGAAGCATTATAAGATTCTGTACCATAAACGAAATACGATTCCACGCCATCAAAGCAGAATTGCCGCCACAAAGCATTGAAAAAGTTCTTAACTCTGAATACACCAAAATCTTTTCTTGTAACGATATAATGTTGTTCCGGCCTGTTGGCCAATGTAAGGTTGCTGTGCCATCCGAAGGCTCAGAAAGAGATTTTAAACCGGGAAATACTGCTGGAAGGCCTATTGTTGCAATACTTGACGGAGTACCTTTTACCAATCACCATCTTCTTGAAAACCGATTAATTTTGGACGACCCCGATGATTTTGAAAGCGACAATCCGGTAAACTCCAGAAAACATGGCACTGCAATGGCTTCGCTTGTGTGCCATGGTGAATTGGATGCGCAGGAAGAACCGCTCCAACGCCCGATTTATTTCAGGCCAATAATGAAGCCTGACCCCAACGACTTTGTAAATAACCAGCCTTACGAAAACATTCCCAGAGAATATTTCATGGAAGACCTGATTGAACGTTCAGTACGTAGAATATTTGAAGGGGATAACAATGAAGATGCCGTCGCACCAAATCAATCTTTCAATTGCTGACCCATCAAAGATGTTCTTTAATCAATTAAGCTCTTGTGCAAGATTATTAGACTGGCTATCGTATAAATATCAAGTCCTTTTTTGCGTTAGTGCAGGAAATATAAACAAAGACATTAATATCCAAAAAGATATCCATGAATTACGGTCGCTTTCAAATGATGCGCTGTTGAACCATACAACGTTGAAAATTTATGAAGATATTCGAAACAGGAAGATATTCTCTCCTGCTGATTCCATAAATTCAATAACTTTGGGCGCTATTCATGCAGACAGGTCAATAATAAACAATATCGGTAGCAGATTTGACATTTTACCTAATCAGCATTTACCGTCGCCAATTTCTGCTCATGGATTAGGTTATAAAAACTCTATAAAGCCAGAGCTGTATATAAACGGAGGAAGACAGTTATACGACGTTGTGAATAACACTTGCAGTGTGTCTGATTCAGGATTGGCGCCCGGGCAATGCGTTGCAACAACCCCCGCAACAGGTGGTGAAATTAACCGATGTGTTTATACCAGAGGAACAAGTAATTCTGCCGCACTTGCGACACGGGCAGCAGCTCAAATTTATGAGATGTTAAACTCATTAATATCAGAAAATAGACTTTCGATTGACGAAAGCAATATCGCTGTCATTTTAAAGACATTGCTTGTGCATGGCGCATCATGGGGTGAAGGTTACAGTGTTTTGAAATCCTTATTGATGACAAGCGAAAACTCCAGACAATTTAAGAGAATTATCGCACGTTATATGGGCTTTGGTATACCTAATATTCATCGTGTACTTGAGTGTACTGCTCAAAGAGCAACTGCTATTGGCTATGGAAAAATCAAAAAAGATGCTAAGCATGATTTTTCGTTTCCTTTACCCCCTTGCTTAAGTGGCAGAAATGAAATGAGACGATTGATTATCACCCTGGCATGGTTTAGCCCTATTAATCCCGCAAACAGAAAATACAGAAAAGCAAATCTTTCCGTTGAACCTCCTGATGATATTATAGGAGTTGGTAGGATAAATGCAGATTGGCGACAGGTTAAAAATGGCACTGTACAACATGAAGTATTAGAAGGAAGCAAGGTTGTCTCTTATCAGGATGGGGAATTTTTAAAAATATCAGTAGTATGCAGGGAAGATGCAGGAAACCTTGATGAAGAAGTTTATTATGGCCTTGCTGTGACCTTAGAAGTTGGCGAAAGTATTGGTTTGCCAATTTATGAGGAAATTGAAAGCAGAATAAGCATTCGTATACAGGATAAGGAAGAAATCCAGTGAAACTCTGTTTTGGTGAATTTGATGACGTAAAATACAGATAGGTAGTCAAGTAGGATGGGTTCAACGAAGCGAGCATATCAATGCCTTTTTTGTTGGATGTGCTTCGTCTGCCTGTGCGTGCGAACACGCAGACCGGCTTTAATCAACTCCTCGAAGTCTTCAAGAAGAATAAAAACAAAAGACTTGACTATTTTGCACACCTGCATTAATATGACCTTAATTCTAGTCAACCTTAATGGAGGCCTATTATAATGAAAACATTATCTCTTTCAGAAGCAAAAATGAAGCTAAGCAGCCTCGTTGCGGCTGTTAACACCACCGACGAGGAGGTAGTAATTACAAAGAATGGTTCACCTGCCGCTGTTTTGGTGAGTCCGGATGAATTCGAAAGCTGGAAAGAAACTATTGCTATTCGTTCAGATTTGCCATTAATGCAGGAAATTAAGGAAGGGTTAAAGTCGCTTAAAAGTAAGAAGGCACGTATATACACACTTGAGGAACTTTTTAAATAGTTTGTTTATACAGGGAGAAACCGATGTATAAACTCAAGGTTCCTGATGATATAGCAGGGCTTATTGGTAATATGTATCCACACCTAAAAAAGAAAGTCAGGGCTTCTTTACAAACAATTCTCTCTGATCCGTATTCAGGAAAAGCATTAAAGGATGAGCTTGCAGGTTTAAGAAGTTTTCGTGTTGGCCGATTCAGGATAATATACAGGGTTTCAGATCAGAAGCTGATTGAAATTGTTGCAATTGGCCCGCGAGAAAATATCTATGAAGAAACTTTCAGACTGCTTAAAAGAAAAGAAAATACAAATGGTTAAAATATTTATTGAACAGGATGAGGATAGACAGGAAAGTTGATCAATCATGTTTGAATGACCGGGAAAGAAGTTCCAACGGCATATCATCGAATACCTCATACGCGAAGACAAACACGCCGTGCTGAATAAAGTCGCAGGATTACATCTTAAAAATTATTGCCTAAATGTAACCAGTAGGAGGATGGTACGTCTTGAAATGGGCTTACTTTTGCGATTACCGGCTGATAGATCGTTTTTTTACGTCATGGTTGTCGAACTTGGGTTAAGCTCAGTCGTGCCATATTCAGCGCGCAGTGTGCGGAAAACCTTTTTATGTCTATCCGGGCGCCTCTTAGCCTTAATTCCTTCACTTCAAACGCCCCATCAGAAACAACGGCAACGTAGACCAAGCCAACGGGTTTGTCCTTTGTGGCGCCGCCTGGACCGGCGATACCGGTAGTTCCGATGCCGACGTTTGCTGCAGACCGCTTCTGTATCCCTTCAGCCATCGCCCTCGCCACCTCCCGGCTCACGGCGCCGTGTTTGGTAATAAGTTCTTCCGGAACGCCTAAAATGGAGGACTTTGCGCGGTTGCTGTATGCAACAACGCCCTCCAGAAAAAACTCAGAGATACCGGGAATATTTGTCAGCTTGTCTGAAACCAGCCCGCCCGTGCAGGATTCGGCAACGGCTATGGTCTTGTTATGTTTTTTCAAAAGAAGGGCAACGGCAGATTCCAGCGTCTCATCCCCGGTTCCAAATACCGCATGTCCGAGTTTCTGCCGCGCATTTTGCTCGACGGCATCCAGGATTTTTGCTGCGCCTTCCCCGGTTGGCGCAGTTGCAAGAATGCTTACGGACACGACGCCGTCGTGAACCAACGTCATCACCCTGGCCTGTTCATTGCAATCTCCTACGGCATCTTCCACCGCGCGCTCGGATATTCCGAAGGTATGAATGGTCCTCGTTAGCGAGCAATCTTCCCCCGCCTTACTTGTGGCACGCGTCTCCAGATATGTTTGCAGCATGGATCGCATCTCACCTGGTACGCCGGGCAAACAGACGAATTCCGCGTTGCCGTGCCGGAAGGCAAACCCGGCGGCAGTTCCATGTGTGTTGGAGACTACAATTGCGCCTTCGGGAACCATAGCCTGCTTTTTATCCGCATCCGTAACCTTTCTGTGGCGGCTTTCGACGATCTTCTGAATGTGAGTATACGATTCTTCGTCCAACACTAGCGAAACGCCGAAGAAATCGGATAAGGCTTCGCGTGTTACGTCGTTTGCCGTTGGGCCGAGTCCTCCGGTAATAATAATTAAATCCGCCCGTTCAGCAGCAACCTTCAGGGCGGATTTCAACAACTCCTTATCATCACCAACGGAGGTTTGAAACTGCACCCGAATGCCCTTCTCCGTCAAGATATTTGCAATGTACGGGGTATTGCTGTCGGTAATCTGCCCTAAGATAATTTCAGTGCCTATGGTAATAATCTCAGACGTTGTCATGTAACTACTCCCTTAAGACCCTTTCGTTCTACCACTGATGGGTGGATTTGATTATATTTGATGTTTGCGGCGAGGATTTGAATGAAAGCTATTTGACAAACCATTTGTGCGATGCGCTGCAAACTCCTTTCGAGTGCATAGCTGGCGTACAAGGTGCTACGTTCATCAGACCTGAAGGTCTGAGCTTCAGGGGACACTCTAGTTTTTCGTCCCTACGGGGCATATACAACCGGCCATAACATTTTCTTGTTTTTTCCTCGATTTTTAGTCCTCCTGGGATGGGGTGTGCCTTCTTGCACCTTTAATCGTGCCACGGCGGTGTTTGCTGTCGAGTCTGCGGGATTTTGATGCGCGGGTGGGCTTGGTCTTTAAGCGGCGTTTGGGTGGTGTGGCTGCAAGGCGGAGCAGGTCTGTTAATCGTTCGATGGCGTCGCAGCGGTTTTGCTCCTGGGTGCGAAAACGCCTGGCGCTGATAACCAGCTCGCCGTTTTCCGTAATCTTTTTGCCAGCCAATCGGAGCAGCCGTTTACGGACGTCATCCGTAAGGGCGGTGGATTGTTTCACGTCAAAGCGTATCTGTGCGGCGGTGGCAACCTTATTAACGTTTTGCCCCCCCGGCCCCGATGAACGGATAAATTCCACCTTAATATCGTCTTCGTTAATAGAGATTGTGCGTGTGATTTGAATCATGGCCATAATGGTATGGTTTTAGGAATGATATTATTGATAGAAAAACGATTGGGTTTTAAATATATCATGCCTACTGCATTTTATGTTTGTATGCTCTTGCTATTTCTACCGATATTTTGTCCCTACGGGACATTTAAAAAAAGATGTTTTTACAGGGTAATACTATAAGCAGGAGATTTGGGCAATGATAACCGGAAATTGTTTTTACTTATTTGTGCTAAAGAACGATTACGCCTGCAGCCAATAGGCAAGTTCCTCGACAACTGCTTTATCGTCACCTATGTTTAATTCCATCAGCCTTCTTAGGTGGGTGATCGTATCAATATTTTCCGTGAGAAATTTAAAACCGTAGTTAACTTGACTCACATGAACGAGGGTTGCCTCAAAGAACATGTTAACGTTGGAGGATGGAAGGTGGATTGCAATGTTATAGCATTCCCCCTTTACCGCAGGGATAGGCTCGATGAACTGTATCAATGCCCCTTTTAATGAGATGTCGAGCAGGGTACCGTTGTACGTTACGTTATTACAAATTACCCGCGTTTGTGTGTCAAACGGGATACGGCGGAAAAGTCTTTTGTCGTCCATGGTGGTTCTCTGAAGATTTTTGTGGGCAAAACGCTTACTAACGACAGTTAAAATAGGTATGACGCGCGCTTGCTCTCCGTCACAAAGAGTCTTATTACACAACCAGTATATAACTATCTACAGTAGACGTCAAGGGTAGATTTCTGTAAGATGGCGAAAGGGTAAAGACCCGAACGTTTACGCATGACAGACAAATAATTGATATTGACAATATTATACACTCAACCTATCATTGCAGGTGAGAATTTCGGCAAAAACAATTGACTAATATTATTTACGAGGAGGATGCATGAGGATAACGAAATTTATCGCTATTAGCTGTTTACTGGCTTCTACCGTTGCCGGTGGGTTGTTGTTTCAGGCTGGCGCTGCCGAAAATGATTCACAAAAGCGCATTGGTTATGGAAGGGGTGGTAGGATGCAGGGGGGCGGTGTGTCGGAACGCTCGAAGGAACCTATCCAGCCGATACCCATTACCTTTGACGATAACAGGGCAAAGACGGATTTGGGGCTGAAATTGTTTTTTGAACCCAGGCTGTCGAAATCAGGGTGGATCAGTTGTAATTCCTGCCATAACCTTGCAACAGGCGGCGCCGATAACCTGCCTACCTCTATCGGACATAAATGGCTCTTCGGCCCGATAAACGCGCCTACGGTGCTTAATTCCAAGTTCAATCTGGCTCAGTTCTGGGATGGACGCGCGAGTAACCTGAAAGAGCAGGCCAAAGGCCCTATAGCCAATCCCATGGAGATGGCCTCGAACCATGAGCTTGCCGTGAACGTATTGCAGACGATACCGGAATACGTAAAATGGTTTAAAGAGGTTTACGGAGAGGGGAAGATTACTATCGATAATGTCGCCGACGCCATTGCGGCGTTTGAAGAGACACTTACTACCCCAAACTCAAGGTTTGATTGGTGGTTGAAGGACTATGATGACAAGATATCGGAATCGGAGTTGCAGGGATACGCACTCTTTAAGGAAAAGGGTTGCATCGGCTGCCATAACGGATTCGGCGTTGGGGGAAGCGATTACCAAAAGCTTGGGGTTGTAAAACCTTATAGCAAAGACGTCCAGACGCTTGGCCGTTACCATGTAACGAAGAAGGAAAGTGACAAATTTGTGTTTAAGGTGCCGCTGCTTAGGAATATCGAGTTAACGGCTCCTTACTTCCACGATGCAAGCACGTGGAGCTTGAGCGAGGCGGTAAACATTATGGCTGAATATCAACTTGGGACAACGCTGACCAAGGATGAAACGGGCAACATCGTTGCATTTCTCAAGGCTTTGACCGGCGATCAGCCATCGGTTATTTTCCCCATATTGCCGCCGTCAAGTGAAAGCACGCCGAAACCAAACCGGAATTGATTTTGTGGTGAGCCATTACGGATGTTTAAATTAAGCCTTTTCCGTGACTTTTCTTGTAGAGCGAAGAACCTCTTCGCTCTACAACAGGCCAGAAGGGCAGAAAGCACATAGCCAGGGGTGAAGCCCCTGGTTAAAGAAACAAGATAACAAGCCCCAAGGGGGCGACAGAAAAGGATGCTTAACATGACCGGGACATTTACCTTTTCTGAAATTTATTGTTAAACAAATTGTCCTGTCGCCCCTTTGGGGTTTATAGTATTTTATTCAGTTTCAGGGGGCTGCACCCCCGCTATATCCTGGTGGCCTTTCAGGCCTAACATTGACGTATAGGAATTTCAAACGCACGTGTAGTGGCAAGGCGCGCCTTGCCACTACACTGTTAAAAGTCGCCGAAAAGGCCTAATTCAAAATTCCTATACGTTAAAATGAGGAGGTAATTACCTTTGGCAAAGAAGACTGTTTCAGATGGCGCTGCAATAACGATTGAAAAGAACCGTTTGGTTGTGCCAAACAACCCGATTATCCCCTTTATCCGTGGCGACGGTACGGGACCGGATATCTGGAACGCTTCCGTTCGGGTATTTGACGCCGCCGTTAGCATGGCATACAAAAACAAAAAACGCATTGTATGGAAAGAAATCTTTGCGGGCGAAAGTGCCTTTAAGGAGTGCGGGGAGTGGCTTCCAAAAGATACCCTGAATGCCATTAAAAAATACAAGGTGGCAATCAAAGGGCCGCTTACAACGCCGGTGGGCGGCGGTATCAGGAGCCTCAACGTTACCTTGAGGCAGGAACTAGACCTGTACGCCTGCGTGCGGCCGGTGCGGTATTTTACCGGAGTTCCCAGCCCGGTAAAGTCGCCTGAAAAGCTGAACGTGGTCATTTTCCGTGAAAACACCGAGGACGTGTATGCGGGCATTGAGTATAAGAAAGGTTCTGTCGAGGCCAAGAAGCTGATAGCGTTTCTCGAAAGTGAGTTTGGGAAGAAAGTCCGCAAGGATTCCGGCATTGGCGTCAAACCCATGAGCGAGTTCGGCTCCAAAAGGCTTGTACGGCGCGCCATACAATACGCCATTGACAAAGGAAAGCAAAGCGTCACCCTCATGCATAAAGGGAACATTATGAAGTTTACCGAAGGCGCGTTCCGCGAATGGGGCTATGAAGTGGCCAGGGATGAATTTCCCAAACACACGATCACGGAAGACGTCGTCACCGAAAAATACAAAGGGGTTGTGCCGAAGGGAAAGGTCGTCGTGAAAGACCGGATTGCCGACGCCATGTTCCAGCAAGTGCTTTTGCGTCCGGAGGAGTATGAGGTTATTGCCACGCCAAACCTCAATGGCGACTACATTTCCGACGCATGCGCCGCGCAGGTAGGCGGTTTAGGCATGGCGCCGGGCGCGAACATCGGGGACAAGGCGGCAATTTTTGAGGCCACACACGGCACCGCTCCCAAGTACGCGGGACAGGACAAGGTAAATCCCGGCTCTGTCGTTTTGTCGGGCGTTATGATGTTCGAACATTTGGGATGGGATATAGCGGCGGATTTGATTGTCAGGGCGTTAGAAAAGACCATCCGGCAGAAAACGGTGACCTACGACCTCGAACGCCAGATGGAGGGCGCTACCCTGGTGACGTGTTCCGGGTTTGCTGATGAAATAATCAGGAACCTGGAAGATTAAAGCAGATACCTTCTATAATTAAGGGAAAAACGGACTTGTTTTGCTCTGTAGGTAAAGATGGTTATTTCAGTTTTCAGGCAGAGGGGAAGATGGCAGGCTATTATGATGAAGTCCTCAATGTTGTTGAATCTCCGGTAAAATAAAACAGGATGTGGATTGATTATGATAAAGCGGCAGACGTTCTCTATATAAGTTTTAAAAGACCTCAAAAGTCAACGGATTCGGAAATGCTGGGAAATGGCGTATTACTCAGATACAAAGGAAAGGAACTCATTGGCATAACCATTCCGGATGCTTCTAAAAGGTAAAAAAGGCACGCCTAATAAGTCTGAGAAAGGCGGCAGAAATCCCGGTATGCGAAGAACAGGTATTTGAAGTTGGTATAGGCGCTTAAAAATGGAGCAAAAAAACTTAAAATTCTTAATCGACGCAGGGGTAAGCAAATAAGTATTCCTCTTATTGATTTGGTTAAAGAAGACTTTTAAAGTATTACAAAAATGCTCATATCGTTTTAAAACAAAAGAAAGACTATTTTATAGAATACCTATTGGAGGAATATTATGAAAATCAAGATTGTAGTTCACAAGGCGGAAGAAGGTGGCTATTGGGCAGAAGTACCCGCTATTCCAGGCTGTTTTACACAGGGAGATACTTGGGAAGAATTATTGCAAAATGTTTATGAGGCGATTGATGCATGCTTATCAGTGGAAATAGAAGATATTAAATTAATGCCCGAAGACAAGGTGTTGGAAATTGCTGTATGAAAAGTATTTCAGGCAAGCACTTGTGCAAGATTTTAGAGAAAAAGGGTTGGCAATTAAAAACCATACGCGGAAGCCATCGTGTGTATATGAAAACTGGGAGGAAAGAACGAATAAGCGTTCCTGTCCATGGGAATAAAGATTTAAAAGTGGGTTTGCTAAGAGCAATCATGAAAATTGCTGAAATAGAGGAAAATGAATTGTAGTTGGTTGCTTGAAGACTACCCTGAATTAGAACCTGAAGACATTCAGGCTGTTTTACTCTATGCGGCTGACTTGGTAAGCTTTGATACAGAGATGATGAAGAAAGCAAAAGCGGTATTGAAAAAGAGGTAAAATATACTATTAAACGATACAACATCATGGGGCTTTGAAATCCATAAAAAAAGGTGCTAAAGAGAATGCCTGATTATTCGGGAAATAGTTAATGACAGACGTTCACAGCAAGAAAACCAGAAGCTATAATATGTCGATGATCAGAAGCAAGGACACAAAACCGGAAATCATGGTCAGAAAATTCCTGTTTGGGAATGGCTTTCGATATAAACTTCATGATAAAATGCTACCTGGTACACCAGACCTTAGACCTTGTTTTCCCGAAATATAAAACGGTTATATTTATTCATGGCTGTTTCTGGTATGGTCATGAGGGGTGTAAATATTTCGTAGTACCTAAAATTCACAGAAAATGGTGGCATTAGAAAATTTGATATGAAAACCATAAATCCTGGTATTCAAAATCTCTTGAAATACGGCGCCCGAAAGCCCAATCCCACTTATTGGTGCAAAAAGTGTAATATTCCCCTGATTCAGGAAAAATGTGAAAATTGTCGTAATCTGGGTATTGTTGTATCCAAGAGTTTTTTAAGACCGGTTTTCAAAGAAGACCTTTTGGAAGATTATAAATACGCTTTTAAATCCCTAAAAAGTGAAAATGAGGAAAACATGAAATGAGTATGATAATGAAACAAACAAAGCATCCCTATATCACAAGGAATAAAAAATTGAGAGATGGTGTGCCTGTTATTTCAGGCACTGGTATCCGGGTGCTGGATATAGCCATTCGATATGAAATCATGGGGCAGTCTCCCGAAGATA
>JACVXV010000252.1 GCA_015661205.1 Candidatus Brocadiaceae bacterium
CCCACTGGAAAGTATTCGGGCGCCAAAACAGGATAAACGGCTTCCCCATTTTATGAGCGTCAATGACGTCGAAACGCTATTAAATATCCCGGAGCAAAACACGTTATTAGGGATTCGTGACAAGGCGATAATGGAGACCTTATACAGCACGGGCATAAGGGTAAGCGAACTGGCAGGGATGAATGTTGATGACGTGGATTTCTTCAATGAGGTAGTCAAGGTGAGAGGAAAGGGAAAAAAAGAACGCCTGGTACCCATCGGAAACCATGCCATGAATGCCATCCGACTATATCTGGATAAAAGGAATACAGACAAGCCGTCGCTCTTCCTGAACCATCGCGGGGGGCGCCTCACCGACCGCAGTGTGGCGAGGATGCTGGAGAAATACGTAAAAGTCGGGGGCATGTGTTCAACGATTTCCCCACACACCTTTCGGCACAGTTTTGCCACCCATCTCTTAGACAACGGCGCTGATTTGCGTTCCGTGCAGGAGCTTCTAGGCCACGCCAACCTTTCCACCACCCAAATCTACACGCACGTCACCACGGAGCGGCTAAAGCAGGTATACAACAAGTCCCATCCGAGGGCATAAAGGTTTTATCTATAAACATATGCCCCGTTAGGGGCAACATAACCGTAGCCCACTGCGCAAGCGGTGGGCAGTCATTGTTAGTATATTTTGAAGCCCCGTAGGGGCGCCACAATTATCTCAAATATTTTTGTATACTATCAAAAAACACCGAAGGCCTAATGTAAGCATGATTCCCCCCTGAATTACATGAAGTGAATAACTGGGTAACCGCTAATGAACGCCAATAAACGCTAATAAATGCAAAATAAAGAAAAGTATTAGCGTGAATTTGCGTTCATTAGCGGTTGCCGGGATTTTCAAAATCAATTAGACTCGATATCCTTCGACATTCGTTATTCCCTGTTCGATATTCGATTTCTCAGAAAATGAATCCTTTTCCAAAAGCTAAAACAACCAGTGGGATTTAATAATTCAAAATCAGTGTAATCTGTGGTTCCAACCGCTTTTGACCAGCTTCATCAGGTATGATATTCCGCATTAATTGTGACGTATTCATGGGAGAGGTCGCACGTCCAGACGGTATCGGCGCTATCCCCCAACCCCAGTTCCAGCCGAAGATTGATGTCCCCGGCCTTCATTGAGGCGCTGATGACGTCAAGGTTGTTTTGCGTTGGCATCCCTTTGCTGAAGATGAGGATTTCGTTAATGTAAAGGTTGGTCTTCGATTCATCAAGAGCAACGCCAGCATATCCGGCTGCGGATACGATGCGCCCCCAATTCGGGTCTTCTCCGTTGATGGCCGTCTTTACGAGCGGAGAGTCTGCTATCGACCGGGCAATTTTTACGGCATCGGCCTTTGACCTTGCGCCTACCACGTCGATTTGAATAAATTTCGTGGCGCCCTCGCCGTCCCTTACAATGGCCTTTGCCAAATAACACGTAACGTAATCAAGCCCTTGCTGAAACAGCTTCGTTTCCGGACTATTAGGAGAAATTGTTACCCCGGATGCCCCGTTTGCTATAATGGCAACGGTGTCGTTTGTGCTGGTATGGCCGTCAATAGTGATGCGGTTAAAGGAGATGTCTGCTGATTTTCTCAGGCACTCATTGAGAAGCGGCGACGGTATGGTCGCGTCCGTAGTGATAAAGCAAAGCATCGTTGCCATGTTGGGTGCAATCATCCCGGCGCCTTTTGTAATGCCACCGATTATTACGTCTTTGCCGTTTATCTTGAGTCTGACGGCGACGTCTTTTTGCCTCGTGTCCGTCGTCATAATTGCCCGCGCCATGTTATTGCCGTGCGCAGGGGTGTTTCCCAATGATGCCGCCGCACCTTTGATACCGGCGGCGATCTTGTCCATGGCAAGGGGTCTTCCAATAATCCCGGTGGAAGCGATGAGTATTTCTTCCTGGGAGATTTTCAGGCACCCGGAGGCAATCCGCGCCATTTCCACGGCGTCTTTGTATCCCTGTTCTCCGGTGCAGGCGTTGGCATTGCCGCTATTGACAACAAAGGAACGGATACACCCTTTTTGCGCCGTTGTTCTGCTGTATTTTACCGGTGCGGCGTAAATCTGGTTTGTCGTAAACAGCGCAGCCCCGGTTGACGGACACTCCGACAAAACAATTCCTAAATCAAGGCTGTCCTCTCGTGTTTTTATGCCACAATAGACAGCGCCCGCCTTGAATCCTTTGGGGGCGACGATACATCCGGTGGTTATGACTTCCACGTTATTATGAACCTCCTTTATAGTACTACCCTGTAAAAACTTCTTTTTTTGTAAGTTTTCTTCTCGTTCCCATGCTGGAGCTTGGGAACGAGTCCAAACAGCCGGGAATCCTGCCTGCGTGAGGCATTGCGGGAGGGCAGGTAAAAAAGCGGTTTAAACAGTGCCAACCGTTTAAACCGCTTTGATAGATTCCGTAAACATTTGTTATAAATATGAACACTGCCTCGGCAACCACGGTAGTCCGCATGCCGGTTTTATCACCACGCGCAGCCTGTATAATGTTTCTGGTCTTTACGATTTTGCCACTCATGCGGTAGGTCTCTTTTCGCTCATCATAGTTCTTTGCGGGGTCAAATTCAATGCCAAGCGTGCTGGCCAGCATGGTGGCTGCAAGGTCTTCCGCATAATCTCCCGATTTCTCTTCGGTTTCATCATAGTTGATTGGCTCCATCAAGTGATTTTATATAGCACGGTTGCACCATCCCTTTGAAGGTGGGACTTAACGCCCTTCGGGCAGACTCGGCCTTGCAACTGCAAGACTGTTTGCCTTTCTAGGGGCTATATTCGTCCAACTCCGGCAGTATTCGGTCTAGCGCTTAGACACACAATAATTGAATGCGTTGCAAAGTTCCGTCAGGAACGAAATATTGGTAGAAAACACGCAGAGAAACACTATGAGTTCCGTAGGAACGACATAGTTGAAAAACACTCAATTCCATGCTGTCAGACCACACATCTTCCGTGTGTTCAGTGTGTTCCGTGGTTATAATGACGGCATTTACGATACGTTGGCAGAGAGAACAGCTTGTAAAACCACGGAATACACTGAACACACGGAATACGGAACGCACAGATTTCAAGATATCCATCACGAACCCCAGCCTAAAGGCTGGGGTTAATAGCAAAAGTGCTACGAGAACCATATTTTAAATATCTGCTTAAATACATTCCATCTTAGAGGAATAGGTAACTTTAGTAGGTGGCTTAGCCACCTTCAAAGGGATGCACGGCCGCACTAAAAAACGTGCTGGTTAGTGAAACAAATTTAGCGGCAAAATTCAATAGAATTTTCTTAAAAACGAGTAATGTTTTTACATTTTGGCTTTTATTCATTAAAAAGCTTTTCCTTTTTCCCGGCGGACGTTGGGGGTATTAGGAAAAATCATTATTTGGTGGATACGCTTCCAGACTGGGTCAAATGCCCCCCATTTTCATTTGGGGGGGGGTACCCACCCATAGGATGTTAATTTGCCTGTAGCTGTAAAAAGCCGTAAGTGTTTATAT
>JACVXV010000132.1 GCA_015661205.1 Candidatus Brocadiaceae bacterium
TGTCTCTTTTTGTGGTATATTCTTCATCGAAAAAGTGAATCTCCTTTATGTGGTTATCTCGCCTCAAATCCCTTGTAGATTCTATCCTTTTTCGCCTATCCTTGCAACAAAGCTTTGCCTTGTTTGCAGGATTTAGGTATAACAACATTAGAAACTATTCAGCGAAAATATTTTAAATAATATTTACAGGAGTTGGCTCCTGCCTCTGCATGTTTTAAGTCGCCGAAGGCCTAACTTGACGTATGGGAAATTCAAAGTTAGAACTGAAAGGCCGTCAGGATATATCGGGGGGGATTCCCTAAAAACGAATAAAATGATACAAGCGCCAAAGGAACAAAAGGACATTTTGTTTTTCGTGATCAATACAATGATGAATTCCCGGCTGCAACCACCTCTTTCTCCATCCCTATTCCAGTAAATCCTTGAAATCATCATAGCTTTGTAAGATAATTTGAATATCGTTTTTTTGTATTCATGCCATACGCGATTAGGATTGTGGATATGTACGGAACCTTTTCAAAGGTTGTCCTTATCGGCATAGTAGCGGCTCTGCGGTATTACAGAGTAGACGCAAAAAGGGTGTCATTTTTATTCACGGCAAAGAGTTACATTTAAGAAAGGAATTGCGATGAAGTTTTTTATTGATACGGCAGATGTAAAGGAAATTCGGGAGGCGCATAGCCTGGGCATTCTGGACGGGGTGACAACGAACCCCTCCTTAATCTCTAAGACGGGGCGGCCTTTTCGTGAGACGATTGAGGAGATTTGCTCCATCGTGAAAGGACCGGTCAGCGCCGAGGTGGTGAGCCTCGATATGGAAGGTATGCTTAAGGAGGCCAGGGAACTGGCAAAGATCGCGGAAAATATTGTCGTCAAGATACCGCTGATAAAAAATGGCCTTAAGGCCGTAAAAAGGCTGACCGATGAAGGAATCAAGACCAACGTAACCCTCTGTTTTTCCTCCAACCAGGCGCTCCTGGCTGCAAAGGCGGGCGGCACGTACGTAAGCCCCTTTGTCGGAAGGCTGGACGACCGGGGACACAACGGCATGGAACTGATCGAAGAGATTCGCATGATATATGACAACTACGGCTATCAGACCGAAATTATCGTAGCCAGTATCCGTAATCCACTCCATGTGCGCGATGCGGCCGAGGACTGGGAAAAGGTACCGAAGCAGGAACGGGCGACATAACGAAGGGCGTTCGTGAATGCCTCAAAGGCACGAGCAGCTTTGACGCCAACGGGTACCTTGACTACCGCGGCGTAAACGTCCTCGGTTTCTGGCGATGGATGCCCGATTATGGGTGGGGCATCATTGCTGAAATCGACGTGGAGGAAGGCTTCGGGGCGCTTTACCAATTGCGGGACTACCTCATGTTCGTCTTTGGTGCGGTAGCGGTCGGGGTGATTATTATCGCATTCTTCCTCGGCGAAAAGATTTCGGCACGCATTCAACACATTACCGAATTGCCGAAAAAATAGCAGGCGGCGCTTACGCCGACAGGATCGAGTACCGGTCTGACGACGACATCGGCAAGCTTGCCGGGGCAATTAATACCCCGGCTGAAAAGTTGGAAAAGGCGCGGGGAAAAACTTCGTAAAATTGACAGTGCTGTTTCTTTATTATGGAGTACATTGACCATGTCAATGCCGGCAGTAACACGGTTACTGCACTCCAAAAAACCGTTAAACAATCCAACACAAAAAATGGAGAATACTCCCGAATTAAGCCGCTAAATACCGATACGACATCAGCAGGGGAATTGCCCTGCTTACCGTTGTTGGAAATTTCACAAAGGATAAGTGGGATATTCCTGTTATCATTCTTGTTGTTGCCTTGAGACATTTTAGAGCGACAAATAACCGTTCCCGCTTCCTGGTTATAGGCCAGGTTCTCAAGGGAGAATGTGTTCCGAATAATGTATTGGGTGAGTGACAGGAGCCAGAGCTTTATCAGGAAACGCCGATAGGCTGGATTCCTAAGTAGTCGTGTCTAAAGCGGTGCGGCAATTTTTGCACAAGGCTTTGTGTTGGCCTCGTTATTCAGCCGATACAATTCTTTATGGTCGATGGGGTTCCTGCATTTCGTTCAGCGAATGTTCGCGAAGATGGCGTTGGTCCAAGTAATTTTGTTTTTATATCACCGTATGCAAACATCTTGCAGGCAAAAAGCCAAGTTAAAACTGATGATATTTTGTCTGTCAGAACCGGACGCCCAGGCACCAGCGCGGTTGTACCAATGGAGTTTCACGGATTCAATGGCATTGATGTATTGATTTCATCTCCAACGGATCGAATCAATTCTGGATTTTTCTATGACTGGATTAACTCATCGTTTGGGAAAGAGCAGGTTTTTTTCCATTCCGGCATCAGATCAACAAGCTGTTTTGCTGTCGGTGACAGCAGGGTAAATGTCATACCGCCCGCCAATTCTACGCCGGGTAATTTTTCCCCCTCTTTGATCATGACCGGAGAGCCGGAGAAGAGTTTATTCCAGGGTAACTCCAGGCTCTTGCCTTCAAGCATGCCGGTCAATTCTTCAGCCTGTAACGCCCCAAGCATAGAGCTTGCCTCTTCCAATTGCTTGTAGCCATTGAACCAAATGTCGCCAAAAGTTACCCCCAATCCTTTTCATAGGCAACAACCTCAATAGAAAGCGGCCGATGCTTTCCAAATATCAAGGCTTCCACACACGATGCAAACGGGTCGTTCAAATCAGAGATGGTCGGGGCTTTTTTTCGAATAGGTCTCTTGTGATTCTCGGCAACTCGTTGAAGGTGTCTTTCCAGTACAACGCCTGCCAAGTCCCCAGCAGCACGACTGCTAATCTTCATGAGCATGTTGTTAAAATCATGGGCAATGCCTCGGGATGGCTTTTACTGTCCTGATTCGCAGTGGACGCGATATTGTTCCGGGGTCAGCAGGTTGTCTAATTCGCCCGGATCGGCTAAAGCTATGGTTGAAAACCACCCTTCGCCGTAAGGGTCTTCATTTACGAGTTGGGGGTTGTTCGTAACTTTCGGGTTACACCCGGCGACCTTACCGGACACCGGCGCAAAAATATCATAAGCGGCCTTTACAGATTCCACCACCGCGCAAGGAGTTCCCGCCTTCGTTTCTTTTCCTATCGACGGCAATTCCACAAAGACAATGTCCTTCAAATGCTGTTGGGCATAGTCGGTGATCCCCATCGTGGCCGTCCCCCCATTTCCCTTCCTTATCCATTCGTGTGTTTTTGTATACAGCAGGTCATTTGGTATATTTATGTCCATGGGTGATTTCTCTTGTATAAAAAGGTGTTTTTACAATACGCGCTTTGTATTTATTATCTCTAATCTGGATATGAATCTCGTTTCCCGTTTGGGCGGCCTGGGATTGAATCAGGCACAGACCGACGTTCTTGTTTGTGGAGGGGCTGAATGAACCGCTGGTGACCCTCCCGACGGCCTCGCTGCCCAGGAAAACGGGGTAATCATGGCGGGGAATACCGCGGTCTATCATTTCGAATCCCACCAATTTTCTGGCAAGGCCGCACTCTCTTTGCCGGAGCAAGGCCTCCCGTCCGATAAAATCACCTTTGTCAAATTTTACCGTCCAACTGGCCGTTGTCTCAAGAGGCGTCACCGTTTCGTCCATATCGTTTCCATATAATAAAAGACAAGCCTCCAGCCGCAGCGTGTTTCTGGAGCCAAGTCCGGCAGGCTTGAGGCCATCCCGTTCGCCGCTGTTCATGATTACATCCCACAGTTTTACGGCATGGTTTGCGTCCGCCCATATCTCGAAACCGTCCTCGCCGGTATATCCCGTTCTGGACACCGTGAGCAGCACACCGTCCCACGCAAATTCATCGGCATAAAATGTTTGCAGGCGTCCTATCGGCTGGTTTAAGGCGGTTTCCAGTATGTGTCCTGAATGGGGGCCTTGTAATGCGATGAGGGACGTTTGTTCCGTTACATTCGCGATTTTTACCGGTTGATAACAAGGCGCATGGCGTTGGAACCATTCCAGGTCTTTCACGGTATTGGAGCTGTTTACGACAAGTAGAAACCGGTTCTCGTTCCGTTTGTAAACAAGGATATCATCAATGAAGCCGCCTTGCTCGTTGCATAGAGGGCTATAGATTGCCTGGTTAACCGCCAGGCGGCTTGCATCGTTTGTGATAAGATGTTGAATAAGCGGGAACGCCCCGGCGCCGGAAACCTCGAAGCGTCCCATGTGGGATATGTCAAACAGACCGGCGGCTTTTCTAACCTGGAGATGCTCGTCAATGATGCTTCCGTACTGAAGCGGCATGAGGTAGTCATGGAACTCCACCATTTTGGCGTTCAGTTTGTTGTGGACGTCGTAGAGTGGAGTCCTTTTCATAAGTTGTTATTTTGTTTACAGCGATCCCTCTTCGTATTTATACCCGCAAGTATCTCTCAAATGATCGAAGTAATCAGTTTCGTTATAAGGATAGAGAGAACACAGGATTGGTTTTTGGTCATATACCTTGCACAAGGAGAGTCCGTTTTCGTCATATTCCAGGTGCTGGCATTTTATGGATGCGTGGCAACATCTTCCGCAACGTAAACAATTCCCGGATCTTTTTGTGATAGAATGGTGAACAGCCCTTTTGTTAAAAAAATAATTAATCCTTCTTTTTCCCTGAAACAGGATCGCCGAACAAAATATATCTATCCTGTGCGCCAGTTGATGCATCTTTTGTACTACTTGATTCCATTTTTTTGTCTCAAGCTTGCTGATTAGCTCAGTCATGTATTTTTACCCTTTTTGATAATGAAATGCAGTGCCTTTCATTGAAAATAATGTCACAATTATTATTGCATGGTTCCGAAAAAAATGAAGCGACAGCAAGTGTTCGCATAAAGCCTTAGAATGAACCGGTATAAACGTCCCAAAAAGTAAAAGAAAACAACTATATCTCATAACAAATTTGTCTGTCCCAGTCAAGATTCATTCTCAAATTTTATGTCTTTGACCTCCAATTCCAGATTTTCAGCATCCATCCACGTATTTAACTTTACCGCAAAGGCAAGGGAACACGTCTTGCCGTTTTGTTTAATCCTGTCTATGGATTCTCCCATCCCGAAGGCAACGGCCCTTAAGGCTATGTCGCCTTGTTTTATGTAAAAGCTCAAATGTTGTCCCTTCGACCCGATCCGGCGCGGTTGTCCGACGATCTTCAGATGGGCAGCCGAGAACAGTGGCGCCGGATTTCCTTCTCCGTAAGGAGAAAGCCGTTCAAGTTCCGTTACCAACGCCTTTGACAGCATGGGAAAGGAAACCTCTGCGTCAATGTTCAAAACCGGCACCAAATCCACCTTGCGGAGTCTTAGGGCTGTAGCGCTATTGAGCATGGAACGAAATTCATCGATATTGTCGGGGTGTATCTTGAGTCCCGCCGCCTGCGCGTGTCCGCCAACGGAAAGCAGCTTGCTTTTGCAGCTTTCCAGGGCGTCCAATATATGGAACGAGGGGATGGAACGCGCCGAACCGTGTCCCATCGTTTCCGATATGGCAATCATTACCGTGGGACGGTTAAATTCCTCTACGATTTTCGAGGCGATAATCCCAATAACACCGGGATGCCACGCCTGGTCTGCCAATACTATCGCGGTAGTTTCGTCAAGGTTGGTTTCGTTTAAAACCTTCTTCCTGGCCGTTATCAGAATACCGGACTGGATATCCTGCCGCCGCTTATTCTCCTGCTCAAGAAAATTGGCTATTTCCACGGCGCGTTCTTTACTGGTGGTCGTTAACATCTCAACCACAATCCCGGCCTTTCCAATACGCCCGGGGGCATTCAAACGGGGACCTAGGCGATACCCCACGTGGTAGGTGTCAAGGTTGATGTTGGAAATGTCCGCAATGTCAAGAAGGGCGCGCAATCCGGGTATTTCCGTGTTTTGCAACGCGCTAAGCCCATATCTTGTCAGGATGCGATTCTCCCCAATGAGGGGAACCACGTCGGCGATAGTGCCCAGCGAGACCAGCCCAACGGCGCTTATTAAGAAGTCTTTAAATTCCGCAGATACCTTTTTTTGCGGCGAAAAGTGTTGCCCAATGGCCCACGCAAGCTTGAATGCAATGCCAACGCCGGAGAAGTCTTTAAAGCCGTTTTCTGCAATTTTTAATTTGGGATTGACCACCGCAAAGGCGCGGGGCGTTTCCTTGCCGGGTTGGTGGTGGTCGGTAATGATCAGGTCGATACCGCAATCACGCGCAACTTCAGCCTCATGGCAGGCATTAATGCCGCAGTCTACCGTAAGGACGACCTTCGCGCCGCCCTCTTTCAGTCTTTTTATGGCGTCTGCATTGAGTCCGTATCCTTCCTCTAACCGTTCCGGAATGTAGTAACTCACCTTTGCGCCTACCAGCTTCAGGCAGCGGTACATGAGCGCCGTAGCCGTCAGGCCATCGACGTCATAATCGCCATAAATGACAATGTTTTCTCCGTTTTTAATCGCTTCATTAATTCGGAAGGATGCCTTATCTATATCCGGGAGGGATGACGGATCCCCTAGCAAATTCATTTGGGGGTTGAGAAAGTTTTTTGCGGAAGTTACGTCGGTTATTCCCCGGTTAATCAGAATCTGTGCAAGCAAGGAGGATATTTTTAATTTGCTGGAGATTTCTGACTGTAGCCCTTTATTGGGAGGAGATAAAACCCACCTTTTACTCATAGAATATATTTATGTAACAAAAAGACAAGAAATCGTATTGCTTTGCCGCAACAAACGTTATAATTAGATCAGCCCGCAAACTCGCATAAAAAAACGAGAGTTCTTATACATTGCAAGTTGTACAGTTTATCATACTACGCATTATGATTCAACTCTCAAAGATGGATTTCCAAAAGAATTCTGCTAACCAGTTGACTTTTAAGATTGAATTGCTACGATATATACCAAAGTATATGCGTCAAAGAGGCGGATAATTTGACTTTTAACGGAACTAATGCTTAATTGCAACAATAAACAATCGCTAATTTATTACCCACATTATTTTTCACAACAATCGCCATGATCGATTTACATACACACACGCTCTTTTCCGATGGGGTGCTTTTACCGGCAGAATTAATCAGGCGTTGCGAGGCGAAGGGATTTCGCGGCTTAGTGATAACGGACCACGTCGATTATTCCAATATGGACCTTGTGTTGCCCAATGTTTTAAGGGCTTGCAAGGAGATATCGGCGATTTCAAAGATAAAAGTCCATGGCGGCGTGGAGCTGACACACCTTAGACCGGAGCATATAAAGTCGATGGTAAAACAGGCGCGGGCATCCGGGGCTTTCCTGGTAATCGTGCATGGTGAAACCATCACCGAACCCGTGCTTCCCGGTACGAACAGGGCGGCCATAGAAGCGGGGGCTGATATCATCGCGCACCCCGGCCTTATAACGGAAGAAGATGCAAAATTCGCCAGGATGAACAACGTTCGGCTGGAGATTTCCGGCAGAAAAGGACACTCTTATGCAAACGGCCACGTTGCCAAGGTTGCGAAGAAGGTTGGCGCAAAGCTCGTCTTTGGTTCCGATTCACACACCCCTGACGATTTGTTGGAACGCAAACAGGCGGAGCGCATAGCTCGCGGGGCCGGCCTGGAGGAAGAAGATATTCAAATGATGTTTAAGGAAGCCGAATCTTTACTTGGTCTATAATTGGGGAAAGAGCAAAGACAATGAACGAATCTACTTCAAGCACAATAAGTACAATAACCACAAAGAACACATTAAAAACGCTGGATAAGTACAAGGGTATTATTGGGATAGGCGTCGGGGTGGCCATCGCCATAGGTGTTGGCGTCACCTTCCTGGTCTCAAGCAAGAGCCGCAGTACCGACGAGGCCTGGCAGGGCGTGTCGAAGGTCAACGGCGATTTGGTTGCATCTGTAAGACAGCACGCAAAGGACGAGACAAGCAGGAATGCCGCCTTATCCAAGGCTGCGGAAGCTTATAAGTCCCTTAAAGCGACCAACCCTTCACCCGGCGTAATGCCATGGATATTGTTCCAACTGGGAAATATCTCTTACAGTTTGAAAAATTACGATGACGCCATTCGTGAGTATAACGCCTTTTTGGACGGTTACAGCGGCCATCCGCTTGCCCCGATCATACGGCAATCATTGGGTTATGCCTACGAGGAAAAAGGACTCTTTCCGGAGGCAATCAAGCAGTTTGAAGGCGCATCCCTTGCAAATAGTTCACTTTTGGCTCAGGAAGGATGGGACTCAGGACGCTGTTATGAAAAAACAGGGCAAACGAATGAGGCCGTTCGTCTGTACACTAGGACGGTAGAACTTTCTCCAAACAGCAATTGGGCTGCAATGGCTCAATACCGTTTGTCGTTAATCAGGTAACATGACGCAGGAAGCCCCCCACATTAAAGAAGTAACGTACGAAATAAAGAAAGTTTTCGATGATATGAGGCTTGACAGGTATCTTGCCTCCCGTCTCCACGACTATTCAAGGACATTTATCCAGAAACTGGTTAAGGAGGGGTCCGTCCTCATTAACGGCCACACAACAAAGAGCAGCTACGACATACAGCGTGGGGACGTTATCACCGTCCGCGCGCCGCTGATCGAGGAAAGCAAAATCCTTCCGGAAGACATCCCCCTCACCATTATTTACGAAGACGAATACCTGATGGTAATCAACAAGCCGTATGACATGGTTGTCCATCCCGCGGGCAGACATCCTTCCGGCACAGTCGTCAATGCCCTTACCTTTTATTGCCAGAGCCTCTCACAGATCAACGGGCCGCTAAAAGCCGGGATTGTGCACCGGCTGGACCGTGATACAACCGGCGTTATGCTGACGATCAAAAGCGACGCCGTCCATGCACACATCGCCATGCAGTTTGAAAAAAGGTACATCCACAAGGAATACCTTGCCGTCGTTGAAGGTGAATTCCCCCTTGATTCCGATGAAATAAACTTACCCATCGGAAGACACAGAAAGGAACCGCAAAAGATGTCGGTAAGGCACGACATCGGCAAGGAGGCCGTGACTATATACGAAGTGTTAGAGCGGTTTCGCGGTTATACCCTGGTAAAGTTAAAGCCAAAGACGGGCCGCACCCACCAGATCCGCGTGCACATGAAGGCGTTAGGGCATCCGGTCGTTGCCGACTTTATGTACAGCAGCCAGGAAACCTGCTGCCTTTCCGATTTATTACAAAAAGAAAGAGAACTGGAAGAGATACCCATAATCGATCGTCAGGCGCTACACGCGCACCGGATCGAGTTCTTCCACCCCATCATGAAAAAATCCCTGAAATTCCAGGCCGACCTGCCAGCGGACATGTCCGCCCTCATACAAGCCCTCAGAGAAATAAGACCGTATAGAAGTTCCAATAATTAACCGGTAGCGCAGGCTTCCAGCCTGCCGTTTTTTAAACGCCCCGCACGGACAATGCATCGGTAGAAATGCCCGTGCTTACAAACACACATGCCGCAGGCATAATATCGTTAAATTCAATCGTTCTACCAATTTTACCTAAAACCATTTCAACCACCTAAGTGCCCCATGTGGCGCTTTGTCTCATGGGTCACTTATTCAGTATGGGTAAATAATTTTCTTTGCATTCGGCATTATCCTGTCCTGTTGTAATAATTATTTTACGTAATCAACGCAGGTTTAATTATTGCCTTCATCCTGCACGACTTCTCCAAGCCAAAAGAGGGTTTTGCAGGGAAGCGATGTATGTGTTAACTCTTGTTACCTTAGCATGATATGAATAATATTGTCAGTACAATAAACCGCCTTTAGCTACATTCTTTTACCAATTCAGTGATCGCCTTGACCACATAAAAACACAACAAAGTACGGAATTTTTTTAAAATATGAGGGTTTTGTTCGATTTGGCATTAAATGTGTTTCGTTCTGTATGCAATAATACCCTGTATTGCAACAACGCCAGATTACCTTCAAGAAGGTGGGTGTGACAACGTACCGTAGTGGGTAACGGAGTATTGAGCATTAAGAAATAGGGTGACATATAATTTAATGGAGGAATGGTTATGTCAGCAAGTATGCCACAGAGCAGTGGAGAACCACTTAAAAGCCGCTTGGAGGCGGTTATGCAGTCTTGTCAATTACCAATTGCACCTGGCTGCAAGCAAAATCTTGTCCAGTTGATTCGTAATGCGGAGAAGCGCGTCTGGGGCGAAAGCTTTGCCATCGACCGAGCTAAGTTACGAGAAGCAGAAACAAATTTTCGTAGGCTACTGACAGAAATGATACGACAAGCTGGTGTGCTGGGGTTTAACGAGTTACACGAGCAGACGCTTAACAATGCACTTTCCAGCCTGTGTCCGATCTGTCCATTTTGTTGAGGGTTGAAGACCAAGGCCGCATTTGGGAGTGCATCGGATACACCAAAGCAGCTAATTACGCTCGCAACGGGTATTCTTGCGTTGGAGATTACCTTTGCAAAAGAAGTAATCGAACCCATTGATGCATTGACCAAGAACATCATCGGGATATCGTGGATTCTGCTTTTACTTTCGGTGGTAGCTGGTGTATGGACTCTCCTCGCGCTTACTGGTTCTCTTGCCAAAGAATCTACGCCAAACTCGCAATCTATCAATAGCAGCAACGTCAGAATCCCTGCAATCATTCAGATACTCTTGTTTCTTGGAGGACTGATTCTCACTGTTTGCTTTGGTGTACGAGGTGTTGGAGGTCTTTAATGCCCAATTTTGCGTTCAAGCAGGACTGCGCAAAAACGCGCCACCCCTTAGCCATGTAGGGCGTGCACAGCAAATTAATCATCGGGCAGGGTGGTCAAGCGGAGCGTATCCACTAAAAATAATAACACCGCACAGTCGCAAAGGAAAAGTATGAAGCTTCGTTTGCGTAACGAGCGTGTGAACGATACGTCAGGATTTAACTATTTTGCCGCATATTTTGCACTTATTGAATTATAATAAAAGAAAAGGAGTTTATTTTGATACTCGCCAAGCTAAAGAAAGTGTTTAAGTTAATTGGTTTTTGTTACTTGTTTTAATTGGTTCGTGCTTGATAGCCAGTAGTGTAGGCTTTGATGTCGTTGATGAACCTTCGGTTAAAAATATTTTAGCACCCTGACAAATAAAGATAATTGTGAGACAGCATTTCACGTTATCTCACAATTAAGGTCAAGAGCAAAGAATTTAACCTATTTAGCTCATGCGCTATTGTTTCTTATTTTTGTTGTTTTAATTTGTGGAATATTCATTTACAGTAAAGCTGAATATTATGCAAGTAGTGTCCCACAGCATATTCTTGAGAAGGACATGTATGGCTTTAATACAGAAGTGGATACAATTAATGAAAAGTTGTCAGATATAGACGATACCTTTAAACAAAAAGAACTTACTCTGGAAGAAATCAAAACACTGACAGCAATTAAAAATGCTTTTCTTGATAGATTAAAAAAAGTTCATACTACTCTGCAATTACA
Organism: Candidatus Brocadiaceae bacterium; assembly: GCA_015661205.1. Lineage (GTDB taxonomy): Bacteria > Planctomycetota > Brocadiia > Brocadiales > Brocadiaceae > JACVXV01. The sequence goes on from JACVXV010000132.1 coordinate 11,458, forward strand.
AGGGGAAAGTGGTATGAAGATAAAGGATGTTTATTATATTTCTCTCTTAAACACAAAGGTCGGTTCTCTTGTTATCCTCATATTCTTAGTTAATATACAACCTAAATTCTGCAATTGATTTTCGCGTAGCGAAAATCGGCCTTCTATAATGCCCTTGCCAGGCAAAAACGATAATAAAATTTAATTTTTATCGGTTTGCCGGAGTTAGCAGGCGACGTTTAAAGCAAAAAGAACAGGAAAATCATC
>JACVXV010000253.1 GCA_015661205.1 Candidatus Brocadiaceae bacterium
TGATAAAGCTGATGATTTTAATCTCCCCGCCACACTTCGGACAGCACAGAGGGTCTGCCTCATATATCTTTTTGATACAATCGCGCCACTGCTTTGACGGGATGCGGCGTGGTTTGTATTCAGAGACGTCTATTATCTCAATGGCTTCATCAGTTTCATCAAGTGGTTGATTATCTGGTGTGAGATTGTCCTGTTTTTCTCGTAAACCGCGGGATTTGTTTGAATACCAGCCATAGTAGCGCACCATCTGAAATGATTTTTCAGGGATGTGCTGGGTAATGGCGGCGATGAACTCTTCCGCCGTGTATATCTGTGTAGAGACGCCCAGCGGGGCGTCTGTACTCTTCTTGCTTTTGCCTTGAGACATTTTAGAACGATAAATAACCGTGCCCGCTTCCTGGTTATAAGTCAGCTTCTCAAGGGAGAAGGTGTTACGAATAATATACTGGGCAAGCGCCACTCGTCCTTTTTCGTCATGTTTAAAATAGATGCGCAGCATAATGGGAATGCTGAAGACATAGTGTCGATGGGGAACTGGATAGAGGATAGTCTCATGTAAGACGTCTCCGAACTGGACAACCTTTTTCGCGTGGCATGACGGGCAAAACCACCTGCCTTTGCAGCTAAAGGCAAGCAGATATTCCTTGCTGCAATCACCACAGCGCACCCTGGCAAAGCCATTCTTCAGGTCGGCGCAGGTCAAATAATTTCGGACAACCTCTCTAATGACAGGACGAAAGAAACCGTACTTCTGCTCAAACCGTTCTCGTTTAAGCAACTAAAAAAGTATGGTAAAACACGCTTGCTTCATCCCCTGAACCCAAAATACGACGACATGGAGCTTAACAAGGATATTGAATACAGGATCGTTGGCGTGGTGATGGCGGCGGTCATGATGCAGGGACGTATCCTTTTGGCGCCTGCCATGAGGATAGTGTCACGGACGTCCTGGACGCCTTTTACTTAACAGGTCGTTGATGTAGGTGGTGATGAGGACGGAATCGTCGTCTACGATGCCGAAGATGGAGATAAAGTCTACCCAGACGGCGACGCTGAAGTTGTAGCCAAACAGGTACTGGAACCAGACACCGCCCGCAATGGCCACCGGAATTCCGGTAAAGAGGATAAATATCGTTTGCGGAAAGGATTTGAAAGCCATGAAAATAAAACCGTCCATGAGTTTTATGTCGTGATCTAATGCAATAATGGGCGGCTACGCACCGTCGTACCGGTAAAAACAGTAAACTTTCCCGACAGACCATTCGGTTCGCGGAGTAGATGTTCCAACCAACCGGCAGGTTCCTCAGGACGGTACGATGGCACCCGCAGCAAAATCACTGCGGGCGGCGGAGCATAGTGTCGCGCAAACAATAGTTCGCCATAATCCTGATCAAACGTCACCAGCCAGCGTCCCTCTTTCCGTGCAAGTGCAAGCACCTCAATGTCGTTATCTCCCGAATGCGATTCGGCAATGGACAACACGTCGTGCCCTGACGCACGCATTACGGCAACAGATGGTGCGGGAAAATTTTCGTTAACAAGCCAACGCACCTTCATGCGGTAACTTTCCCAACAGCCACGAAAGTCTCTTCCTTGAACAACTCAGAAGCAAAGCTCAGAACCGCCAGGACGTCTTCCCTGTTAATATGGGGATAAGAGGTAAGCACGTCTTCCATCGTCCATCCATCTGCCAGGCGATCCAGAATCAACTCTACCGAAATACGTGTGCCCTTGATAATCGGCTTGCCAACCAGCACTGCAGGATTCACTTCGATATGGTCTTTCCATTTCATGTTAACTCCTCACTAAATTCTACAAGCATTTTCTTCCTCCTTCCATCCCCTTCCTTTATGTTGACTGCTTAATTATCAGTTGTTTTACGTCCTCTTTTGAAGTAGAGCGATGGAAACACTGCTAAACTGCTATTGTAGTTTAAACATTTCATGAGATTTAATCAACACTGTTTTCTCTTTCCGTGGTACGTTTGTAACACAACGCAAACCCGCTGAATGGGCTGGGTAGTAATGCAATATCGCAGATATAAAACGACGTTGAGAAATACATGGTGGATACGGCGATACAAAACAATCGCCTCAATCCATCCTACCCGCTACTTTTGAAGTCACTAATCAAGGTGTGATAATCATATAGAAGGCTCCTCGACAATCAGATGCCAAATGGTATCATAAAGGCATGGTGAGATAAATTGTTAAAACTGATAAACAGGAGGAGTGCGTATGAGTTATTATGTAGGAATAGATTTGCATTCGGATAATAATTACCTTGGATTGATAGACAAGAAAGATAGTCGGATATTCGGGAAGAAACTTATCAATGATCTTGGCGTGATATTAAAGGAATTGGAGCCGTTTAAGAAGGAGGTAAAAGGGATAGTAGTAGAATCGACGTACACCTGGTATTGGCTGGTGGACGGATTACAAGAGGAGAAATACCAGGTACGCCTGGCGAATCCTGCAGAGATGCAGCAGTATTCTGGTATGAAGTACACGGATGACAAGTGGGATTCCTACTGGCTGGCACACATGCTACGATTAGGCATGTTGCCGGAGGGGTACATTTATCCAAAAGAGATACGTCCGGTAAGGGATTTGTTGAGAAAACGAACAATGTTGGTGAGGCACAGAACGGCACATATATTAAGCCTGCAAAACATGATGAATCGCAATACCGGAAGAAAGTTGAAAGTCAACGATGCGAAGAGGCTAAGCGAAGAAGAAATAAGCAAGCAGTTATCGGATGAACACCACAAAATAGCAGTCCAGAGTGACAAGGCAGTAATAGACTTTTTCAACGAACAGATCGACAGGATAGAAAAGGCCGTGTTGAAAGAAGTAAAATTACGATATCCGTATGAAGAACTGCTAACGGTGCCGGGGATAGGCAAGATATTAGGAATAACGATAATGCTTGAGACAGGAGACATCAACCGGTTTCCCACCGTGTCAGATTGTTCTTCATATCACGATAAAAAAGGAGAAAGGTATGTAAAGGAATTTATAGAATGAAACGGTGAACCGGTAGTGGGGTTGGTACTCAATCCATGAGGTGTGATTGGGAAGCTGTTTCATTCGCAAAACGGAGTCTGAAAAGCAAGATCATCAAAGTCCGCCTATGTTGTGAGCCACAAAGGGTTGGCCGTAGAGCCATAAGTATGTGACAAACAATTGGACACAGCATGGTACCAACGATTTTCTGGGGCAGAAACTTGCCAAGGGCAACCTGTCTGCGTGCGGTCACGCCGAGGCAGGAGGAATTCATCGTACAAGATAATTCCAATGAAAGCCTTGATCCGGATGGGTGACTGGTGCGGATTTATAATCCGTAACTAAAATGTTGAAAATACGGGCGCGGTCGATAGGGTGAATGCCTATCAGACAATAGAAATAGGCTCGTCCGCAGAATCTGTGGGTAATAAGTAAGACATAGGAAGAGAAAAGGAGCATTGCCTTCCAAAAATGTGTAAGATGTTTTTATTGAGAAAAT
>JACVXV010000133.1 GCA_015661205.1 Candidatus Brocadiaceae bacterium
TGAAGAGTATCCTCTTGAAGGTTATCGTAGACTAACCTTTATGATGCTGGATGCTAACATTGTGGCAGTAAGCCCATCAAGCGTGTACCGGGTGTTGGTGAATGCCGGTCTAATGAGGGAATGGAAGTGGAGGAATTCGTCGCGCAATACAATACGAAACGATTGCATAGCGCAATAGGTTATATCGCTCCGCCGGACAAATTGCTCGGACGTGAAAAAGAAATCTTTTCCGAACGAGACCGGAAATTAAGTTAGGCGCGGGAACGGCGGGCATCTAAACGGAAAATCGCTTGACATGAAGGTGGTGAATGAATAGAATCTTGCCGATTGTTAAAACAGAGGCGGGAACTGCTGGGGAGCAACCTGCTGAGGGATAGTCGAACGAGGGACGACGGATTGTCTTTACGAGAGATGAGAAATACACTCGTCTTTCTTACTATCAAACAAAGACGATCCAGAGTTCCTCCTATGCCTAAAATAAACCTTGGGGTCTGGGGCAAAGCCCCAGCTTTAGTAGCTTATTATAAATTTGAAAATTCCAATTCACGGTGAACCAGCACAATTTCCACTTCATAGGCGTTGCCGTCATGAGGCAATTTTACCCATATCGTCGTATGTCAATCCTGTTCAGAAACACTGTCTCTAACAAGAGATGCTTGTTGTCCTTAACTTAACGTATAGGAAATTCACTGTTAGGCATGAAAGGCCAGCAGGATATAGCGGGGGGGGAAAGTTCCCTGTTACAGATAATAAAATAATACAAACCCCGCAGGGGAGGCAGGACGTTTTGCTTTCGTGATCAAAACAATAATTAATTAAGGTAATTCGAGAAGAACTCAAAGAGATTACGAAATAAGTAACTAAGCCGGCTAATACACTGTAAAGCGCCCGTAACTTTTGGAAACGTAATGCCTGTGGCAAATGCACTGGATTTTTATATGAGGGAAAGATGCTAAGATTGTTTTTGTTGGCTGGACTCTGGTTCATACTAGCCGCTATGTCGGCACACTCATTTGCTGTTGCCTCAGAACGGAAAATGTTGGTTGAAATAGAGATTAAGGCCCCGGCAGACATAATTCATTTGAAACAGATAGGTGTCGATATTGTCACGGAACGGACTCGTCCTCCTATTCATGCCATTGTTACCGATAAGCAACGAGAAGAGCTAAAGGGCAGTGGATGGGCATCGCACGTGGAGATCGAAGATTTAGACCGGTATTTTAAAGAAAAGATTAATGTGGACGGCAACTTGGGCAGCTATCACACCTATACCGAAATGGTTGATGAGTTGCAGCGAGTGGCAGCCGCATATCCGAACATTACCCGACTGGTGGACATCGGAGATAGCTGGGAAAAGACCCAGGGTATTGCTGACCGTGACATCTGGGCGCTAAAGATTTCGGACAATCCGGAGATGGAAGAACGTATGGAGCCGGACGTACTTATCGTGGGATGCCACCATGCGCGGGAGTTGATTACGGTGGAAATACCGCTTGCCATCATACGAACTTTAACGGAAAACTATGCCGTGGACTCCCGTATTAAATTTCTTGTCAACCACCGGGAGATATGGATAGTCCCCATGTTGAACCCTGATGGCCATGTCTATGTTGAAGAGACAGACTCCTGGTGGAGAAAAAACCGAAATACCAATGGTTACGACAACGTGAGCCATCAAGGGGTAGACCTTAACCGGAATTACAGCTTTCAATGGGGCTACGACAATATCGGTTCTAGTCCTTACCCTCAGAGTGAAACGTATAGGGGTGCGTCGCCTTTCTCAGAGCCGGAAACCCAAGCGCTAAAAAATTTAGTAGAAAAGCGCCACTTCGTTTTAAGCCTTTCCTACCACAGCTACGGAAACCTATTCCTTTTTCCCTGGGGCTATATTAAAGCAGATACGGAAGACCATGCAACGTTTCAGAAGTTAGGAAAAATGTACACACGACAGAATGGTTATACCTACGGCAACACAAAGGACGGCATTATTTATAAGACCAATGGGGAAATGAACGATTGGATGTATGGCAAACAAAAGTCCAAGGATAGAGTATTTGGCGTCACCATTGAAGTAGGAAATACCTTTCAACCGCCCGAAAGTGAAGTACCCGAATTTATCCGGGAAAACGTAACACCTGCGCTCCGTATGATATTAGCGGCTAAAAGGCTTAAACCATAAATGTATGACTTTGTTTATTAGGTCGATTGAAGGGGCAACCCTTTCTCAACTCCGTTGGATTCAGACGAAATTCACCGGTAAGTAGGTTCCAGGATGTGAACTTAATAGCAACAAAGGTAGGCTGAGTGTTATAATGACAAGCAGGGACTTTGCATTGAATCATAAAAACGAAATCTCTCCGGGTAAAAGAAGCAAGGGTTTCTGGCACAAGTACATTGTAACTGTTCACCCACTATCCAAAGCGCCAATACCCGATAACCCTGTCAGGGTTGTCCCGTGCGGCAAGAGGTGGGTGAACTATTACAGTACATTTGCAAGCAGGAGCTTGGGAACGTGAGAAAATTCTATACGATAAACAAACACAAGAAAGGAGACAAAAGAGCTATGAGAAGCAAATATTTAGCAGGTACCCGGAATTTTTTGGGAGTTTTAAAATATAGAAAGGCGTTGTTTTTAGTTCTTTTGACGTTGGCATGTTTCGCGTCATCTCTTCATGCCGGCAAGGGAGGGCAGACATCCTTGCCTGACATTATTAAGACAAGGGTGGACGCTTGCCCTGACAAGAAAGAGATATTCTCAAAAATCCGGACACTCCAAATGCCCTTTATCGCCAATAACGGCCAGATGGATGATCAGGTAAAATTCTATGCAAAGACCTTTGGCGGCACGGTGTTCGTAACGAAGGACGGCGAGATTGTGTATGCATTGCCGGATAACAATAACAGTTCAGTGTCCGGAGTTCGGCGTTTTGAGTCGGATAGCGGGTTGAATAATCACCGTAGCCGGAGGCCGGAAGGCTGGGTACAAGGCAATGGTGAATCATGCCTCATGGAACATGCATCCGTTGCCGTTACCCCGTCAATCGGCGTAAACGGTTTGAACCAATTATCCGGACTTGATGCGCCCTCTTTGTTTAACACGTTCTACACCTATCTAAATTCCTTAAAACCAACCCCCCGTGCCATTGCCCTAAAAGAGACCTTGATAGGCGCAAAGATTAGTGGGATAGCGGGCGAGCATCCGGCCGTTACAACGGTCAATTACTTCACGGGCAACGACAAGTCGAAATGGAAGACAAACGTCCCTACCTATAACGTCGTAAACCTGGGAGAGGTCTACAAGGGTGTAGATCTCAGCCTCAGGGCGTATGGCGACAACGTGGAAAAGCTCTTCTGTGTGAAGCCGGGATCAAGCCCTGAAATGATAAAAGTACTACTTGACGGCAGTAAATCTCTGTGGGTAAACCGGGATGGACAACTTGAGGCTGATACTGATTTGGGCCTGGTGAAATTCACGAAGCCAATAGCGTATCAGGAGATAGAGGGGAAGCGGATGGAAGTTGCAGTTGATTATTGCATTGTGGGGACAGGAATAGAAGGTAAGGAAGGCCGCGGAGAATTTGAAACCCAAAACCCGAAACTCGAAACCATCAACCCGAAACTTACTTACGGTTTCACTGTCGCCGCCTACGACAAAACCAAAGACCTTATCATAGACCCACTGCTGGCGTCCACGTTCCTGGGTGGATCTGATGGTTATAATTACGTTTCTTCTCTTGTCATTGACCCCAACGGGAACGTATATGTAACGGGACATACTAATACAACGGACTTTTTAACGACGAGCGGCGCGTATGATACCTCTTTTAATGGTTATTCGGACGTCTTTATCTCGAAACTGAACGGTGGGTTAACGAGCCTGCTGGCGTCCACGTTCCTGGGTGGATCTGATGGTTATAATGAGGGCGTTTCTCTTGCCATTGACGCCGGCGGGAACGTTTATGTGGCGGGGAACACTAGTTCAACAGACTTTCCGACGACGAGCGGCGCCTATGATACCTCTTATAATGATAGTAGCGGTTATGATACAGACGTCTTTGTCTCGAAGCTGGATGGAAGCTTAACAAGCCTGCTGGCGTCCACGTATCTGGGCGGGTCTGGTTATGATAACTTTCCCTCTCTCGCCATTGACGCCGGCGGGAATGTATGTGTGGCTGGGCTGACGAGTTCATCGGACTTTCCGACGACGAGCGGCGCCTATGATACCTCTATTAACGGCAACATAGACGTCTTTGTTTCTCGGTTGGATGGTGGATTAACGAGCCTGCCGACGTCCACGTTCCTGGGCGGTTCTGGTGAAGATAGTTATCCTTTTATCACCCTGGACGCCGGCGGGAACGTATATGTGACCGGGATGACGGGTTCGTCAGACTTTCCGACGACAAGCGGCGCCTACGACGCCTCCTTTAATGGCAGCAGTAATGATATAGACGTCTTTGTCTCGAAGTTGGATGGTGGATTAACAAGTCTGCTGGCATCCACGTTCCTGGGCGGTTCTGGTTATGATTTTAATTATAATCCCTCTTTCGCACTGGATGTCAGCGGGAATGTATATGTGACGGGGAATACTCATTCAACAGACTTTCCGACGACGAGCGGCGCCTATGATACCTCTTATAATGATAGTAGCGTTTATGATACAGACGTCTTTGTCTCGAAGCTGGATGGAAGCTTAACAAGCCTGCTGGCGTCCACGTATCTGGGCGGGTCCGGTTTTGATTATGATCCCTCTCTCGTCCTTGACACCAGCGGGAACGTATACGTGTCGGGTAATACTGGTTCAACAGACTTTCCGGCGACAAGCGGCGCCTATGATACCTCGCGTAATGATCGTTTTGAATATCCAGACGTCTTTGTCTCGAAACTGGACGGTGGATTAACGAGTCTTCTGGCGTCCACGTACCTGGGCGGGACTGGTTACGATGAAGGTCGTGGACTCGTTCTGGACACCGGCGGGAACGTATATGTTGCGGGGATTACTAATGCAAAAAACTTTCCGACGACAAGCGGGGCTTATGATACCTCTTTTACTGATAATGGTTATTTGAGTGTCTTTATCTCGAAGCTGGATGGTGATCTTTCGTCCGATATTTCCTGCACCTATTCCATCTCACCCGACAGCCAAACCTTCAGTTGCAATGGTGGCGACGGTAGCGTTGAGGTGACGGCGTCGTCTGGCAGTTGTAGTTGGACGGCAGTAAGTAGCGCATACTGGTTAACGATCACCTCAGGCAGCAGCGGCACAGGGAATGGGACGGTGGCATACGAGGTTTTGGCCAATACCGGCTCAAGCCCTCGTACGGGTACCATGACTATTGCTGGGAGGACATTTACGGTAACCCAGGATGGCTTCTCCTGCAGTTACACCCTCTCACCCACCAGTCAAACCTTTAGCGCCGGCGGTGGAGCTGGCACTGTCGGGGTAACGTCATCATCAGGCAGTTGCGGTTGGACGGCCGTGAGCAACACAGCGTGGGTAACAATCACCGCAGGCGGAAGCGAAACGGGGAATGGGACGGTTTACTATTCGGTATCGGCCAACACAAGCAAAACCCTTCGCACCGGTACCATTACTATTGCAGAACAAAGCTTTACCGTGACACAAGACGGCGTCTGCACGGCAAAGTCAATAACCGTTGCTCCTGACGAGTTAACAATCAGAAAAAACGAAAATGGCGACGTTACCGTAACGGTGATGGGCGCACACGATTGTCCGGTTAAGCGTGTTACCGTTACGGCAACGATAAATGGGAAAGACAAAAAGCTCATAGAGGTTTCACCCGGTAGTCAGGAGACAGACGTCAACGGGCAGGCCGTGTTTTCCATTAGTGCAAAAAGTAAAAAAGGTACGGCTGTTGTCGGGTTCAAGGCTGAAGGCATGGATAAGCTTGCAACTGTACAGGTAAAGGTCAGGCAATGTTGGCCTACTGAAGAATAATTACCGTTTTATACAGATTGTGACTTAGCAAGGAGGGTTAAAGATGAAGAAACAGGTTGTCAGTGTTGCTATTATTGTGTTTTCAGTTGTTGGTTTGATTTCCGGGATTACGGCGTCTGCGGCGGAAAAAGACGTGGGCGGGGTGCGTGCAGCGGCAGAGACATTCTACTCTGCTCTCAATGCGATGTTCACCGGTGAAGTGGAACCAATGAAAGAGGTCTGGTCGCATAAGGATGATGTGACCTACATGGGACCTGTTGGTGGCTTTCGTCTCGGTTGGAAGCAGGTATTGGCCGACTGGGAGACGCAAGCATCTTTGAAACTTGGCGGTAAGGTCGAGCCAAAGGAAATGCGGATCACCGTGGGACAAGACATTGCAATTGTCAGCAACTACGAGATAGGTCAAAACGTGACGGTAGATGGAAAGCCTCAGAACGTTGCAATCCGTGCCACAAATCTTTTTCGTAAGGAGAATGGGAATTGGAAAATGATCGGACATCACACGGATATACTTCCCTATCTGCAGAAGTGACCGCTGTGCCGGAAGCGGGCTAATCATTGTCGGGCGTCATTAACCAACACCCACATGCGCTACCACTGTTGCCCGACAGTGGTAGCGGACTATCGTGGCGCACAAACTGAAGGGCCCTATGTGAAAAATACTTGCTGCGACAGCTCTTGTTCTCGCAAGCCTGTCCGGTCAGGCTCTTGCACAAAGTATAGCGCCAACCCTCAGAACCTGCGTTGGTTCAGCCGCCGAACAACACTGCATTGCGGGGTGCTAGGGTACAAGGATGGTGAGGCCGTGTATCAGTATCCCGACGTCGGTTCCTTATTCCCATGAATAAGGAACGTCAGCAACCTCAGCCGTTTTTTTGCTTGTCCGTTACATTTTTAAATGTTTCCCGAACCTCTGCCATTTTGCCACAGGTCATCTTGCCTTCCGGGCAGTTGCCGCTTACGCAACCAGGTCCCGCGTCTTTGAAGATATGGGGAGAGGCTTGCCTGGCAAGGCGAAGCATTTCCACTGCTAGCGCCCTTATCTCCCATTGCGCGCGGTTACAGCAGCGCACACGGAAAAAGTGCAGGAGTTCCCGGGCATTCATCGTGATGATGATCTTGGTCTCAGTAGCGTTAGGCAGTAAAAAGCGGGCATCCTCGAAGGTCTTTTCTCCTGTATTTCCGAGTACCTCTACCAGTTCGTCATACCAGGCTTGAATTGTCTCCATTTTTTCTATAAACCACTGTTTTTTCCCTATTTTCTCTATGCCGGGTGGAATAATAAAATCAAACGTCCCGCCATTCTTGCTGTGCTGTCCTACGTAACGCTGGCTTTGCTGGGAATAGGACGCGATGCGGTGTCTGACGATTTGATGGGAGCAGGCGCGGGAAATGCCTTCGACGCCAAAGGTGAAGGAAATATGTTCAACAGGGGAGAGGTGGTGCATGTCAATCAGCTTTTCAATAAAATGAGTCTGATCTTTGCGTTCCACCTGACCCTTTAAATCTTCTATAGAAGCAGGGCTGTAGCACAGCCTGGCTGCTTGTGACACCAATTCTTCCGCTGCAGGTGTATATCGTAACAAAATCACTTTTAGTTCAGATTCTGCCATAGCTTATTGACCGTTTGTATAGTTTGGTTATAAAATGGTACCTATACACCGCAGAGCGCTCAGAGAACGCAGAGAAAAATAGAACTGCTCATTGTGCAGGGCAAAGTTTATCATATTACCATGTTAGAATGCAAGCATTTCATCTGAAAGGTAGGCAATTTTGAAACGGTGGATATAATTGAATCAGAAACTATTGAGGGTGGGAATTACATTAGAAAAAGGCCGCAATGTTAGGGTGCTTTGATTGCGGTCTTGAAGTGTTACAGGTATTATTTTTTAAAACACCTTGCTATGTGTACTTTGTGGTTATACCTTTTTGGCGTCCGTCTTAACATCATTACACCTTTGCTAGATTGAATTTGTAGTAACACGGAAACGCACGTTTGTTAAAACTGGTATTTTCTCTGTAGTTTTTTACGTCAATGGTTTCCCTTGCAAAGGTGCTGTGACAACTTTTACAATTCCACAATTCGCGGTTTTTAAATAACCCTTTTTGTTCTTGTACACCAATAAATACGAAGTTGTTCCCATTACAATGGGGACACTCGAAATCATCGTGAGTAACAATCTTTTTAAGCATCATAATTATCACCTCAATGGTTAAGGGTTTGCGGAAAACGTCTTCATGTGGTATCCTGATTCTATTATCGGAGTTTTTGAAAATAATTTAGTAGCGTTATAGCCAAAAGCATTTATTTTTTTGAAATATTTTGGCTGCACTTTCCCGTATTTATTGATTTCGTCGTAATAACTTGATTTGTTGGCTATAGATGGTATCTTTACGATTTAATTTCTTAGTATCGTTTCTTTAATAATAGGGGAAATATTTGTATAATTTAAATATACAAAATTTTCAAAGCAGCAGTAGGGCGACCCTTCAGGGTTGCAATCCATGGAATGTATTCAGCAAGAAGCTAGGCTAAAGCCTTGCCCTACGTATAAAATAGATAAAAACCGCCAAAATACTACGTTTTCTTACGTTAGCGAGGTAAAACCATCACCATGAAAAAAGATAGTGAAATCCTTTCTGTGGCAATTTCACTTGATATCGATCCTGATGCAAATTGTGCTGTTAAAGGCCGTTACGATGCCCTTTCGTCTCCGGTAGAGCAGGGAGGGGTGCGTATGGACGCTTGTAAAAAAGGATTACTGAAGATATTTGAATTACTGGATACCTATTCCCTGGATGCCACCCTTTTTTACGAGGCTAGAACTGCCCGTGAATTGGTTAATAACGGCGTCAGACTGCAAGAGTTGTCTGCCCGGCACGAAGTTGCTTGCCATTCTTTAAAACATGAGGATTTCTTGGGAGTGGTGTCAGGCTTGCCGATGGGTGATGGTGTCATTGTGGAAACGGTTGAAAAGGCAAAAACAATTCTAGAGAAAATATTTGTGAGGGAAATCAAAGGTTTCAGGTCTCCGTATACGAGGATCAATCGGCCGGTTATAAAGGCGCTGGAACAGTTGGGGTTTACGTATGATTCTTCAGAAACGATGCCTCTGGGCGTCGAATGGCAAGGCAAACCGTTTCTCATGACGGCATTTGATTCGAATCTGCTGGAATTGGCATTACCTTCATTTAAAGATTCAAACGGCAAGAAGATGACGTCGTATTTATGGGCTATTTTTGAAGGGAAAAGGGTTTCCCTTGAATATATTGATGCAGTTTTATGGGCAAGGGAAGTGGCGAAAGGGGGGCTCTTTATCTTTTCTATGCATCCGTGGCATCTTTATACCAATTACCGGGGGATTCCTTTTAGCCGTGAACGTGTAATGGAAAACATAAAGAATTTGGATGAGGTCTTTTCACAATTGAAGCAAATGCAAGGGATTAATCTGATACGGCAGGATCAGTACCTGGAAGATTGGTTAAGGCGAGAGCCTGTAGGAATTGCAAAGCAGTGACACGGCGTCCGCATCCTTGCGTATGAATATAAATGGCGCTGAATGCCTGATTTGTGGCTTTTTCTGCTATTTTCCCGTTAAGCCCACAGTAAATACGCTCTAAGTGAAAAATAGGGGTTTGAGGTGGATTGGTTTGTCAAGACCATTGATTGTATTTGAAGGGCTATTTATTCATTCGGAAGTATAGCTGCAAGCCTATCGAACAAATCAATAACGTCTTGATGAAGCTCTTCCGGTTTAAAATTGTTGCTAAGCGTTTCCCGGTTAATCGTTAATCCACACTTAATGCTAATCCTTTGAAAAAGCGAATCCGCCTGTTCAAAAAGGATTTTTTTCCCATTCACTGCACTAAAAATGTTTGCTGAAACATTCCTCCATGTCTTTCCTTTAGGCAGGGTTAGATTTTGCTCTACAAAAAAATCATTAACAATATCCAAAATCGGTTGGTTAATAAGATTGCGGGCTGTTTCATTTCTCTTATCCAATACCGCCATTTTCCAAACCTCCGGAACAAGAAGATAGTTCTCAATGTTTTTTCTTTTCCATTCAAATAAAGCGGGATTTCCCGGCTCCGGGTGATAGCTCTCTTCCGTATCATAATCAAATATTATAAGTCGTTTTACCTTGGGAACAATTTGCGTCAATCCATTAAAGTGCTTTGTCGCTTTTTCCTTCATCTCGTTTTTGTTGGGTCCACCCATAATCTTAATATAAAATCGCTTGAGCACGTCTTGTTTTCTAAGAATAGAAGCCCATCCGTTTAGTATCCTTTCATCATCTTCTCCTTCAACATAGAGAATAAATGGTTCTTGTTGAGTTTCAATAACTGCTTCATTATCAACATCAGATAATGCTGTAATAATTTCCGGAGTAGATTGCACCCTTTCCGGTTTTTGATTCAGCACGGAAATAATGCTTCCAGCGGAAACACCTTTGATGAATTCCTCTGCATGGGTAGCTATAATAAATTGAGTT
>JACVXV010000254.1 GCA_015661205.1 Candidatus Brocadiaceae bacterium
ACCTGCTTCTATGATTGAATACTGTGGCACTCCCCATATAGAAAGAGGGGAGAAACAGTGAAAACAAACTATATCTAAAGAAGGAGATTTATGATGTCTGCTCGACAAATACTCGTAACGGGCGGCGCGGGCTTTATTGCCTCCCACCTGGTCGATCGTCTGATAACAGAGGGGCATCAAGTGGTTGTGGTTGACAATCTTTCAGCAGGGAGGCGAGAGAACGTTAATCCCAAAGCGCTATTTTACGAGGTGGATATCTGCAATGCCGGGGCATTGGAAGAGTTTTTTAAAAAAGAAAAACCGGATATGGTAGACCATCATGCGGCACACGTCAACGTCCGCAAATCGGTAGAAATGCCCGTCTATGACGCTACGTCAATATTTTAGGTTCCCTCAACCTTTGTGAACTGTCGAGAAAGTATAATGTTGAAAAAATAGTTTATATATGACCCTGTTGATAAAGTCCCTGGATAACAAATTAGCATACAATATACAACCATTCAAAACATAAGCTATACTATATATGGTATAGCTTGTTGTAAAAAAGGCAGTTAATCAACAGAGTCATATATCAACAGGCGGTGCTGTTTATGGCGAGCCGAAAAACCTGCCCGTGCCGGAGACCTGCACGGTAGACCCCCTTTGCCAATATGGTGTAAGCAAGCATACGGTAGAACATTATCTGGCTATTTTTTACCGGTTATATGGCATGAATTTCATCGTTTTACGGTATCCGAACATCTATGGGCCACGACAGTCACCGCATGGTGAAGCAGGGGTAATTGCAATCTTTAGCGAGTTGATGATTCAGAATAAGCGTCCAACCATTTTTGGCGACGGTTCCAAGACCAGGGATTATGTGTTCGTGAGTGACGTCGTGGCGGCCAATGTGATCGTTTTGAACGATAAGATTGGCACGGGCGAAATATACAACCTCGGCTGGGGAAAGG
Organism: Candidatus Brocadiaceae bacterium; assembly: GCA_015661205.1. Taxonomy (GTDB): domain Bacteria; phylum Planctomycetota; class Brocadiia; order Brocadiales; family Brocadiaceae; genus JACVXV01. The sequence goes on from JACVXV010000254.1 coordinate 951, forward strand.
AAATTACTGACCTGGAGGTGTTTCAAACGGTAAGAAAGGCGTTGTCATCCAGTGTAGAACCTATCTTTGACCAGAAACGTCCGGGTGAGATTGACCGTATTAGTCTGGATAGCTCGAAGGCTACAAGGGTTCTCGGCTGGCGACCGAAGGTTACTTTCGAAGAGGGCGTTACATTATCGGTGGCGTATTATCAGAAACTGATGCAACCTTAGCAATGCAGGGTTCCACACCGACAAAAAACGTTTGGAACCACAGATTTCACAGATTACACAGATTCTGAAGACATGCCCCGTTGGGGGCTGCACAACCGTAGCCCACTGCGTGAGCGGTGGGTAACGAGAAACACCTGTTGTTTTAGCCCCGTAGGGGCGGCACAATTCTGACAAACGGTAAAGACGCGTGTTTGGGCACGGACAAACCACGTTTGTCCGTGCTAATCCGCGAAATTCGTGTAAAAATTCAAAAAAATCCACTGGAGTCCTAACTTAATTATCTCCGCTCTTTTTGAATAAAATAATAATTGCTCCCGCAAATTCTTAAAAAATTTGAAAATGTATTGTAATTCGTGTATATTATATCTTTTAGCAATTTACCCAACCGCAAAAAACGTTTAAACTGCTGAGTTTCTAAAAGAAAATAGATGAAAAGTTCTCTATCACCCTTTAATTCACTGCGTTCTTTACGTTCTTGTGGTAAACAGTTACTAATAATTTAATTATTATCAAAGTTGTTATGATGAAAACCGTGGTCATGGAAAACTAATTACAGGGTGTTAGTTGCAAGACATGCGCCAAGAGGTATGAGTTGTTCCCCAGCTTTATACATTGTTTTTCAGCGGTACCGGTGTTCATTATGTATTTTAAACCAACAAGGAGAGTAAAATGAGTCGGAAGATGGTAACCGTTGACGGTTGTACAGCGTGTGCGCACGTAGTGCACGCCACGAATGAGATTATTACGATTTACCCCATTACGCCGTCCTCGCCCATTGCTGAGATATGTGATGCTAAAACGGCCGCAGGGCAAGTGAATATCTGGGGTTCTGTGCCGAAAGTAAGCGAGATGCAATCGGAGGGGGGTGTGGCCGGGGCCGTACACGGGTCGTTGACCACGGGCGCTTTGGCGACTACGATTTCAGCATCCCAGGGGCTTTTGCTGATCATACCCAACATGTACAAGATCGCCGGTGAACTTACCACAACGGTTTTCCACATCACCGCGCGTTCCCTTGCGTGCCAGGGTTTGTCCATCTTTGGCGACCATTCCGACGTCATGGTTGCGCGCGCCACCGGCTTTGCCATGCTCTGTTCAAAAAACGTTCAGGAAGCGATGGATTTTGCCCTGATATCACAGACGGCCACCCTTGAATCCAGAATACCCTTCATGCACTTTTTCGACGGGTTTAGGACGTCCCATGAGGTGCAGAAGATTGAAGAGGTTTCCTTTGATGATATGCGTGCAATGATTGATGACGACCTCGTTTTTGCCCACCGCAAGCGCGGGCTTACGCCTGACAATCCTTTTATACGCGGAACATCACAAAACCCGGACGTATACTTCCAGGGGCGGGAAACGGTGAACAAATACTACACTGCCACCCCGGCTATCGTTCAGAAGGCAATGGATAGATTCGCAAAGATTACCGGCCGTCAGTATAAGCTTTTTGAGTACATTGGCGCGCCTAACGCAGAACGTGTTGTCATTGTTATGGGCTCGGCTGGAGAAACGATCGTTAACACTATCCAGTCGCTTAACGCAAAGGGCGAAAAATTAGGGGTTATTCAGGTAAGGCTTTACCGTCCATTTGACATTGATGCCTTTGCCGACAGCCTGCCTGCAAGCGTCAAGGCGATAGCCGTTCTTGACCGCACCAAAGAACCCGGCGCTATTGGCGAACCTTTATATCTTGACGTGAGGACGGCCATTGGCGAGGTGATGGAGAAGGGGACGACAAAGTTCAAGGATTATCCAAAAACTGTCGGCGGGCGGTATGGACTTGGTTCAAAGGACTTTACCCCGGCGATGGTAAAGGCAGTATTTGACAACCTGGCACAAAGCAAACCAAAGAATCACTTTACGATTGGTATTAACGATGACGTTACCGGCACCAGTCTCAACTACGACGAATCCTTTACGATCGAGGGGAAAGAGGCGTATCGCGCGTTGTTCTACGGGTTGGGCGCTGATGGCACCGTTGGCGCAAACAAGAACACTATCAAGATTATCGGTTCGGAAACAGAGAATTATGCGCAAGGATATTTTGTGTACGACTCAAAGAAGGCCGGTTCCACAACGGTATCCCATCTGCGTTTCGGGAAGGAAAAGATTCTGAATCCCTACCTTGTCACAAAGGCGAATTTTATTGCCTGCCATAATACCTCGTTCCTTGAGAAGCTCGACATGTTAGCCAATGCGGAAGAAGGCGCAACATTCCTCCTGACCACTTCGAAGAAGAAGGACGAGGTATGGGATAGCCTGCCGGTGGAAGTC
>JACVXV010000255.1 GCA_015661205.1 Candidatus Brocadiaceae bacterium
CGCCGGTCAGCGTCTCGTTGCACACCAGTTCTATGCCATAGGTGCCTGCGTCGTTAGCATCGGTAGTGCCGATAACGTGCGCCGCCAACTGCCGGTTAGGATAAAACCGGTGATATTCACGCTCAATGTAAATCCCTTTTAAAGACAGTTTTTCTACCGCATCAATGTCCTTGTCGTTAACCTTCCGCTTAATTAAAACGAAATTTCCACCATCTACCAGGCGACGGGTCAACTCCGATGGTTTCAGCTTTAAAACCTTGCCGAGTTGTTGTGCGGTAGTTTTGATGTCTTTAATATGGGGAGGATATGCACAAACGGAACCTAATTGGAGCGACTCTGCTAGCTTCGTCCCATTCCGGTCCAGAATCATACCCCTTCTTGAGGGCAGGTTTGTCTTTTTTGATTGTTGTTGTTTGGCTAATTCGACATATTTGTTGTGGTAAGTGATTTGAACGCTTCCGAGGCGCACGATGAGTGCGATAAACGCAGCAATAAGAAATGTCCCAATGATGTTTACCAAAAGTTTATGCTTTTTTAACGGTACCATATTGGCAATTCCAGAGAATTTTACGGACGCTTTCGTGACGGAAAATCCTTTTGTCCCGAAAGCGCCCGGGAGGAAGAACTACGTAAATAATATCATACTGCTAATAGTGCAACGAACGACCGGTTGTCACCGGTTCTTTCTGCGTAACTAAAGTTTTGTTAAACCTGATTTTTGTTGCATCTTCTTTCGTCTTTGTCCGGCTAGCCACCAACGTGCCACGGAATTCTTCCTGTGGATTAAGAGCCAGTTTCATAGATTGCACCTTATAGGCAATAACGTCCGGTGATTTCAGTTTATCGACATAATAGGCAAGATTTCTGCTCTTTTCCGACAACTCTACACAGCTTTTTTGCAGTTTGGCAATCTGGTATCCGATTTCTATGGTGTTATTTCTTTCTGAAACCACAAACATTGCCATAGCAATCGCAATCGATAATAAAAATACTATTCTGGATATACCCATATTAAATCCTTTCTGCAGCTCTGAGCTTTGCGCTCCTGCATCTTATATTTTTTACGATTTCATCATCGTTTGGAATTAACGGCCTTTTTGTCAGGAGAGTAAATATCCCTTGATGCGCCTTCTCTCTGAACGAGTCTTTAACGATACGGTCTTCCAGCGAATGGAAATTGATAACCACAATTCGCCCGCCAACCGCCATATACTGGTGAATAACTTCCAGGAACTTTTTCAAGTTTTCCAATTCATTGTTCACGGCGATTCTTAAGGCCTGAAACACCCGCGTGGCCGGATGCATCTTCATTTTGCCGCGCGGCACGACGCTTTCTACCACACTTGCCAACTGTCCGGTTGTAACGATACCCCCCTTTTGCTCCGCAAGGATAATTGCCCTGGCAATCCTCCTCGACCGCCGCTCTTCCCCGTATTTCCACAATATTCCAGCTAATTCTTCTTCGTCGCACTGCTGTATTAATTCCCGCGCGGTTATGCCGTCTGACTGGTCCATCCTCATATCGAGCAGGCCATCCTTAGAAAAACTAAAGCCACGCTCTGCCCGATCAAATTGCAAGGAAGACACCCCCAGGTCAAGCAGCACACCGTTAACCTTATCAACCCCAGCCAGCCTCAAAACCTCGTCAAAGTCGGTATAGTTCGACTGGAAAAGCTTGAATCTCCCCCCTATCTTTGTAAGATTTTGCTTGGCTATTTGTAGTATATCCATGTCCTTATCAATACCAAGCAGCAAGCCGCCGGACCCGATACAATTCATTATTTTGCTTGCATGTCCCCCATTTCCAACAGTACAATCAAGAACAATTTGTCCGGGAAGTGGCCGTAAGTATCTCATAACCTCTCCAACCATTACCGGTGTGTGGGGAAATTCAACTAATGGATCATTATCGTTATTCATCAAAAATGCTGAGTATTAATCATCAAGAGTCTGCCTTAATCTGTGTCAGGAGAAGCATCTCCTTACCGAACCTGGCAATGAGCAATTTATTTGCCTCTTGTCTATTCAGACTTATTGGATTCATATTTTTCCCACGTTTTTTCATCCCATATCTCAATGCGATCAATTATTCCAATAATGACAACCTTTTTCTCAAGATTGGCAAGCTTTTTCATGTTAGGCGTTATAAGGATACGGCCTTGCTGGTCACAACCAGGTATTTCCTGTACTTTGGAGAGCAAATCACGCTGAAAGCGACGCGACTTTGGATCTTGAATGTCAAGATTTGCAGCCTTTGCAACAATATCTTCCCATTTTTTGGATGTATACATAAACAGGCATCCGTCAAGGCCAAGTGTTATGGCAAATCCCGTCCCGTCCTTTTCCTTATCAATCTTGTCAAGGATCTTAGAAGGTATGGACAATCTGTTTTTATCATCTATCGTATAACGATATTCACCGGAGAACGTTGGCACTTGACACCCCTCCACACTTTATCCCACTTTGCCCCACTTTTATGATATGAATTTATACTTATTTATAAATTTGTCAAGAATTATTTCTTCACTGTTTTATGAGGAAATTTAAGGCGTTTTCCAGCTATACAAACGTTGGTACAGCATTGTTTTTTTTATACCATATATGACCTCTCTTCACCCCCACCAGCTTTAAAAATATTTTTCAAATTTTCACGCCCGCAATAACACAAAAAAACAATTTATGCAAAAACAGTCCTATTCCCAACTTTCCCAGAAAACAACGCCACACGTATCATGTTTGTATACAATAGGTTACAACCAATAAGCCTTTAACTACAACGGAGTGAAATTCCGCACGCACATAAGCCACTACGGCTGTAAGCGAAATAAATCAAGCCGGAGAGCGGGGGGCGGGTTGGGGTGGTTTCGAGTTTCGGGGTTCGGGGTTCAAATTTCGAGTTTCAGATTTCAGTACGCTTTAGTTTTTGAAAAAACCATGAAAAGCTCCGTGAGGAGAGGAGCGGTATATTGATAGAAAAAGCATCTACTCCAAGGCCAAGCTCCAGAGGAGCGGCGTATAAGGCATACGTGTTAAGCTGAGAAATGAAAAGGCGGACAAATTCAACCTAACCGTATTAGCAACACAGCCCTAAAGGGGCGCAATATGACAGCCCAGGGCAGCGCCCTGGGTTTAGCATTATTAATAAAGCAAGCCCTGAAGGGGCGATGTTGAGGGCAGAATAGCGGTTCATTCCGTATTACGCCCCTTCAGGTCTAACAAAAACAAGGGTTTACCTGAAAATCGAAATCAGAAATTCGAAATCAAAAACTTGAAATAGGAAAACAAGGATTTTGTGGTAATTAAGCCTCATCCGCAAAATCTGTGGGTAAGTACAGGTTCCGGCAAATTACCAAGTGTTTGATACAAGGCTGTTTGCAGGCAATCGAGTGATTTATAACGATA
>JACVXV010000256.1 GCA_015661205.1 Candidatus Brocadiaceae bacterium
TGACCACCCTGAACTTCAGATAGAAGCCGTTTGCGCCGGCATTGCTGGAGTTGGCGCATCGGAACAAAAACAGATAGAGGTGAGTAACGTAATATGGCAGATATTAAGCACACCACCTCTTTGCCACGCACTTAGTAAAAGATTTAATCCGCCAAAAAATATAGAGGTTGTCTCTGATGTTGTTATAGCGCTAGTCGCCGGGGCTGGTGAGCGGCACGGCATTGTAGCCATCTCAGGGACAGGGTCTGTTGTTTATGGAGAAACGGTAAAGGGACAAAAAATCAAGGTTGGTGGATGGGGATATCTCTTAGACGAAGGAAGCGGTTATGCGGTAGGCANNGCAGAATGGCGCTCAGAGAGATTTTAAAGGCTTACGATGTGTCCGGGAAAGCGACTCTTCTTGCCCAAAAAGTCTTAAATGTATGGAATCTGAGTTCTATGCTGGATGTAGTAAATTACGTTTATCAGAAAACTACAAAACCAACGGATATTGCAAACCTGGCAAAAATTGTTAATTCTGCCGCAAGTGCTGGTGACGAATCGGCAAAGGAAATCTTAAGGAAAGCCGCCAGTGACCTTTATTCCAATATCTCAGCGGCTGCAAAGCAGATTGATTTTGGTAAAGAAGGTGCAACCTTAGTTTTATGCGGCGGCGTCTTGTCGAACGTAGAAATAGTAAGAGAAATCATCGTAGAAAAAGTTAGAGCGGAACTTCCGTCTATAAAATCCATACAATTATGCAGAGAACCGGTTAATGGCGCCATTATACTGGCGCTTAAGAATAGTATTTTGTAAGGGGCTTTACATACTTATTGATTTTGAACTTAAAGAGTCGCATCGTACTTTAATACATATTTTGAGAGAATTTGCCAGGTCAGGTTGTTTCGTATTGTCGCATTATCCCTGTGCCAGCTTAATCAATGCTTGAAGTTGCTCAGGTGTGCCAAGCGCAATGAGTTGGGCATTTGCTTGCAGGACGGTATCTGGTCCGATTCTTATATTTAACTGACCGTTAGGCAGTTTACATGCAACCACCGTGATACCCAGCTTGCCAGGCAATTGTGCCTCGGCTAACGTTTTTCCAACTAATGGCGAGGCAGGCATGAGATGTATTTGCTCCAGGAGTAGTTCCATTCCGCTGGTATGTGATACTTCATCGAGGAAATCCGCCACTTCTGGTCTCACCAGCATGGTCACCATTCTACGCCCTGCGATGCGATATGGTAAAATAAGACGGTTTGCGCCAGCCCGAAGAAGTTTTGATTCTGATTCTTCGAAATTGGCGCGTGCCACGATGAGCAAGTCTTTACGCATACTGCGAGCCGTCAGCACAATGAAGACATTTTCCGCATCTGAGTTGGCTGCCGCCACCAGACCACGTGCGCGGTCGATCCCTGCCTCTTTCAGATCCGCTTCGCTCGATGCATCGCCTTGCAGGGCCAAATAACCAGAGTCCGTAATATCTGCAATTTTTTCAGGACTGAGGTCAACAACGACGAATGGGATCCCCTCGGCCTTGAGTTCATGGGCAACATGACGGCCTACCCGCCCATATCCGCAAATAATGACGTGATGAGATATGTGTGCTAACATACTGTGCCTTTTCTTTCTCGCCCAATTGGCGCGCCACTCACCTGACAATACAAATGCAGCAGTGCCGCTCAGGGTGTATGCAACCAGCCCACCGCCGCTGAAAATGAGACCGATGGTAAACAACCGTCCTGTCGGAGACAAAGGCTTTACTTCGCCAAACCCGACCGTACTAATAGTAATGACGGTCATGTATAGGGCATCTATGGTTCCTAAACTTTCCATCCAGCGATACCCCGCTGTTCCGGCAACCAGCAAAACGGCTAGTGAAATAATCGGAAAAAGAAAGCGACGGAAGACACGTTGATGAACATCATGTCCCACGGTTGAATGCCTCGCCAGAAAAAGTTATCAAAGATGATTCATCCAAATAAAATGGAACCGAGTTTCATTAAGTATATAAGATAAATCCCGTCTCATTGCTTCAAGGTAACGAGCAGTATAGAACACTTTTGACTGCAATTGCACAGCGCAACACAGCCGCATCTAAAATAATTATATAAAGAAATTTTCGGAATTGTAGCAATAAACAATAATAAAATCAAAGGTAAAAGAGGGATTGGAGAACACTATTCTCACTTATTGACTTTACTGCGAAGAATAGCTAAGATGCGTTTATCGATAGGACTGTTTGTATAGTGGCTCTAGAAAATTACACTACACTATTTAACGCGGGAGTATTTTTCAGTGGGCGCTTATTCGTTACAAGGATTGTGAAGTTCGTGCCGTTATGATTACCTGGGCAATTTTGAAGGGCTTATTATTAGGCAGTATCGTTCTATCAGGTACTCTAAAGGACACAATAAATATGAGCCAACAAGAGAAACAATCTGTTACCACCGCACAAAATAAGGAAGTTGTGACGCTTGGGGGCGGTTGCTTCTGGTGCATCGAGGCGATCTTTGATGAACTTGAAGGTGTGGAGCGTGTGGAATCTGGATATTCAGGCGGTGGGGTTGATAATCCAACATACCAGCAGGTCTGTACTGGAAACACAGGACATGCCGAAGTAGTACAAATCACATTCGATCCAAAAGTCATTTCGTTGAAAGATATTTTAGTGGTTTTCTTTACAGTACATAACCCTACCACCCGGAACCGTCAGGGGTCAGACGTCGGCACGCAGTACCGATCAGTGCTTTTCTATCGCGGCCAGGAACAAAAGGATATAGCCGGGCAAGTGATCCGTGAAATCCAAACGGCAAAAATGTGGAAAGCGCCTATAGTGACAGAGATCATACCGTTTAAGGTCTTTTACAAGGCCGAAGAGTATCACCGAAACTACTATAAGCTAAATGTTGAGCAACCTTATTGTCAGCTCGTGATTGCTCCTAAAATGAAGAAATTCAGGGATCGCTATCGTGATAAGCTGAAAAGGTAACAGTTCAGCACCCCCGCCTGACCTCCCCCCTCCTCCTTTCTCCCCTTCAGTGAGGGGGACAGGGGGAGGAAACGTTTTTCTCCCGCCCCTGGTGGGAGGGGTTAGGGGAGGGAGGTGAACTGATACCTGAAAAGAAAGTAGTCCGGTGATAGGGCTAAGTAAAACTTGAAACCATCTTCCTCCTCGTTCCATAATTCAATTGTATAGGAATTTTCATTTTATTTAAGCGGGTTATACGATGTATGGCATAGAGAATCCCCCTTAAAAAAGGGGGCTAGGGGGTTGTAAAATAGCCCAGAAAAAACACAACCCCCTGAATCCCCCTTTTTTAAGGGGGACTTAAACGGAATAATTTGATTTGTTGGGTTTCGTTTTACTCAACCCAACCTACACAACTAACGACGAAGTCCCCTCTGGGGAGAGGATGAAAGGATGGGTAAAGTTTCGTTTCCTATGGATAAATAAGAACTATTTGAAATAAATCAAATGAAACGGAAAAGAATTATCCCCTATGATCCGAAGTTAAAAGAAAGAGCACATCATTTGAGAAAAAATAGTACCCTATCTGAGGTGTTACTCTGGAAATATTTAAAAGGCAAAAATAAGCTAGGGTACGATTTTGACCGACAGAAACCTATCGATAATTATATCGTTGATTTTTTCTGTAATGAGTTAATGTTAGCGATTGAGATAGACGGGTGTACACACAATGAGAAATTTGAGGAAGACCAGAGCAGACAGGCAAAATT
>JACVXV010000134.1 GCA_015661205.1 Candidatus Brocadiaceae bacterium
AGTCACAAGAAAAAAACTACCGAAACAAAGAAAATCCCAATAATATTAAGGCATCCCAGTTGATTTTGCTTTTTCGATTGGGGTGAACATCCGCTGAAATCCAGTTCGGGTTTTTCAAAAATCTCAATCAGGTTGCTCAGCCGGTCAACTTTCTCTTTTCCCTTTCCAACTTTTTCGTCATCATTAAAGTCCGCAACCGTAATAACACCAGTCAGGTCGTTGGCTTTGGCAAGTTCTCCGATAATCTTATTGATTTTATCACCAATGTCAGCCTGTCCTTTCAGCTTCACCATGTCTCTGAAGCTGCCGCCTTTTGGTATTTCTACCAATGCGCCACCCTTATCGGATACATACTTCATAAACAACAAAACCAATACATAGTCCTTGTATTGGCTTGCATCCATGCTGCCTCTCAGTTCGTCGCAACTTGCCCATAGTGAACTGTATAATTCTGATTTTTTTATTGCCATTATTTTATGCCCGTATCAAGGGTGTTTTATTGGTAAAGGTTAAGTACGTAGCGCAATCTGACGGTAATGTTGACTGGGAAATCCATGCTCAATGGCGGTTGGATAATTATGATAGCACATTACATAAAGTAATCAATACAAAATCATTGAGATAAAGACGAGTGTAAGTAAATAAAGTTTATTAAGAATCTACCAGGAATGGCAGAAGCCCGTAAATCTGCGCAGGGTCTTTGAGGAAGGGAATTGCGCCGTGCCTTGATGTGACGATACTGGAATTTAGCCAGTTGGAAATTATTTGCAATCACCATGAAACAGCGGCTATTAGAGCTTCTTCATAGAGAATATATCTACTCTGGTAACATCAACGAAGAAATGTCATATTTGGCAATACCTCTGGCTATAATCGGTATTGAAAAGCTGACAGCAAACAAAAAGAATACAAAAAAAGATAAAAATAGGTAGGAAATGTCCAAAAATTGTTACGAAAATATTAAGTGGAAATAGGTGGCGTTAGGGGGTAATATTAATGTGTTCTCTCTGCTGGGGGATGGGGATACGTGTTAAGTTAAGCACTCTTCACCTCGTTCCAAAGCTCCTGCTTGGGAACGGGATTGTAACAAAAGCTCTGCTTTGAGTCAGAAAACACTCTCTTCAAAAAAAATGAAGCAGCAGCTTCCGGCACAGGCGCATTCCCAAGCTGGAGCTTGGGAACGAGTTAAAGGTCTCATTTTCTCAAAATAATACCTATCGTTTGATTTTAAAGACAGGAGTTTTCTATGCAATACAGCGCAAAAGTTATGGATCATTTCGCCAACCCGCGTAACGTGGGGGAGTTTTCCGACGCCGATGGGGTGGGAGAGGTTGGAAATCCTGCTTGCGGCGACATCATGAAGATGTCTATTATCGTCAAGGACAATGTAATCGTTGATGTAAAGTTTAAAACCTTTGGCTGCGGCGCCGCTATTGCGACCAGCAGCATTTCCACCGAGATGATTAAGGGAAAGACCCTCGAAGAAGCCCTGAAGCTCACGAACAAGGCGGTAGCAGAGGCGCTGGATGGACTGCCTCCGGCAAAGATGCACTGCTCGGTACTTGCCGAAGAGGCCATCGAAGCAGCCATAGACGATTATCTCAAGAAAAAAACGGGTAAGGGTCTTGAGAAAAAGAAGGAACATGCCCACGATGAGCATCATGAACATTAACGCACTGAGGTAACCCTATGCAAATATTGCTGACAAACGACGATGGCATATACGCCCCCGGGATTGCCGCTCTCAAGCGCCAAATTCAAGACCTGGGGAACATTACGGTGGTTGCGCCTGATATTGAGCAAAGCGGAGTTGGACACTCCATAACCTTCGGGCATCCGTTGCGCGTCAGAGAGGTACGGCTACATGATGAGTTGCTCGGCTATGGGGTAAGCGGCTCACCGGCCGACTGTGTAAAGCTGGCCATCTATGAAATCATGGATAAGAAGCCCGACATCGTTATTTCAGGCCTTAACATGGGGGCAAACGTGGGCATTCACATCCTTTACTCAGGCACGGTAGCAGCCGCCGTAGAGGCATCCATCATGGGTTTCCCTTCCATTGCCACGTCATTTGAAATTACCGATCAGTACGCCGACGTTCACGATGCCGCAGGCGCCGCAAGGGGCGTAATAGAACGCATCATAAAACACAAACTACCGCGGGGAAGCCTTCTCAACGTAAACATTCCATCCCGCCCTTCCCATCAAATCAAGGGGATCAAGGTCACCCGCCAGTATGCGCGCGATTTCAAGGAGACCTTCGACAAGCGCGTTGATCCGGGCGGAAAGGCTTATTATTGGCTGATCGGAACGAACAAGTCCATCCACCACGAGGAAGGGACGGACATTAGCGCCGTGAACGAGGGATACATATCCATCACACCGCTTCGTTTCGATTTGACCGATACCGGCCTCTATCACAAGATCGAAAATTGGAGCTGGGAAGGGGTGCCGTTAACGGCAACTAATAAAAAATCTTGACTTATTTCTACCCCACTTCTATAATGTGAAAAGTAAATTTGCCACAGTAACGTATCGCAAGGCAAAGTTGGGCAGATAGCTCAGATGGTAGAGCACAGGACTGAAAATCCTGGTGTCGCCGGTTCGATTCCGGCTCTGCCCACCACTTATTTATGGGTAAATAGTAACAGCAAGCATAACGGCTCATAACCTTTTTGAATGTGATAGATTCCAACATACTCGCAATCCTGTCTTAACATTCCTACCGTTACTTACTAAAAGAACTCGCTAACAAAGGTTGTCATTTTGTTTTAGGCGGGTAGGCTATTACCAAAAAACGAAACTATTAACGATTATTTCATTTTTTATCTGGTGTTTGCAAGGATGGGAAATTTACCACAATTAGACGTAAAGTCGCTAGGAGAACGGGCAAAGGTCATTCGGAATCACATCATAAGAATGCTTGCCAAATCCGGTTCCGGACACCCTGGAAGTTCCTTATCCACGGTGGATTTGCTCGTCGCGCTTTATTATAACAAATTAAGACACAACCCGCAAATGCCCGCATGGCCTGACCGTGACAGGTTCATCTTATCAAAGGGTCATGCCTGCCCGGCGCTTTATGCCGTACTTGCCGAAAGGGGTTATTTCGAAGTAAGCAAGCTAGACACCCTCCGCCAGTTTGGAAGCATGCTGCAAGGCCACCCCTGTATGAAAACGACGCCGGGCATAGAGATATCAGGCGGCTCACTGGGACAAGGACTTTCGGTCGGGCTTGGAATCGCCTTAGCCGCGCGATTGGATAAAAAGGACTACAGGACGTACGTAATGCTCGGCGATGGAGAACTCGAAGAGGGACAGATATGGGAATCCGCCATGGCCTCAAGCCATTTTAAGATGGACAACCTGTGCGCTATTATTGACCAGAACGACCTCCAGATTGACGGGCCGATCCGCGATATTATGTCACCCCACCCGATCCCCGACAAGTGGAACAGCTTTGGCTGGCACACATTGGAAATTGACGGACATGATTACCCATCCATTATGAGTGCATACAATGAAGCCGAAAATACAAAAGGACGCCCCACCGTAATTATTGCAAAGACCGTAAAAGGCAAGGGCGTGTCCTTTATGGAAAATCAGGTCGATTGGCATGGGAAAACCCCCTCGAAGGAAGAGGCGGAAAGGGCATTCGCAGAGTTAAAATAAAGGTATCTTACATGACAGAAATGATAGCCACGCGTCAGGCTTACGGTGACGCGCTCGTAGAGTTTGGTGAAAAAAACAAGGCCATTGTGGTGTTGGACGCAGACCTTTCGAAATCCACCACCACTGCAAAATTCGGCAAGAAGTATCCCGACAGGTTTTTTAATATGGGCATCGCCGAGGCCAACATGATCGGTACCGCTGCGGGTCTTGCCACCTGTGGGAAAATACCTTTTGTAAGCAGCTTCAGCATCTTTGCCACGGGGCGCGCATGGGAACAAATCAGGAATACGGTTTGTTACAGCGGCGTCAACGTGCGCATCGTAGCCACGCATAGCGGTGTTTCCGTTGGACCCGACGGGGCGTCACACCAGTGTATCGAAGACCTGTCCCTCATGCGCACCATACCGACCATGACGGTCATTGAGCCATGCGACGCCGTGGAAACACGAAAATCAATCATGGCTTCAATTGACTATAAAGGGCCGCTTTACATCCGTTTGGGCAGGGCTGCCGTCCCCGTGCTTACTAAAAAGGAAGACCCTTTTGTTATCGGAAAGGCAAACATCCTCCGTACGGGCAACGACATTGCGATTATTGCCTGTGGCGCACTGGTTGCGCACGCGCTCACCGCCGCTGATATCCTGCAAAAGGAAGGGATTCAGGCTTCCGTAGTCAACATGCACACCCTGAAACCCCTTGATAATGCAACCTTACTTGAAGTAGCAAAGCGCACAAAGGCCGTTGTAACTGCAGAGCAGCACGTGCTTGACGGCGGTCTGGGCAGCGCCGTTGCATCAATACTTTCCAGAAACTACCCGTTGCCTGTTGAAATGATCGGCATAGACAATCGGTTCGGACAGTCCGGCGACCCTGACGTACTCTTCAAGGAATACCATCTCCTGCCGGAAGACATTGTTATTGCTGCAAAACGGGCCATAGGGCGCAAGCAACTATGAAAAAGTGGCTAGGTATTGCATTCGTATTTCTCATTGCCTTTCCAACACATCCCTTCGTCTCTTTCGGACAAAACAAACCTCCAGAGGGTTCCCGGATTGAAACTCAAGAACCCGGTAAAAATCCTGTCAAAGAAAAAGCCGTTTATGAAGAATTTGAAGAATTTATCCGCATCGTTACTGAACTCCAGGGCAAATACGTAGACGAAGTAACGCTCAACACCATCCTTACCAACGCATATCGTGGCATGCTTTCCGGTCTTGACCCCTACAGCCAGTATTTTGGTGAGGAAGAATTAGCAGACCTAAAAGTGGAAACAGAGGGTGAGTTTGAAGGGCTGGGGATTGAAGTTGTCATGAAAGACGGCTTCCTGGTGGTAATCACCCCGATGCTCGATTCCCCCGCGTTTAAAGCAGGGATATTGGTAGGAGACAAAATCATAAAGATCGATGGCGCTTCCACTGAAAACATGAGCATCCGCGACGTCATTAAAAGGTTGCGGGGCAAAGCTGGGGTAAAGATTACCCTGACGGTGGTTCATGAGGGAGATGCAACCCCCGCCAATATCACCATTGAACGCGCAACCATTCACGTCAATAGCACCCGCGGCGCCAAGATCGTTGAAGATACCTACAAGATCGGTTACCTTGCCATCATAAATTTCCGGGAAAACACCGTGAAAGATATGGACGCTGCCATTCAGAATTTAATGAAGCAGGGTATGAAAAGCTTGATATTAGACCTCCGGTTTAATCCGGGTGGGTTGTTGAACGTTGCGATTGACATGGCCGATAAATTTCTCGAAAAAGGGGTAATTGTTTCTACGCGGGGAAGAGACAAGACGCAGAATTACGTCTACCGGGCGCGCAAGAAAGGCACCTACCCGAACTTTCCACTCATTATACTGGTGAATAACGGCAGCGCCAGCGCCTCCGAAATCGTTGCAGGCGCAATTAAGGACCACAAACGGGGCGTGCTGCTGGGCATCAAGACGTATGGCAAGGGATCCGTGCAGAGCCTCATTCCCGTAGGAGATGGCAAGGCCGCATTAAAGCTGACCACGGCAAGGTACTATACGCCTTCCGGGGTGTGCATCCATGAAAAAGGCATTGCACCTGACATTAACGTGCCGCTCAACTTCCCCGAAACGAAATCACTGCATGAACACCTATCCACACTAGGCATCGATTCCAAAACCGACAACGCCAACCAAGAGACGTCGCCTCTACCAAAAGCAACCACCGCTACAAAGGAAAAACCACGATACGTGGATATGCAACTCGATCGGGCGATTGATGTGATGAAAGGTATAGAAGTCTACACATCAAAAGCGCAAACCCGCTAGAAAGCCTTGTATTATAGTTGGACACTTCAAAACAAAAGGAATTCCTATACGTGTACGTAGGGCAAGGCTTTAGCCTTGCAACGGTCTGAGTATGTGCCAGTGATTGCAACTCGGGCAATAAAGGGCGGGGAACCCCCGCCACTACGCCTTGCAAATGTCTGAACACGCACCAATGAGTGCAACCCTAAAGAGTCGCCCTATTATTGCTTTGAATTTCCCATACGCTAAATTCGGTCTTCGGAAACTTCCCCTTGTAGAACGAAGTGGTACTTCGTTCGTTAACCATATCTTTAAATAGAAAATCTCTTGATGGATACAAATTTTCAAAAACACCTTAAAAATCCTATTATTTCTTGCTTTGAATATCTTTCTGAAAGTTTTTCGTTTAATGAAACCTCTTGATATTCCATGTATAACGGAACAGAAAGCATTATTTGAAAACTATTGCCTGGCAATTGTGAAATTAATCTGTATGATGTACCTCTCTTAGACCGGAGAGCTGAAAATAAAACGTTGGTGTCAATTACAATTCTCATACGATTACCAGTTCAACGGCCATAGCGATTTCGAACCCTGTGTTTTACCTCGTCCCACGAAAGCCCCGAAGCCGGTTTACTCATCAAGTTAGCTTTCCTACGAGCCAACTCTTCTTTTTGCCATCCATGAACGGGAACATCTGATGGGGATGCTGCCAGATCATCCCAGAGGTCTTCCACCAGTTGTAACTTTTCTGACGGACGTAGGTCGAATATGGAAATATCACTTGAATTCATTGTTACCTCCTTGTTGTTGGTTAGCCTATGTTGGAATTGATTGGTTTATTTACTGCCATTCTGAACCTTGTATATTTAGGCCGAACATTTGAGGTAAGCCGCGCGCGGAGGGCCCAGCCCGGAGCGCGTCGGCTTGACCGAAGGGTTGGGCGTCATCGCGGCTCACTTGGCCGCTGCATCTGCCTTAATGAGGCCGAACTTCAGGCCCCCCGGCTCTGCACATGTTGCGTACCAGCCGATGCCAGGAATGGGAACGCGTGGCTCAACGATGCTGCCTCCGCTGGCGACAACGCGGGTGAGTATGTCTTTGAGGTTGGTGACAGGAATGGTGACTTGTGTCATTGGCCTTCCCTCACTGAGCGGGGCGTCTTTGATACCTCCGATTCCGCCATCGATCCCTGGCTCGTTGACGGGACCAGCCTGAATACGGTAGTACTCGTATGGCATATCGAACTTCTCGAAGCTCCAACCAAGTACGGTTTCGAAGAATGCTCTGGCCTGGGCTACGTTGGAAACTGTGAGATCGAAGTACGTTGGCTTCATGGCATAGTGGCTCCAAGTTTGCACGCGATGTGGACGCTGAGCGTGGTGTGACGCCCAACGTAGAAGTCACCGGCGCTGCGCGGCTTTATCGCGCAGCGTCCGTGTGGACTGCCGGGTTAGCTCTCATATACCGTGGGCAGAGAAGAAAGTTTGCCAACTTGAAAGAACACCCTGCACCATATCAAGGCAGTGAAAACTGGTGCCGTCGTTTAAACAAACCTCGATACTTTCTTCTCCAACCCCATATCCGCCTTTTCCAAAACGGCCTACGCCAAACCCACTCAACGACGATGCGGATGACGTTATGGGTGTGCGCTTAGTGAGCGTGAAATGTTTGCTCGCGGTGGCAAGGTCTCCGCAAACTTTAAGCCAGTGATCGTTGTAGAGGCTCTGCACGTTGGCTGGAACCTTTGCCGTAGATGGAACAGTGGGATCGTTTTTGACCCAATCAATCATGGAATAACCCGTGACGACGAAGTTGAAAAAACTATCGCTTGTGACTTCCTCATCTAGCGCAGCAGCATCGCGTTGCAGCTTCGCTTGGAGATCGCGTATTGATGTCAGACCAAATGTAAGTGCCATGGCTTTTGAGAGCTAACGTAGAGTTGAGGGGCGGCGCGCTTTTGCGCCGTCCCACTCGAACGGCGGGTTATACGTAGTTGCTACTTGAGCCATATCGTGTAGTCCAAGCGACCCACATATTTCGATATATTTGCAAGCGCAATGGCCTGGCCAACACTGGTTAAGTTGACCGCAAACAGGTTGTCCTTCGTAAACTGCTCAAGCAATTGCAGGTACGAGGGTGCATTGCTCGCCAATGCTTCTTTGAACGGAGCGCCTCCGGTGATGCCGAAGTACTTGTACTCTTGGCTCTGTATATCGAAGATGTCACCGCCAAGTATGTTGTTTACCGAAGCTGCCCCCGCGTACTGAAGGTGCTGCTTCTGAGATTCGGACAACCCGAAGGCGGCAGACGAAAACTGAAGTGCAATTTGCCCAACATGTTCCAAACTAGCAACCGAGGGCAGCCCTTGGTAGACTATAGACCGAACGGCATGCACAAACGATAGGAGGGCGATCTGCGGCCCGGTAAGCCTTGGCACCACATGCACTGCCTCAGATAGGACAACGTCTTTGAAGCTGTTCGTCTGCTTTGCAACGCGCTCGGCTATGAGCGTTGATAGGATTTCGGGGTTGGCGGCACGGCCCTTGCGCGCGCTTGCTTGCACTGCATCGTTGATCGCTGCTTGAACGTCCGGCTCTCTGAATTTCTCTAGCGCAATTGTTGCTGCCTCGTTAGCTAGGCGATTTTCAAGGGTAGTGGCAAAGGCTCGGACGTGCTCCTCAGCGGTGCGCCGGGCTTCCTCCCTGAGTTGAGGGAAGTTGTCCCGTAGAAACAAAATGCAAAGCTCACGAACTTCGCTCACAGACATACCGTGGATGTTGATGTCTCGTCCAGCTTGGAGTGCGGTTGATCCTCCCTCAGTGGTTTGAAGCTGCTTGTCGCCTAGCATTGTTACTCCCCGCGTTAGTGATTCTTGATGTCACGCACGTTAGCGTCACGGCCGGCTTGAATTCCTACCGAAGTACCGGATACCTGTTGACTCTGACCTACCGCCTTGGGTTCACGCTTGAGAAAGAATGAAGAGCAGAGCGCTGCTAACGATGCGGCCATGGCAACAGCAGAGTCGAAGGCGGGCTTGTAGATCAACCATGCCAGCGACAATAGGACTGCGATAAAGGAAACAAGAATTACGGCGACGCGCATCATGGTTCTCCTACGTATAACGTGGAATTAACCGGCTCCGCGCTTTTGCGGAGTCCGGGTTGAATGTCGGGTTAGGCCTTTCGGTCATTTCGATTTTTCTCCCCACAGAATAGCGACCGCTGGTTTTCCAATAATTGGAATACTTTCGATTAGTGCTTTGATGGCTGGAATTATTCGTTCCCATAGTCCGGGAGGCTCATTTTTTTTGTCACTTTCGCCTGCCTCATGTAGTAGATCAGACATGACTGCCATATTCGAGTCAAACACCCATTTTCGCAAGCTTGGCTCCCACATGAATGGAGCCACCCTTTCTATAAAGAAAGTTTTAATTCTGTCTGGTTTCCATCCGAGGTCTTCAAACACTCCAGCAAAGTTACTCGTGATCTTCTTTACGTCAGCACGCGCAAGAATTTCTCGTGATTCTTCAGTGGATAATGCCACAAGATCAAAACCTAGCAGCGCGGTTACATTAAAAAGATGGAAGCCACCGCGAAACCAAACCTCATGTTCTGGCGTAATCTCGGAAAGAGAATCGCGGATGCCTTTGTAGTTTTCAGAACTGATTTCTGGCATTTCGTTTGAAAAGCCGATGGAAGATACCATTGCGGATAGTTTCCGCTGATGTGTTTTTAACACCTCGGCATTTACACTTCGCGAGCTTGGCTGGAGTGCAATTCCAAGTTTCTTTGCAGCAGCAAGTAAATCTTGCGTTTCAGAAGAAACCGATTGCTGTTCAAACTCAATGATTGTTTCAAATGGATAACCGGAAAACTTTAAAATATAAGCAAAGGAAAATCCAGATTCTAGACAACCTCGCCGGGTCACAGGCGAGGGCAGAATTTTTAATGTTCGAAGGATGGCGCGGATTCCCATAGGTAAATGCCTAACCAGTTATTAGGTAAACGGAATTCTTTCCGCCAATACCTATTTTAGGATGTTAGTCCCTATTATAATTTTAGATTACTATGGTTTGAATAATAGCACAGGGTTCAATTAGCTGTCAATAAAACAATGGCTTGGCGTATCGAATAAACTTATTCCTAAATCCTGCAAACAAGGCGAAGCCTTGTTGCAAGAATAGGCGAAAAAGGGTAGAATCTTCAAGGGATTTGAGACTTGATAACCGGATAAAGGAGAT
>JACVXV010000257.1 GCA_015661205.1 Candidatus Brocadiaceae bacterium
CACTTTCGATACCATGCAAAATAATCCAGACTTGATTATCCCTTTAGTGGCACAGTTTGCCGACCGTAATGTCTGTTTAATAATGCGCAGTTATATAGTTGGCAAGATTTTCCCCCGTTCGGTTTAAATGTTTCTGCGCCCCCGCCACAGGCAGACCGCGCGCCAATTCAGGCACAAAATAGGATAAATACCAGCCTTCAAGAAACTGACGGAACAAAACAATTCGCGGATGTTCGGCCAAATTCCCAAGGGTAGTGATACCAAGACGTCGAGGATCTTTAAGGACGACATCTATTATTTGGCTGCCTTCACCTTGGTCCGTTGCTTCACCTGCCCAGGCGTACCCCTTTGCGTTAGTAACTTCCAAAAAAGATAACGGCTGGCCTCTCTTCTGCCCCTTACGCCTCTGCCTTAGCCGCTCGTAGGAAACATACGGGCGTCCTGTTTTTTCATCACTGTCTATATGGAGGGAATAGCTTATCGGTCTGGTATCGGATTTTCCCCTGTAGTAAATCTCAAACTGTATCGGTTCAGATTGTCCTTTTGTGCGAAGCCTTTCAAACCCGCCCCTGTGTGGCTTTTCACAGGCATCGTCTACGCCTGACGAAAGACAATCACCGATAAAACCGAAGGCGTCCATTAATGTAGACTTGCCGCTTCCGTTGGGTCCAATTACGGCAATGAGCTGTTTAAGGGGTTCGGGGTTTTGGTTCTCAATGGTTTTGCCGAGTGTTACATCTTTAAGTGACCGGTAATTTTGAATTTGAATCCCTTCTATTCGCGCCATGTTAGTCTTCCACCTCCTTTAAACCCTTCACTACCATCAATTCATTCCCGCGTCTTTTGTCAATCTCCATCGTCACGGGGTCGAGGACGTCAAACCCAAGCAACTCCACTGGATGCTCGAGTGCATCGTCTTTCTTTTTTCAGCAGCCGAAAAGGCATTTTTGTATTGTTGCCTGGTATCAATTAATCCCTCTTCAAAAGTTGCCCATGATTTCCCCTCACCGCAGCAAAAGCAACGTTGAGAGCGGCATCGAAACAATACGCGTGTCATCGCTTCCCGGTTCGTCCATTAGTGTTACGAGTACGCCGAACGGCGCATTATAATGGGCCTTTTCTATGAATGACCTGAGTCCTATCGTATCCTTATAATCAATCCTGCGCCGGTACTTAACTTCAACCGGTATGCGTTGATCACCGATGGTCAAGATAAAATCGACCTCCGGTTCGGCGTCCCGCTCCGGGAAATGAGCTATGTCAATACTGGAAATAGAAGACAAGAAATATCCGGCAGCGCTTTCGGCAATTAGTCCCGCAATGTCAGACAAATGGGGAGATTTCACCAGTCCAGATGCAGACAGGGGGACAAGCTCCTGCTGCCACGTTGCACGCAACGCATGGTCGCACAGACATACCTTATAGTTACCCAACTGTCTTCTCAGCCTGAGATGAAGCGGTTCTATAAGCTTCATCAAAAGCGTTCCGTCAAGCAGCTTCAAAGAGGAAAGGACTTGACGCCAACTAATGGGTTCTTGAACCATTCTTTGGATTTCACCAAGATACAATGCCTGGCTTGGTGATTGCCCTGCATACGTGCAGGCAAGGCGAAAAACCGATTCAAAGAGATGCTCATGTTTTTTACGTGTTTTTGGACCTTTCACCAGGTCATGCAGAATTACCCTGCGGATAACGGTCTCGTTGAGAAATTCGGAAATTTCGTCCCACGTCCGCTCTGCTCCTATATGCGCAAAGGGATATGCCCCTCGTGATGAATATGCCTCAAATGCATTTAAGCGCATATCTTTGCAGGCGTTGCCAAACTCCACAAGCCCTTGCCAAGTCTCTTTGTTTTTTAGAGGGGAATGCCGTTATGGGGAAGATACGGTGTTATCGTTCCCATGCCTCCAAAGTTAGCGATTTCCCTCAGTAACAAAGTCCCCATCTCAACCGTCTGGATACATCCGGCAAGACTGTCTCGCCCGGCTTTGATGCGGAGGGACGAGTTGCCGGTCAACATACCCCTGACGGGTTGTAAATCAACGAGATATTTGACTTGGGGCGCCCAGTCGGAAAGATTCTGGATTTCGTCAAAGAAAAAGAAGACCCTATTTCCCTCTGAAGCCGCCTTGTGAAAGGATTTTCCGAGGATTGTATTTGAATACCACCATGCAAGTTCCAGAATCGGCTGTGACAATTTCCTGAGTTGCGGGAGTTCATCAAACTGAATCCTGAATATGCATGACGGCGGGACGCCACTGTCAAGCAATGCCTGTATAGTTTGATTGAGAATTGTCGTCTTGCCCACCTGGCGCGGGCCTTTGAGGGCTACGATAGGCGCCATACCCCCCCCGTTATTCTTTCCAATACAATATCGAATGCCCAACGTTTGAAGGGCGGAACATTTATAGAAGACTCTCCTTGCCACCAGGGGTTTATCCGCCGAATATCCTCCTCCAGCCCTTCTGACATCAATGTATGAAGCGAATGCTGTTTCACTTCTTCATCTCCTTCAAACTTTTCACCACCACCAATTCATTCCCGCGGTCATGGACAAAAAGCGGGAGCGTCGGTACGTCAAACGAAAGCCTTTCCGCCTTGCCTGCCCAGTTAAGAAAAGGCTTGCCCAAACGCTTCAACTGCTCTACCGCGTCTTGAAGACCCCGGACGGCAGCAACAGCATGGCCACAAGAATTCTTATATTCCTGCGGTTTATCAAAGGTATGCGGTGCAGGAAGAGCGGCGGCCTGTTCAATCATGGCAATAAGCCACTCACCCAGTTCACGGGCAGGATTTTGCCCGTCCCAATCCAGCGATGGAGAAAGAGACGAGTCGTAGCGGTAGGTTGCGGGAGGTTTTTTCTTTCTGAATTGCGACTGTGTGCCCACGTCGGGGCGTAAAGGAGAATCTGCCTCTGAATGTTGATACGTCTTCGCTTCAATTTGATCTGATTGTTGCGCTTGCTTCCATAGTCCCTTCGGCATAAACTATTTCTCTTGTCAAATTATCATACTCATTTTGTGCCACGACGCATCATTTTACCGCCTTTTTCCTTACAGAGACAACCGGTTAGTATAATAGCACTTTGCAGGAACAAATCAACGAAAAACATGGCCGGGGCTTGGAGGGTTGGCTACCGGTTCGGTAGTCTTAGGTAGGGTTTTGCTGTTATCTATGACGACTATTTGTGGTATTCAAAAGATGTTAGATGTTGTTCATCAGCCCAACCTATTCGGCGGAAGCGACCTCTTTATCACTATTTCTTTAAAAAAGGAGCCTCATCCGCAGAATCTGTGGGTAAGTATTGGTTCCGGCAAATTACCAAGTGTATGATACATGGCTGTTTGCAGGCAACCCAGTGATTTATA
>JACVXV010000135.1 GCA_015661205.1 Candidatus Brocadiaceae bacterium
GTAAACGGCAGGTTCCGGCAGATACCCATATTTATTCTGCACCTTCTGTAATACCGGAATTATCGCCCCTCTTTTTCCCTTATAGTTTTCCAGTATTATTTCAAGCTCTGAAAGGTCTACTTCCTCGGTTTGAAAAGATTTTTCTTTTGTAGTTGTCATAATAAATTAGGCCTTCGGCGGCTTTTAATAGTGTAGTGGCAATTCATGAATTGCCACTACAGAGTTGATTTGAAATTCCTAAACATTTAATTATGCCTTCGGCGGCTTTTAGTAGTGTAGTGGCAATTCATGGATTGCCACCGAATGTCGAATATAAAACAAGGAATTTCGAATTAAGAGGTTTTTTTACGTACTTCAACATTCGTTATTCGATATTCCTTGTTCTATATTCGATTTTAATTCCTAGCGATCAATCTCCCCCAAAACAATATCCAAACTCCCTATGGTGGCGACAACGTCCGGCAGCAAACTCCCCTCTATCATCTTGGGTAACGCTTCAAGGTTAACAAAAGACGGCGGACGTATTTTTACGCGATACGGACGATTAGAACCATCGCTTACCACGTAAAACCCCAACTCACCCTTGGGCGCTTCGATACAGGCATAAACCTCACCCTTCGGCGGTTGAATACCATCTGTGATAAACTTGAAATGGCTGATCATGGACTCCATCTTCGTTTCCACGTCCTCTTTGGAAGGTAAGGTCACGTTCGGTATTTTGGCAAGAAAATCCCCTTTAGGAAGGAGGTTTAACGCCTGGTGAACGATGCTGTTACTTTGGCGCATCTCTTCGATACGCACCCAATACCGGTCGTAAACGTCCCCATTCTTACCCAAAGGAACAGTAAAATGGTATTTGTCATAGCTTGAATAGGGTTCCGACTTTCTAATGTCCCAGTTTACCCCGGAGCCCCTTAAGCTTGGCCCGCTCAGCCCGTAATTAATAGCATCATCGGCGGAAATAATGCCCACGCCAACGGTGCGTTTTTTCCATATCGGGTTATCCGTTAAAAGCGTTTCATATTCTTGCAGTCGCGCGGGAAATGCGGCGATAAATTTTCTCGTGTCTTCTAAAAACCCAGCAGGCAACTCCCTGGATACCCCGCCCACCCGGACGTAGGAAAGATTCATTCTCGAACCGGAAACCATCTCGAACAGGTCGTAAATAGTCTCGCGCTCCCTGAAGCAGTAAAAGAACACGGTCATTGCGCCAATATCGAGTGCATGAGTAGCCAGCCACAACAAGTGAGAGGAAATCCTGGTAAGTTCACAGAAGAGAACCCTGATATGTTGCGCCCTTTCAGGCGCCTCAATGCCAAGCAATTTCTCCACGGCAAGGGCATAAGCTAAATTATTTGAAAACGGCGCCACATAGTCCAAACGGTCGGTAAGGGGTATCACCTGGTGATAGGTTTTGTACTCAGCAAGCTTTTCCACACCCCTGTGGAGAAATCCAATATGTGGGGTAGCCTTGACGATCACTTCTCCGTCGAGTTCCAGCACCAACCTCAGCACACCGTTAGTGCTGGGATGCTGCGGCCCCATGTTAATGGACATTAATTGCGTAGCGGTAGTGGCCTTAGCAGTCACGGCTCATCCTTTCGGTAGACACCCCGCAACGTAGCCGGTTGCCTGCCATCAAGAGGATAATCCTTTCGCAGGGGATGTCCTTCAAAATCATCCGGGGTGAGTATCTTCCTTAAATCGGGATGCCCATCGAACCGAACGCCAAACATGTCGAACGTCTCCCTCTCATGCCAATCAGCCGTCTTCCACACCGTTGTCACCGTCGATACACAGGGGTTATCCGAAGGAAGCCGCGTCTTAAGCCGTAACCGGTGGTTCTTGTGAATCGAATAGAGGTGGTAAACAACCTCGAAAACACCATCATGCTCAACCCGGTCTACACCGCACAAATCAGAGAGGAAATCAAAGTCCATATCCTTGTTTTCCTTAAGAAACCTGGCAACCTCAACCACCGATTCCTTTTTTACCTGTAACGTTAATTCATTACGAAATACGCTGGAGTTGACAATCTCCTCTGGAAAATATTTTTTGACCAATGTTGTTATAGCTTCGTTATCCATAGAATAGTACGTCAACTCGCTTATCGTAAATACAGCGATGTAGTTTCTTTCAATAATTATTTTAATGCTCAGGAAATTCAAACCGACTTTGTAGTGGCAAGGCGCGCCTTGCCACTACGCTGTTGAATGTCGCCGCAGGCCTAATTTAATGTTTAGGAATTTCAAATCAACTCTGTAGTGGCAATTCATGAATTGCCACTACACTATTAAAAGCCGCCGAAGGCCTAATTTAACAATCTTTGCAAAATTACAGCGCTAGTTCAAGTGCTACCCTTATTGATACTCCGACTATGCCCTTACCGATTCCTTCTCAATCTTTTTCTGTATCTCCATAATGGCATGGATGAGCGCCTCCGGACGCGGAGGACACCCCGGTAGGTAAACGTCCACCGGCAAAATCTCATCTATCCCCTGCACGACACTGTAGGTATTGAACACCCCGCCTGAGATAGCGCACGCGCCCATCGCAATAACCCATTTAGGTTCCGGCATCTGTTCGTAAATCTTTTTAGCCACAGGCGCCATTTTATAGGTAAGGGTGCCCGCAACGATCATTAAATCGGATTGCCGCGGTGAAAACCGAAAAACCTCCGCCCCGAACCGCGCAAGGTCAAAACGAGGCGCAACCGACGCCATCATCTCGATAGCGCAACAGGCCAATCCAAAAGGCATCGGCCAGAGGGACGATTTACGCGCCCAATTTATCATGGCATTTAGGGTGGTTGTAAGAACGGTATCACCCAGGTGGCTTTCTAATCCCATTCCAGCCCTCCCCGCTTCCAGATATAAAAGTAGCAAATAAATAAGATACCGATAAAAATTACCATCTCTACAAATCCGAACACCTTGAGCGACTTGAAGGCCACCGCCCAGGGGTAGAGGAAGATAACTTCGATATCAAAAATGACAAACAACATCGCTATTAAGTAGAATTTTACGGAAAACCGCTCACGCGCAGAGCCTATCGGCTCAATACCACACTCATAAGGGCTAAGCTTTTCCACGCCGGGCTTCTGCCTTCCCAATACCGCAGAAAGCGCCACGTTGGTAACCGCAAAACCTACAGCGACAATGAATAATATTAGTATAGGTAAATAATTTATCATAATAATAGAAGTTATTATAGAAGCATTTTTAAAAAAGTCAAAAAGAATTACTACATAAATTTTTTAACGCCGTTGCAGCTCTCAAGTATTACTTCTTTAAAATCCAGTAATAACCGTTATAATTATGAAGTTGTGTTCTAAAGTTGAATATTATTTTGCACATAATGGCAGCCGACGCCCCTCCACAATCCTCTTCTAAATGGGAAAACCGGTGGCGATATCTTCCGCCGTTATAAATACCGCATGAACTGTTATCTGTTATTAACCTCTTACGTTCTATTCCATGGGTAATTTTAACCTGTCGCTGAAAACAAAGGCCATCATTGGCGTTGGCGTCGTCCTTTTGCCGATCGTTTTTTCTTTTTCCCTAAGTTACCAGTGTAATAAGGCGGATTTGGAAAAACGCATCATAGACACGGTAACCGTTATTGCAGAGACACATGAAAGCAATCTCTATCTCTTTCTGGAGAAACTCAAACAACGTGCCCTTGATTTCTCCAGTGACGGAGCCATAAGAAAACATCTTCTGAGAAAAAGCCAGGGACGGGAAATTGCAAGCAACGTCCTAAGCAAGCATCTCGCTGAAAACAAACTTCCCCTGAGCAAATCCATAAAAGTCATCCACATCCTATCCCCGGATGGACAGGTTGTAGCATCCACGAATAGCAGTGAAATTGGTAAAGATTGCGCTAAGGAGGATTTTTTCCTGAAAGGGAAAGAAGGCGTGGTTATTACGGACATGCCCATCGGCTATGGCGGAACACCGGAGCTTGTTGTTTCTACCCCTATTATAAATAAGTCTACCGGCGCATTGCTTGGTGTTATTGCCAACTTTATTCATATTTCAGAGCTGAGCAATCTCCTGCGTGGCGACTACACCAAGAGTTTAGGGGCCATCTCCTGGAATAAAGGGAAAAAGTCGTGGAAAACCCTGGAGATATACCTGGTCAACAGCAATAAACGCATGATTACGGAATCCCTATTTATGGATGACGCCGTATTGAAGCAGAAGGTCGATACCGTACCCGTTAATTTGTGCTTTGAATCGCAGAAAGAGACGGCAGGTTTTTACAAAAACTACCGGGGAGTAATGGTCGTGGGGGCATCCATGTACATCCCGTCTATGAAATGGGCGCTTCTGGTAGAAATTGGTAAAGACGAGATTTTTGCTCCCATTTACAACGTCCGTCAGAACATGTTAATAACCGCCGCCGTTGTTATTGCTATGGTCGTCTTATTATTTATCCTGTTTATAAGAAAATTTGTGAATCCCCTTCGGATGGTTTCCGCTGCGGCAAAGGATATTGCCATAGGTAATTTCAGTATTGCCCTTCCCACAAAATCCCATGACGAAATCGGTCTGCTTTGCCAATCGTTTAATTATATGGTGCGGCACGTTAACGAGAGGACCTCGGCGCTCATGCAAAGCGAGGCGAGGCTTGCCGAGGCGCAACAAATCGCACATATCAGCAACTGGGAATGGGACGTCACGAAAAACGTGGTCTACTGGTCTGACGAGGTATATTGCATCTTTGGTTTGCCCAAGCAGGAATTTGGCGCCACGTACGAGGCCTTTCTTGATGCCGTTCATCCTTCAGACCGGTGGATGGTAAAAGACGCCGTTCATAATGCCCTCTACGAAAGCAAGCCGTATAGCATCGAACACCGCATACTCAGGAATGAATTGTCCCCCGAAAACCCATTAAAAGTGAAAAAGACGACACGTTTCGTCCATGAAAAAGCCAAGGCTGTCTGTGATGACACGGGAAGGATGGTTCGCATGATCGGGACGGTGCAGGATATTACGGAACGGAAACAGATCGCGGAAGAGGTTCAACTCGTAGAAGCAATGACGGTGGCAATTGCCGCTTCGGAGGACTTTCATTCGGCTCTCGATATCGTGCTGCACAAGATGTGTGAATTCACAGGCTGGATTTATGGCGAGGCGTGGGTTCCTTGCCCCGACAACAATCACCTTAAATACGCGTTGTCATACCATCATCCCAACAAGAAACTGGAGACATTCAGCACGAAAAGCAAAGAGATGACCTTCCCTCCTGGAATCGGCCTTCCCGGTAGCGCCTGGTCTTCAAAGCGTCCTGTATGGAGACCGAACGCCTCGGATCCCGACAATTTCCCCCGTGCGCAAATTGCCACAGCATGTGGCTTAAAGGCCGCTATGGGTATCCCTGTTGTCGCAAATAATGAGGTTGTTGCCGTATTATGTTTCTTCGTTCGCGAAAATCGGGAAGAGGACGCCCGGTTGATCAGCCTTGCTTCGTCCGTCGCCAGCCAGTTAGGTTCCGTTATCAAGCGCAAACAAGTTGAGGATGCGTTACACGATAGCGAAGAAAAGCTGAAGGCAATCCTTGACAACGCCGTTGTCGTTGTCTACGTCAAGGATATACAAGGACGGTATACCTTTGTTAACAAACAATACGAAAGATTATTCCACGTAAAAAGAGAGGAAATACGGGGCAAGACCGATTATGATATCTGGTCACCGGAACAGGCCGACACCTTTCGCGCAAATGACTTGAAGATAATAGAAACCAAGATACCTCTCTCATTCGATGAGAGGGCATCCCATAATGACGGACTGCACACGTATATTTCAACCAAATTCCCTCTTTTCGATCACAACGGGGACATCTATGCGGTTGCCGGTATCTCAACGGATATCACCGAGCGCATACAAACAGAGGAACTGCTTCGCAAGCTATTCTGCGCCATAGAACAAAGCCCCTCCATCGTTGTAATCACCGACACCCAGGGAGATATTCAATATGTTAATCCACGCTTTACACAATTGACAGGATATACCCTGGAGGAGGTTATGGGGAAGAATCCACGCATCCTGAAATCGGGTGACGTCTCGCCGGAGGTATATAAACAACTGTGGGAAACGCTCTCTGCCGGCAACGAGTGGCGGGGAGAATTCTGCAACAAGAAAAAGAATGGAGAGCTTTATTGGGAAACCGCGTGTATTTCACCCATAAAGAACCCGGAAGGCGCCATCACCAGCTACATCGGTGTTGCGGAAGACACCACCAGAATCAGACAAGAGGAAAAAGAAAAGCAAAACCTGATCGAACAGCTTTACCACGCCCAGAAACTGGACTCTATCGGTAAACTTGCAGGCGGCATTGCCCATGATTTTAACAACATCATGACGGCCATCATCGGATATGGAAACCTGATCCAACTGGACATGGAAAACGACAGTCACTTAAAGCCTTATATCCAGAAAATACTTGCCACCGCGGAGAAGGCGGCAGACCTGACGCGGGGACTGCTCACCTTCAGCCGAAAACAGGCCACCGACCAAAAACCAATGCGATTGAACGACTGTATCAAGAGCGCGAGAGGCATCCTTACGAGACTTATCGGCGAAGATATCGAACTTAAGACGACACTTACCGACAAGGATTGTGTGATAATAGCCGACAGCACGCAGATGGACCAGGTGCTGATAAACCTCGCTACAAACGCCCGTGATGCCATGCCCAACGGAGGTACGCTGGCTATAAGCACTGCCGTCACTGAAATAGACAATGCCTTTATAAAGACCCACGGCTACGGGGCGTGCGGGAAATATGCACTGATTTCCGTTTCCGACACGGGAACAGGCATGGACGAAAAAACAAAGGCGCAGATTTTTGAACCGTTTTTTACCACCAAAGAAGTGGGAAAAGGAACGGGACTCGGTCTTGCAATTGTGTACGGAATCGTAACGCAGCATGAGGGTTACATCGAAGTTAACAGCGAGCCGGCAAAGGGAACAACGTTTAACATATACCTGCCTATCGTCAAATCAGCCATAGAAAAGACACACGCCAATACCGCTGCAAATCCCAAATATGGCACGGAAACGATACTCCTGGCTGAGGACGATGCAAACGTCAGGAAACTTATCAAAACGATATTGGAATGGTATAATTATACCGTCATAGAAACGGAAGATGGAGAGGATGCAGTAACCAAATTTGCAGAAAAGAGGGACGCTATTCAATTCCTCCTGCTCGACGTCGTAATGCCAAAAAAGAATGGCAATGAGGTTTACCAGGAAATCAAAAAGATGAAGCCCGGTATAAAAACCATCTTTATCAGTGGTTATACCGATGACGTTGTTCAGAAAAAAATACCACCCGGCGTCAAACATTTTTCAAAACCAATTGTGCCGGCAAAACTCTTGAATGCCATTAGGGAGGGATTGGACAGATAGCGGTTTTCTAAATCCAGAAACTTGAAATTCGAAATCCGAAATCCGAAACTCGAAACTTGAAACTTGAAACTTTATTTACAGAACGATGGGGGGATGTATGGAACCAAACATGTACGATACGAAAATAGACAGTGATGACCTGCAACCCAGCATTTTGATCGTTGACGACGACCCTTACGTCCTTGAATCCGTTTCTTTATTAATGGGCAAGTATGGCTATAAGGTAACTACATGCAACAATGCCACCGATGCCTTAGCCGAATTGCTGACAACCACAACCAAAATTCAGGCGGTATTAACCGACATAAAAATGCCCCAAATTTCGGGCATCGAACTTCTCGGGAAGATACGCAGTTTTAATTCTGAGATACCCGTAATCCTTATGACCGCTTACGCAGAGATTGATATGGCAATCGACGCCATTAAAAAGGGTGTTCTCGATTTCATTATAAAACCTTATAAACCCGAATATCTTATACACACGGTAAAAAAGGCTGTCAGGTATTACAACCTTTTGCAAATCGAAAAAAATTACAAAACGATGTTGGAAAAGACGGTAGACGCGCAAACAAGGGAGTTGGCAGACGCGCTGTCGATGCTCAAGAACGTGAGCAAAGAGATCGTGCAGCGATTATCGTTTGCCGTTGAATTCAAGGACATCGTAACCGGCACGCACATTCAGAGGATCGGACTGTATGCGCAAAGGATAGCCAAAGCGCTAAACATGTCGTCGGATACGATAGATACCATCACCTTTGCCAGCCCCATGCACGACATCGGGAAAATCGGAATATCAGACAGTATCCTTTTAAAAGAAGCCGCACTTACCCCCGAAGAATTCAAAATCATACAAACCCACCCTCTCATAGGCGAAAAGATACTTACCGGCTCGTCCCATCACGTCATTCAGATGTCTGCATCCATTGCCTTAAACCATCATGAGCGGTGGGATGGCTCCGGCTATCCGCACGGATTAAAAGGAGAAGAAATCCCGCCTGAAAGCAGGGTCGTGATGCTGTGCGACCAGTAGACGCCATGAGAACGACAAGGCCTTATAAACCATCGTTAGACCACAAAACGGTCTATGACATAATAACAAAGGGAGACAAAAGGACACAACCACACCATTTTTGTCCAGAGGTACTGAAGGCATTCATCGACATAGCGCCGGAATTTGAAGAAATATTTGAAACCAATATAACCGAATAGCAATACAGGCAACCGTTCTGGGGATGAACCCCCGCGTTACCGCTTTACACAAGATTTCATGAATTAGGGAAGGAATTACGATATGGGTTTAAACTGTGGCATAGTTGGATTGCCAAATGTAGGAAAATCAACGATATTTAACGCCTTGACGTCAGCCAAGGCCGCCTCTGCAAATTATCCTTTTTGCACCATCGACCCCAATAAGGGCGTCGTTGCCGTGCCTGACCCGCGTATGGAAAAAATAGCAGAGTTCATCCCTACGAAAAAACTGGTTCCCACCTCCGTCGAATTCGTAGATATCGCCGGTCTGGTAAAAGGCGCCAGCCAGGGAGAGGGACTGGGGAACCAGTTTTTGGGACACATAAAAAGCGTCAACGCCATTTTGCACGTTGTGCGCTGTTTTGAAAAAGGGGACATCATACACGTCGAGGGAAGCGTACACCCCGTCCGGGACATTGAGATTATTACCACGGAACTGATCCTTGCGGATATGGACACGGTAGAAAAACGGCTGACCAGGAGCGAAAAGCTGATCAAGACGGGCGATAAAAACGTCCTCGCTGCCGTCGAAGTCCTCAAAAAGGTAAGAGAGGGCTTGAACAACGGCAAACCGGTGAGAGCGCTGACGATGACGGACGAGGAAAAAAAACACATCGAAGACTTGCACCTTATGACGGACAAACCATCGCTTTACGTTATCAACGTCTTCGATATCGAAAAGGACAGCAAGTACATTGAACAGGTAAAAGATTTTGCAAAGAAGGACAACTCCCACTACGTCATCATTTCGGGCGATATCGAATCGGAAATCGCCCAGATGGAGCCGGAAGAAAGGAAGACCTATTATAAAGAAATGGGCATTGATGAATCCGGCCTGGAAAAATTGATCCACGAGACCTATCGCCTGTTAGGATTAATCACCTACTTCACGGCCGGCCCGCAAGAAATAAGGGCTTGGACCATCCAGCAGGGGACAAAAGCGCCGCAGGCGGCAGGGGTAATCCATACCGATTTCGAACGCGGCTTTATCTGCTCCGAAACTTACAACTACAACGACCTCGTTGCCAACGGTTCAGAACAAAAGGTTAAAGAAAAAGGGCTGTTAAGGCTTGAAGGGAAAGAATACGTCGTGAAAGACGGTGATATTATGCATTTTAGGTTTAATGTGTAGCCAATTTATTACCACTTTGCATGAACTATTACCTTTTTCGTTTTGCTTTGGTCTGCTTGAATAATCAAGGTGTTCAAGGTGGTTCTCTTTTTGATGTGTTTTTACGCATTTCGGTGTGTTTTTGTTTGAGGTACGACGGTGGTACGATATATAAAACATTTTTTCACCTATAGGGGATGACGGGCGGGAGAGCGGATGCTACTTTCGTTGCACTTTATATTTATATACATCACAAACACACACAGGATAAGTATTTACGGTGCAGTATTATTGCTGCTATTGCGTTGAGGTGATTTATGACTCTGTTGAAAAACCCTTATAATTGAAAGCCGATGGGAACCGTCGTTTTGGTTTTTAAAAAGCTAAAATGAGGCGATTTTCGAT
>JACVXV010000011.1 GCA_015661205.1 Candidatus Brocadiaceae bacterium
CTCGTTAATCCACTGTTCAGCTTCGAGACAAAGACATCAAAATAACCACCATTAAAGGAGGTATCATAAGCACCGTTCGTCGTCGGAAAGCTTGTTGAATAAGTATACCCTGCCACATATACGTTCCCGCTTGTATCGAGGGCAAGGGATCCACCATAATCAAAACTACCAGCGCCCAGGTACGTTGATGCCTGCAGTCCCGTTAATCCACCGTCCAACTTTGAGATAAAGACATCACTATAATAAACACCACCATTCTGAGAGGTATCGTATGCTCCGCTCGTCGTCGGAAAGTCTATTGAATCAGTCCCTCCTGTTACATAAACGTTCCCGCTTGTGTCGAGGGCAATAGAATTACCCCAATCACCATAAGACCCACCCACGAACGTGGATGCTAGCATGCCCGTTAATCCACCGTTTAGCTTCGAGACAAAGACATCACATTCACCACCATTAAAAGAGGTATCATA
The DNA here is from genome assembly GCA_015661205.1 of Candidatus Brocadiaceae bacterium. Taxonomy (GTDB): domain Bacteria; phylum Planctomycetota; class Brocadiia; order Brocadiales; family Brocadiaceae; genus JACVXV01. Next base: position 471 of record JACVXV010000011.1, read on the forward strand.
CGCTCCGCTCGTCGTCGGAAAGTCTGATGAATAAGTCACCCCAGTCACATATACGTTCCCGCTTGTGTCGAGGGTGAGAGAAGAACCCTTTTCACCATTAGACCCACCCACGAACGTGGATGCCAACAGGCTCGTTAATCCACTGTCCAGCTTCGAGACAAAGACATCATAAGAACCACCATTAAAAGAGGTATCATACGCACCACTCGTCGTCGGAAAATCTGTTGACCAAGTATTCCCCGTTACATAAACATTCCCGTTGATGTCAAGGGTGAGAGAACAACCTTCATCGTGAGAACTCGAACCGCCCAAGTACGTGGATGCCAGCAGGCTTGCTAATCCACTGTCCAGCTTCGAGACAAAGACATCATTCCAACTATTATAAGCGGTATCATAAGCACCGCTCGTCGTCGGAAAGTCTGTCGAAGAAGTACGCCCCGTCACATATACATTACCGCTTGTATCGATGGTGAGAGAAGTACCATTATCACTACCAGACCCGCCCAGGAACGTGGATGCCAGCAGAGGGTCGATGATGAGGTCTTTGGTTTTGTCGTAGGAGGCGACGGTGAAACAGTATTCGGATTTTGGATTTTGGAATTCGGAATTTGGATTTGGGGAATCGGAGGTTGTTGATTTTGGATTTTGGGAGGGGTAGGATGGGTTAAGCGAAGAGGACCCATCAAACCCATCAAAATTGCAGGTGACATCATTTTCATATTTCAGCGCCTCGTTTTCTGCCGAAGGCACGGACAAACAGGGTTTGTCCATGCCACCCGGAATGCCTTCCTTTGTGTTCTTTGTGTCTTTGTGTGAGATATGTTTTTCGCTTCTTTCCTCTATTCTGTATTCAACTGCCACCTCCACCCTTTTCCCATCAATCTCCTGATACGCCACGGGCTTTGTGAATTTGACGAGACCAAGCTCTGTCTCCGCTACAAGCTCGCCGGAGTTGTTTATCTGTAATTTTGGATTTTGGAATTTGGATTTTGGACATGCTATTCCGCACTCCGCATTCCGTACTCCGCAATCGTTCACTCCGCTCAGACTAATCTTAATCTGACCCGGGTCTGCCCCTGGCTTCACGTCTTGTAGAGACGTCCCCGCCGGGGCGTCTGTCCTCTCCGCCCCATTAATAAAGGTGGATACAGGGGGTTGTATGCCACTCAATCGTATTTTTATTTGTTCCGGACTTGCCCCTGGTTTTACGTAAAGGAGTTTTTCCACAGTATTCCCATGCGCCTTTAATTTGAGTTCAACCCCCTCATAAATCTCGCCGAGGTTTACCATTTCATACGTGGAGATGTTACTCCTCCATTTGGACGGGTCGTTCCCCTTGAAACAACTGACCTTCGTGACGGACTCGCCCTCGCCCCTTATCCCCAAAACCCTTGCACCAACAAATTCCTCTTTCAGCGCAACACCGGGGACACGGCTCGCCGTGTCCCTACGCGCAACGGTTGCGGCAACACGGCCCGCCGTGTCCTCACATAAATTAACCGTAGGGACACGGGGCACCGTGTCCCTTCCTTTCGTGGAATCGGTCGCACGCAAGCCCATTAACCGCCCATCCGACACACAATCCCCAAACCAAGACACATAATCCATGATGCGCGATTCACGTTTCTCCTCCACCCCGCCCACCACATCCCCTTTGGCCGAATGCATTACATACGCAAGGTATTGTATGGGAGAGGTGGGGACACGGCGCGCCGTGTCCCTTCCTCTCGTGGAATCGGCCACACGTAAGCCCATTAACCGGCCATCCGGCGCGCAACCCTCAAACCCCTGCCCCTCCGCTTCCCTGCTCCCCTGCCCCACATAATAAAGAGACGCATGCAATGCGTCTCTACAAACCCCATAAAGAGACGCATGCAATGCGTCTCTACAAACCCCCTGCCTCCAGCCTCTTCCTGATTCCTGAGACGCCCCGGCGGGGACGTCTCTACCGGACGGCAATGAATACACAATTTCGCCGTTTTTCGTGACAAACACCGTGCCTCCGAACGTCCTGGCGTAAAATGCCACGCTTTCATCCACCTGCCCTTCATTGGCGATAAAAGGCATCTGGAGTTTCTGCATCTTTTGGATGATTTCGGGGTGGTCTGCCGATGCGTTACCCGCAGACGGGTTCGAGGAGGGATTTGGGAATTTGGATTTTGGATCTAAAAATTGGGGGGATGGTTTGTCGGTATTTGAGGTTTGTGTTTCTGCGACCTCCACGGTTGAACACGAGGACACGGGGATGCGTGATTCTGCGACCTCCTCGGTTGCACACGAGGACACGGGGCTCCGTGTCCCTACGACGGCCTCGGACATACGTGGGGATATGGGGGGTTGTGATTCTGCGACCTCCTCGGTTGCACGTAGGGACACGGCACGCCGTGTCCCTACGACGGCATCAGCCACACGTGGGGGGACGTTGATTTGTGTTCCGGCAACAACGGGATCTCCGTGACCATTTCAGGCGAGGAAGATGGTGGATAAAAATACTGCTAAAATAATAACCACGACAATTCCAGGACGTCCATTCCACCTATTCATTTTCCAAATCCTCCTAAATGGTTTAAACGGGGGGGGACACGGGCACCGTGTCCCTACGGGTGGCGATGTGCGTGTTTACACAATCACCGGTGTTTGCGGATGATGGCGTTCCAACCAATATTGACATGTGTGACATTATCTCACAGCAGATTCGAATTTGCAACTGGAACCTTACGTTTTGTGTGGTTGATTATTCGTTAATTGTATCAGGTTTTATTACACATATTATTTTTGCAAACCCGTTGGAATTGTTTGACGACGGGACACGGGCACCGTGTCCCTACGGATGGTTAGGCGTGTTTACACAATCGTGCTATCAGAGAAAGGCGAGCATGATTACCCCTGAAATCATAATGATTGCGCCGATCAGGCGTTCCTTGATGTGCGTTTCTTTAAACCAGATAGCGCCGTACATGATGCCAAATAAGAGGCTTAGCCGCTTAACTGATATGACGTAGGGGACGGCTATCATGTTCACGGCCAGAAATTGGGAGACCGTGGAAATTGCCATCGCCAGTCCAATCGCGCCAAACGACTTTGGCTTCGCTAGTAGCCCTTTCATGTTACCCCAATTTTTCCATAGAAGGATGGGGAGGAAGACTATGGCGATGGTCGGGAGATAGGTTGCGGCGAAAAATAAGGGGCTTGAGTGGACTATCGCTATCTTTGCCAGATTGGAGGTGATGCTGTAGATAAAAGCGACTATAATCATGTACATTGAGCCACGCTCGCGACGGATGGCCTTAAAGGGTTCTAAAATACCATTTTTTGTGGTGTTTACGTTGAGCAGATAGGCGCCGACCGTTGCCAGGAGGATGCTGATGATTCCATATTTATCCAGCCGCTCTCCGAGTATCAGGTCGGAGGTGAAGATCATAAAAATAGGGCTAAGCGCAAGGAATGGCAGCGTCAGAGACAGGGGCGACAGTTTTATCGCCTTCATGTACAATATGAGCGCCGTCACTTCGAGGGGCGCCAAAATGAGCAGGGTGAGAAAAAATGGCCAATCCAGGCTTGGTATTTCTATAAAGGGCAGGAGCAGGAGTAGAAAAGGCATGGAGAATCCCATACGCACCCAGGCGATAAGATACTCGCCGTTGTTTTTAAGCGACCGCTTGCAAAGGGCGTCCGCCGACGTCACAAAAAAGGCGGAAAGAAGGGAAAGCAGAAACCAGTTCACGGATACTCACAGGAAAAAGATGAAAGTAATGATTACGAAGCAATGACTCGGCGTGAAAAAGCGCTTGGAACCACAGATTTCACAGATTACACAGATTTTGAATTTTAGTAACGGTTTACCGCAGAGGGCGCAGAGAACGCGGAGGAATAAAAGGAATCACAATTTGTATCCAATGTTACGGAGAAGCTGTTTGCGCGCTTGTATATCTTTCTCCCCTTCAACGCCTTTTGGGCTGTATCCATCGATGACGCCGAGAATGCCCCTCCCTTGTGACGTTTCGGCTACGATGACTTGCGTCGGATTGGCCGTAGCGCAGAAGATGGAACATACCTCGGGACACGCTTTAATGGCGTTCAGCACGTTCACGGGAAATGCATCCTTGATAAGCGCCACAAAGGTATGGCCTGCTGCAATGTCGCAGGCGTTTTGAATGGCGGCACCTTCAGGTTCGCATCGTTTCCCTCCGCACGAACGAGGCATGGACCGGAGGCCTCACAAAAGGCGAGGCCAAATTTAATGCCCGGCACGGCATTCACCATGATCTCATACAAATCCTCGACGGTTTTGATAAAGTGGGTTTGGCCGATGATGATATTGGACCCATCAGGGATTTCCATGGTGACAATTTTCATTTCCATAGCAATTTAACTCTTTCTTTTTCATGTAGAGCGAAGAGCCTCTTCGCTCTACAAGGCTGAAAGGATATAGCCAGGGGTGAAGCCCCAAAACCAAGTTGTTTTTGATATTCTTTGCATGGAGTTCGACAACGAATATCGAAGGATAAGAAAACTTCGTACACTAAGCGGGGGACTAAACCCCATACGTGCTAAGTGAGCGCCGGGAGCTTTTTCTCGTTCCCAAGCTGGAGCTTGGGAACGAGAAACCCCTGGCCTATTTCGCCATCTCCGTTTTTTCCTGGGGGGCATCTGCTGCTTGCTTTAACTCGATTACGTTAACCGTTCCAAAACTGTTCAGGGGTTTATCAAACTTTTCTTTGTTGCCGACGACGAGTATCTTGATTTTGTCTGGATGCAGGTATTGATTGGCGACACGTTGAATGTCTTCCAGTGTAACCGCCTGCACCTTTTCCACATAAGTTTCAAAATAATTGAAAGGCAGTTCTTCGTACTCAATATCAACCATTTGCCCGACGATGCTTGCGCTGGTCGTAAACCGGAAGATGAACTGGTTGGTGAAGGTTTCTTTGGCTTGCATCAACTCGTCCATAGTAATCGGGGCTTTTCGTATTTTTCCCAGTTCTTCCAGGGCAATGGAGATCGCGCGGTTGGTCGATTCCAGCTTGGTCTGGCACGAAATAAAGAATATGCCGATGTCTTTCGACGTCTGGAAGGCGCTGTTGGCGGAGTAGGCGAGTCCCTCGTCAGAGCGGATTCTGCCGGGAATACGCGACGTAAAAGCGCCGCCGCCGAGGACGAAGTTCATGATCATAACGGGAAAGTAGTCCGGACTTTTCCGGGTAATACCCAGATGTCCCATGATGACGTTCGACTGGTTAACGTCTTTGTAGATGTAATTCACCGATTTTTCATATTTTCTTTCTACCTTGGGAACCTCTGGGAAGGCGATTGCCTCCTTTTTCCAGCCTGCAAACACGACATTCAGTTTCTTGATAATTTCTGCCTTGTTGAAATCACCGGCAATACCCATGATCACGTTGTTCGGATGAAAATATTTTTTGTGAAAGGCAACAATGTCGTCCCTCGTGATCGCCGCAATGGATTCCATGGTGCCATCTATCTTTCTGCTGTACGGATGGGCGCTATCATAGAGTATCTTCCTGAATTCCCTGTGTGAGATGTGCATCGGGTTGTCGTTCTCGCGCCTGATGGATTCAACGACCTCATCCCTTCTCTGGCTTATTTTGTCTTCCGGAAATGCAGGATGCATCAGCACGTCCGCAAAGATTTTGAGGCCTTTGTCGATATCCTTCTTGAGCGTGGACAGGCTTGCGTAACCGGATTCACGGTCAATGGCGGTCTCCACGGAGGCTGCCGGAATTCAAGCTCCTCATTCATCGTATCCGCAGGCATGGAGACAGAACCGCCGTCTCTCATTACATGCCCGGTAAGGCTTGCCAATCCGGCCTTGCCTTGCGGGTCGTAGACGGCGCCTGTCTTGAAGCGGGCGGTAACGTTAAATATGGGTAAATCGTGGTCTTCCAGGAGGTATAAAATCATGCCGTTGTCCAACACGACGCGCTCTGCTTTGGGGGGAGTAAAATTGAGCGGGTTGAACTTAAAACCGGCAACCTGCTTTGCGCCTTCGGATTCCGGCTTCCCAACCGCGGGAGCTACCGCATGCTTGTGTCCCTCCGGCTGTGCGCTAACGTTCGAACAAGCGGCCAGGGAAAAAATCCACGTCAAAAATACAAAAGAAAATGCAATGTGTTTATGATAGTTATGTTTGCTCACGTTAAAATCTCCCAACTTTCTGGAAACAAATACCCGGCGAGGCAGTGCCTCAGACCGATTAAAAATGCATTCACGCAGAGGGACACGGGCGCCGTGTCCCTACATACCGCTTCTAATAGGCATCCACCGGTTTCTCTGACGGTTTATTATTCGCCTTCCCATCATTCGGCGCTTTGCCGTTTTCTTTTTTCACCAGCATGGCTACCGTGCGATTGCTTTTGGTAAGATATTGTTTTGCAACCCGCACCACGTCGTCAGGAGTTACCTGCGCCAGCTTGTCCATAAAGGTATTAATGTACCGCCAGTCGGAAAGTGTTTCAAAGTTGCCTATTTCACTGGCAAGGCCTGATGCGGAGTTAAGGTCACGAATAAACTCGGCTTCCAGTTGGTTTTTGATTTTCTGGATTTCCCAATCTGCAGGAGGGGTGTTTTTCAGCTTTTCGATTTCCTCATAAAAGGCCAATTCCAACTCTTCCACGGTGTGTGGCGCGCGCGGGGCCGCAAAAAACGTAAAGGTATCGGGATATTTCCCTACCCCATTGTAGGCGTGCGCCATAACGGCAATGCGCTTGCCCTCAATAAGAGACTTATACAGCCTGGCGGTGCGCCCTTCGGAAAGGAGCGAACTCACCACGTCCAGGGCATAGATGTCAGGGTGTCCAATCGCCGGGATGTGGTATGAAATCGCCAGGTAGGGGTTTGAGTCAAACTCAACCTCCACGCGGCGTTCACCCTTCTGTTCCGGCTCGACGGTCCTTACCTTCGGAGGCGCCGGTTGGCTTGGGATATTACCGAAAAAATTATCTACCAGCGATATCGCCACGGTAGGATTAAAATCACCTACCATCACAATGACGGCATTATTGGGGGCATAGTATTGCTTAAAATACCCCTCCGTTTCCGCTTTGGTAACGTTCTGTATGTCCGAACGCCAACCTACGGTGGGCCAGCGATAGGGATGGGCAATAAAGGTCACGGCGTTCAACTGCTCAATTAACAAGCCGAAAGGACTGTTTTCGTTCCTGAGCCGCCGCTCTTCCATAACGACGTCACGCTCGGAATAAAACTCCCGGAGGACGAGGTTTTTCATGCGGTCTGATTCTATAAACGCCCACAGTTCCAGCTTGTTTGCAGGCAGATCGCAGAAGTAGTATGTGCCGTCCGTGGAGGTGGAGGCATTTAGCCCGGAAGCGCCGTGCCTCAGATAGAGGGCAAACACTTCGTCCTTCACGATCAACTCACGGAGTTTTTTTCGCGTCTCTTCCAGTTCCTTTTCAAGCAGCGCGATTTTTTGTTTGTCAGAAACATCTCCGTTTGCCTTTTCCGCGGTAATCTTTATGACCAGTTCGTCTTCCTTGTCAAGCAAGGGCTTTTCCGCCGCATAGTCTTTCGTTCCAAACATCTTTGTCCCTTTAAACATCATGTGTTCAAACAGGTGGGAAACCCCCGTGATGCCGGGTCTCTCGTCTACGGAGCCGACCTTGTAATTAATGCGGACGCATACGATGGGGACGTCATGCTTTTCCAGCATGAGCAGCTTCAAACCGTTTTTGAAGACGTGTTCCTTTACGTCCAGCTTCAGGGGATCAGCATAGATACCAGTGGAGGGGAACACGGATGACAGCATGAGGGAAAAAATTGCAATCAACGCCAGTTTTTTCATTTTCTTTGCACTCCTTTTGGGGTTTACCGGACAAATTACGTTATGGTGAATTTTAAGATGAAACACAATGCATTTGCAATGTATTTTTTTCCAAAGTCTCCGAAAACCTCATTTATGTTTAGGGAATTTAAAGCAATCATGATATTGCGCCCAATTAAACCTTTCATTTTCTCTCTTCTTTGGTGTCCAATAGGACTGATAAAATAAAAAACACTTGTAATTTTCTTTGTTTTTGCTAAATTGACTATCTGATTGAAAAAAGCACTTTCCTATCATCTCATCTCACCTTTTGTATACAAGGGGATGACGTTTGAGTCTGTTTATATTATGCTAAAGCGTTAAATTGAGGAAAGTCCGGTAATGCCTAACGGTAACGACAAATCCCTCGAATCCTGGATATGGGGCGCTGCCTGCTCTATTCGTGGCGCCAAGGACGCTCCGAAATACAAAGAATTCATCCTACCGCTCATATTCGCCAAACGTCTCTGCGACGTCTATGATGATGAGTTGAACCGCATCACCCAGGAAGTCGGCTCGCGTGCCAAGGCGTTCAAGCTGGTGAAGCACGATAAAAAGCTTGTCCGCTTTTACCTGCCGCTGGAGCCGGAAGACCCGGAAAAACCCATTTGGTCAGTAATTCGCATCCCCCCTAAAACAAAAGGGGTATCCCAGGAAGAGAAACGACAAGTCGGTGAAGGCGAACGTATTACCACCCACCTCCGGGCAATCGCCGACGCCAACCCGCTCCTGAAGGGCATCATCGACCGCGTGGACTTCAACGCGACCACCCACGGCCAGCGCGACCTTGACGACGACCGTCTTAGTAACCTCATAGAGGCGATCAGCGCCAAGCGGCTCGGCCTGAAAGACGTGGATCCCGACATTATCGGACGCAGCTACGAATACCTGATCCGCAAGTTCGCTGAGGGCAGCGGCCAGAGCGCGGGGGAGTTCTATACCCCGGCGGAAGTCGGTATCGTCATGGCACATATCATGGACCCGGAACCCGGCATGGACATATACGACCCCTGTTGCGGCTCTGCCGGCCTGCTTATCAAATGCGAACTGGTATTGCAGGAAAAGATGGGCCTGAGCTCGAAGAAAAAGTATGCGCCTGCCAGGCTCTACGGTCAGGAGAACGAGCCTGGCACCTGGGCGATGGCGAATATGAACATGATCATTCACGATATGGAAGGCGAGATACAGATCGGCGACACCTTTCGCAATCCCAAGTTCCGCAAGGGCAACCGCCTCCAAACCTTCGACCGCGTGGTGGCCAATCCCATGTGGAACCAGACCGAATTCAAGGAAAAGGATTACGATGCCGACGAGCTAGACCGCTTCCCCAAAGGAGCCGGCTTTCCCGGAAGCAAGGCCGATTGGGGATGGATGCAGCATATCCTCGCAAGTTTAAAGCCCGGAGGACGGGCCGCCGTGGTGCTCGACACCGGCGCCGCCTCCCGCGGCTCCGGCAATGCAAATACCAACAAGGAAAAGGACGTGCGCCGCTGGTTCGTCGAACAGGATGTCATTGAGGGTGTGCTTTACCTGCCTGAAAACCTCTTCTATAACACAACCGCGCCGGGCATCGTTATCGTGATCAACAAGGAAAAGCCCGGGGAGAGGCAGGGCAAGCTGTTCCTGCTGAACGCAAGCTGCGAATTCGTGAAGGGCGATCCGAAGAATTACATTCCGGAAAAGGCCGTTGTCCGTATTGCGGACACTTTTAAGGCATGGCGCGAAGAGGAGAAATACAGCCGCATCGTCACCCGTGAGGAGATCGCGAAGAACGACTTCAACATATCCCCCAGCCGTTATATACACACTGGAGCGGGCGAGGAGTACCGGCCTATTGCGGAGATTGTGGAGGAGTTGAACGCCCTGGAGGAGGAGGCGAAAGCCACCGATGCCGCGCTCAAGGCAATTCTGAAGAGGATCGGGGTATGAGAAAGAAAAACACCAAAGTTCCAATTCGTGACGCAGTGAGTCACAAATTCTACGAGGCAATTACAGAGATTCTTCGGGCTGCCCGTTCCAATGCCTATCGGGCCGTCAATTTCACCATGGTTAAAGCCTACTGGAACATCGGCCGGATGATTGTCGAAGAGGAACAGCAGGGAAAGGAACGGGCGGGATATGGTGAAGCATTAATGGGTAATCTGTCTGAACGTCTGACTCTGGATTTTGGCAAGGGGTTCAATGTGTCTAACCTCTGGGCTTTTAGACAATTCTACCTGGCCTTTCCAATTCTCCGCACACTGTGCGGAGAATCTTTTGAAACGCAAATATCGCAACAGCAAAAGGGAGATGACGTTTCTGTGCCGTCAATTCCAGCCTCATTGCGGAGAGAATTGACATGGTCACATTATCGTCTTCTCATTCGTGTGGAAAAACCAGAAGCACGGCAATGGTACATGCAAGAAGCCGCAGAACAAAATTGGGCTGTTCGCCCTCTGGAACGGCAGATCAATTCACATTACTACGAACGCCTGCTGATGAGCCGCGATAAGAAGCCCGTTATCAAGGAGATGCAGAAGAAGACCGCACCCCTTGCAGCGAAGCCTGATGACTTTATTAAAGATCCCTACGTCCTGGAATTTCTCGGACTCAAAGACAATCCCGATTTCCGCGAATCCGACCTCGAACAGGCGATCATAGGGAAGCTTCAGACTTTCATGCTGGAACTGGGCAAGGGGTTTGCCTTCGTGGCGCGGCAGCAGCGCGTCAGCACAGAGACAACAGACTTCTTCATCGACCTGGTGTTTTATGACTACCTACTGAAATGTTTCGTTTTGATAGATCTCAAAACAGGGGAGCTTAGCCATCAGGATATAGGCCAGATGGACATGTACGTCCGGCTCTACGAAGACAAGTATAAAAAGCCCGGACGACAACCCCACTATCGGCATCATCCTCTGTACCGACAAGGACGAAACGGTGGTCAAGTATTCCGTGCTCAAAGAAAACAAACAGATCTTTGCATCAAAGTACAAGCTCTATCTGCCAAGCGAACAGGCGCTGATCGAGGAGATCAAGCGGGAGAAGGCGATGATTGTGAGGGAGCAGGGGGAATGGTCTGGCTGAAAGCACGATTAATGAGATTTGCTCAGTGCCCTCTGTTTGGCACATTCAACGCCTCAGCGAAGTTTGCATCATTATAGAATTACGAGAAAATGTTGTGGGGATGTCCGTGCAAAACTGAAAAAACCATAAAATAGTTCCTGTCTCTGTTTTCGACCACTTAATGGAACAGGTCAATTTCCTATAATCGGCAATTGACCCCCTTTAACTCGATTACTACAATAAAAAGGTATTATGAACATTCCTCCTTTTAATCCTGCAAATGGCGAACGTAATGCAATGATTGGATATGTGCCTCAATACAAGGTGGCAGCCGATCTTATTTATAACGCATTATTGGACGGTACATTTGAGTGGGTAAAGATTGCAGACCCTGAGGCTGGAAGAGTTGATGATATCCAGATTGCGACAGCAGGGCAACTGGATGCATATCAGGTTAAGTGGGCTGAAACGATTAAATACATAACCTTTAAGGAACTAATATCTGATGGGAAAAAAGCCGGGAAACATAAGCCAAACCTTATGCGACAACTTGCTGAGGGCTGGCAACAACTAAAAATACTTTATCAGAACCTACAGATACGCGTACATCTTATATCAAGGTATGTACCATCTCCAACCAAAGAAATAATTCCACTTGATGAATCCCCACCTCTTGTACCACACTTTCAAGGATTCCTTAGCGATTGTTGGCGCGACAAAAGCTGGGTTGGCAAGGGATTGTCTGCCATTCCTAAAGGCTGGCGATCAGCCATGTCTAAACTGCAAACAGCTACATGCCTTGACGATGGCGATTTTATCCATTTCGTAAAAGACTGCTCACTTCAATTCCAATATCAATTGCCGACTCAAAATGGGTCTCCTAATAGTGAAGAAGCCCGGAGGGTAGACGACACCAAACAGATATTCACGCTACTCCTCAGAATTGCCGGTGGTGAGCGTAGGATTGTTGAAATAACCCGTGCGGAATTACTCCAACATCTTCACTGGGAAAACCGTTTTAAGCCTCTCTTTAGGCATGAGTTCCAGGTTGATGAAAAACTCTACCAACCAATCAAGATGACTATTTCCGAGTTGGAATCAAGCCTTAACCATCACAAACAAGGCTATTTGGCATTGATTGGAACACCAGGCTCAGGAAAATCTACTACCCTTACCCAATTTCTGCGCTATCGGAAGGGGTTCCGGGTTATCCGTTACTATGCCTTTGTTAGAGACGATACCCGGCTTGGCAGGGGTGAGGCGGTCAGTTTTTTGCATGATATCGTTTTAGCCTTAAAGAATCATGGCATCCACGGTCAAAAGATAAGTTTTCCGCAATCCAGGGAGGAATTGTTAGAAAAATTAAGCTCACAGCTTTTAGAGCTAAGCGAAAGGTGGAAAAAGGACAGTGTCAAGACCTTGATTTTGGTAGACGGTCTTGATCATATCGAAAGGGAGCAGTCACCTGAAAGATCACTCCTCAAAGACTTACCGTTACCTGAATCGTTGCCGGATGGTGTGGTTTTTATTCTTGGCTCGCAAAAGACCAGTCTGGATGGATTATCGCCCAGGATCCAAGCGCATTTGGAGGAAAATGGTAGAACCATCACAATACAGCTACTTGATAAGGCATCAGTATTTTCTCTTATTGATTCTGCTACCTTTAAGACCACGCTTTCCTACGACCAGAAAGAAACGATATTAAGGCTTTCAGACGGACATCCATTAGCGCTGAATTACCTGGTTCAAAAATTACAGACAGTATCAAACAATAATGAGATTGATGATATATTGAATTCGACTGACCCATACAAGGGTCACATAGAACTCGATTACAAGGTTTATTGGAAAAAGTTTGAAACAGATCAAGAAATCCGCAATTTACTGGCGCTCATATCACGGTTGCGAGGTGCGGTAGACCTTAAAGAGGTTGTATCTTGGGTAGGCGAACCAGTCGTAACGCGTTTTATTAGTCAAGCCCAGCACTATTTCCGCAAAGAAACGGATACCCGTTGGCATTTTTTCCATAATAGTTTTCGCCAATTTCTGCTGGCTGGGACAAGTCGAAATATCTTTGGAAGTCAAGATACAGGACAACATCGAAAGTACCACAGGCAGCTTGCAGACTATGCCACCAAAGCTGGGGACGGAACGGCCTGGAAATGGGAAGAAATCTATCACAGGGCAAGTGCAGGCGATGGAATGGCTGTAATTGCACTCGGGTCTCAAGAAAACTTAAGAAAACAGTTTTACGCATTACGTCCGCTCGAAGATATATTGGACGACATCACCCTTTGTTTACAAGCTGCTCGGGAAGAACTGGATGGCCTTGCTGTCGTTCGAGCATTATTAATTGAAACGGAACTGCGTGAGCGAGAAGACAAAATTAAAGAGGCAGACATCCCTCGTTTACTAATAGAGATTTCTGGTGTTGATGCCGCAATTGGTTATGTTATCCGTCGCCGGGAATTGCGGATATCCGCAACGGAAGCGTTAAAATTCTGCAAATTATTAATAAGAAAAGGCTTCATGGAGGAGTCAAAGATTATTTTTGATACCGCTGAGCCACTGAGTAAGCTAAGTGGTTCAGACCGTGTGGAATTTATGGATTTAGACGAACTTAAAGCCTGGGCCTCTATTGCGCATTGTTTTCGTTCATTGGAAAATATAATTAAGGCAATTGATAAACTCCAGGCCAATACTGAGCGCTCGTTTAACTTCAGAACGAGTGAAGAGGCGAACCGGGAAATACGTTACTCTGTATTGATGGCCTTGGCAAATGGAATTCATGAAAGTAATGATACGCAAAAAACGAATATGCTAAGGGCATTGCTATCCGAACGTGAAGACGCAGGAAATATCATTTTTGATCTTGATTATGACATCTGCATGAATCATAGACATTCAAATGATGCCTTGCCTGCTTTAGAGCGGATTTTGGAATGGGCTGACAAGGAAGAGTTGGGTGTAGAGGAAAAAACGCTAATTGCAGAATTGTTGTTTCGCATTAAAGGTGACAAGAAGGGTGCTGCTGAATGGATTGAAGGTATTAATCAACCGCCTCTTCACAATGACACCTCTGGCAGTAAATGGGAAAATCTCTCGCCTTTTGTCCAGAGAATCCGCCTAAATCGTCTAAAATCGGCATTAGGATTTCCTGAAGAATATTCAACAGCCGTACCTAATATTGAAGATGTGCAACTTAAATGTGCCGTCTTATTTGAAAGAATGTTAGTAATTCTTGCCAATCTTTGGGGACGTTCCTGGCGTGGTGACAAAATCAATCCGGAAGAAATAATGAATCAGATACATCCTGCCTTGGTTTTATTCAATAAACCTTGTAAAGAGAGAAGCGAGCGCCTTTTCTGGTCTCAGTATAAGGGTTCTGCCGCAGATTATTTTAACTTTATGATAAACGCAGTGGCTGTACATGGGACGGAAGCCATTCTTGCCTTAGCAAATGCCTTTGAAAAACAATGGGTCGAACAAAATACTAAGCATTATTGGCAAACCGGATGGAAACGCCAAATATCACTTTATCTCCATCGGGCAGGGTGTCCCGCAGAGGTATTGAAAAAGAATCTATCTTTAGTTGAGCAGGGAATGGATATATGGGACGATTTACATCAATGGGTGAAAGATTGTGCCGAACAGGCATTTGCGTGGCTTAAAGCCGGTGAATTAGAACGGGCACGAGCCTTATTGCCGAGAATGCTTGAAACTTCTTTCGGTATTTATCATGAGGACGACAATCAGTTCCTTCGTTGGGTTGGGTGGCTTAAAAAAGTCAACCTAATGCGACAAGAAGGCACGGTTGAACGTATACGACATTTTGTCGCCGCTCTCGTTATCCTTGAACGTTCGAATCGTGGACATGGCATTCAAGACGCGGCACGAGGAATAATGGAGAGCGTTGCCCTATGGAACCCTGACTATGCATTAGAATTGATGGCTTGGCTAATGGAGCAAAAAGCCATTCATTATACAGCGGTTCTTGAGGGTTTAATTACGGCTTCTCTTAAGTCTTCCAATCCGACGATAGAAATCATAGTAAGTGTTATTTGCCACCTGCTGATTCCTTTTCAAAGAAGCAGTTCCCAGGAATTAGCTTCACTTTTTGCTGAGCGGTGCGTTGAAACATTTGATAAGAAAAGGGTAATTCAGCTTTTACAGACTATTTTGAACGCCTTAGACACAAAGTCATATCCCTCTGTGAGAGAAGATTGGCTGAGAGGACTTGTAACAGGTTTAAGCCAAAGCGGTGTGGATGCTGCCTCTATAGTGGAAAAACTGCGCCAGATTCCGGCGAAGAAGGATGAAGGTACTGATCGTCCAGCAGTAATTCTTTCTTCTGGAGAATCTTTGGCCGAATCTGAGGTACTGCTGAGGGTTACTTGTTATGATGATTTAAAAACCCTATTACATTCAGTAACTGAAGTTAATTCATTCCGTTGGGATAATGTCGTTTCCAAAATCATTGATACATTGAATTATGAAGAAATTTCTGACTTAAGGCGTCAACTCGGCAAGATACATTCAGAGCCTATAGCATTACCTCTTTTTGCAAGCCGCTTAGCAGTCCTTGGGAAAAAGGGTGAAGCCATGATATTGGTGGAACAAGCCTTAAAGCAAACTTCACCTTCAGGCTGGAACCGTCAGTATGATGGCGGTACAAGGCTTAACGCAGTGAAATGCCTGACCGCTGTAGACCCTGAGAATGGCCCAAACAGGGCGTTTAAAATATTTATAGACGATTATTTATCTGAGGCACGCTATCCTTCAGTGCATTTGCGCAACATAGACGAACTGCTTCCGTTCTTCTTTAAGCAAATACCTCTTCTTGATGTGTGGGACGAAATCCAACAACATATTTATCAACTTTCTGATTTTTCCCGCGAAGTGGAGTTTCCTCCAAGTCCTTCAAAGGCAATTGCCAAAAAATCTCATGCAGAGATTCAAGTCCATGTTTTAGTTTCGGCTTTCCATATTCCAGTCAGGGAAATAAGGCTGGAAGCACACAAGGCGCTGTGTCAACTGATAGCCGGCCAAGTAGCCGATTCACTCATTCGGGATTGTATGAAAATACATTTATTTGACAATGAAATGCATCAGGCTTGTGCGCTTTCTATTCTTGAAGCGGTAGCATCTTCACGGATAGATTTTATAAAGTATTTTCCAGACGAAATCTACAATCTGACCGCATCACCCAATATTACCGTACGCCAAATGGCAATAGGCCTGGTAAAATTGGTTAATTTGCAGACAAAGCCAATTGATAAAAACCGCGGATATTTGCCCCTCACTTACAAATTAGAATTCCCTGAAATGGTTATGCCTGACTGGAATATACTTCTGGAAACAATACCGGAAGGACAACCATATCCGGATACTGATGATCCTATAGAACTGGTTCGTCCTTTTAATCCGATATTTCAAAGACTTTCAAAGCTGACAAACATACCTTTTCAAAACCTTTTAATAAGGGCTACGCATTTGATGAAGTCTTTGCTCCCTCAGAATCGTTGGAACAAACAGGCTGAAAAACACATGCAAGATTGGCTTAGTGCAGCGGAACTAAGGTTTTCTTTCTGTCGTCCAAGGGCATCTGTTGCATTTCAAGCGCTCGCTCATATTGTTGCTGAACTTATCGATACGGGTGATTTAAGTGACAATGCGTTCTCACAAATTCTGGGAGATTTTATTATTCACGACCCGGTACTTTCTTTGATGGAGCCGGTACCTCGACTGGTTGAAATTATTGGAATGAAAAGAGACGATACGTCTCCAATTTCAGAAGAAGCTTGGGTACGTGACGGGAATAAAGCGTTGCCCTTATTACTTAATGAGGATAATAATGGCAGAATTGTTCTTGGTGAACTCAGTAGATTTACTTATTTTAACTGGGAACGTCCCTCTGAATACAGATTTTCTATGGTGTGTCATCCAGATAGGCCAAAGATAGATAATTTACAAGATGCATTCGGTTTTTTCCCATACAATAATGATTGGTATGCCTACAATTATCCCAATTTAGCAGATGCTAGGAAGTATCCTTCGGCAGTTGTTTATGCAATACCGCGTCAAGTCGAAATTGGAAACTTGGAGTGGCTAGCAATCAACCCGGCAATACCAATTAGACTGGGCTGGCAGCTTGATTCTGATGGTCTCTTCCGGTGGGTTAACGCAGAAGGAGAAACCATGGTAGAAAGTATAAGGTGGCAAGATGGGACTATTCATAGATTCGAAACTCGCTACCGTGAAACATGTTCGGAAGGTTGGCTGGTTGTGGCAACGAAAGAAGCGGTTGTTTCTATTTCAAAAATTATCGGCAAGGCAATACGATTTGGCGCAATTGCACGTCAGTATAAAGGCCGGAGTGATAGAGAATTGGTGCGTGATGTAGTGTTTGAACGAAAAGAATGGAACTTATAGAATCCTATCCGAGTTTTTAATTTGCGAAGTATAGTCCTTAGAACCCAGATGCTTAAATGAGCCAACCCTGCTATATACATAATCCGAACGAGTCGGAAGAATATTTTGCTTTAAGAAACGAGAGAATATACTACAGTTATGTGTTCTACTGACTCGTTCGGGTTATGATCATTCAAAAAATATCCAAAATAACATTCGAATCGACCAGAACCCCCTTCATTTTTCGCCTCTTGTCAAGGCCATGATTTCATCCGTTGTCATTTTTACGGTTGCTATGCCTCTTAATCGTCGATATTTTCGGGTTTTGCTGTTTCCATTCCTTTTTATTACTAAATAGACACGTCCCTTTTCTTCAACAAAATCAACCTCCACGGCGGGATTTATCCCTAATTATTCACGAATGGGTTGAGGAATGGTTACTTGTCCTTTGGTTGTGATGCGCATGATTTACCTCCTGTATGATGTAATACCGGCAATGGTAATACTTTTACAGGACAATGTCAACAGTTCAAATCACATATTTCATCAAGGCCGCTGAACTGCTGTTCAAGGCGCCGGAGGCCGGGAAACCGACAATCCTGCTTATGATAGACCGAAACGAACCTGAATACCCGAAAGAACATCTTTGTGCTTATTGACGAGGCGCACCGTACAACAGGCGGAGACCTGGGCAACTTCCTGATGGCGGGACTGCCGAATGCAAGCTATATCGGCTTTACCGGTACGCCGGTGGACAAGACCGCCTACGGCAAGGGTACCTTCAAGACCTTCGGCTGCGAGGACGATCAGGGATACCTGCACAAGTATTCCATCGCCGAGAGCATCGAAGACGGCACCACGCTTCCGCTTTACTACAGCCTCGCGCCTAATGAGATGCTCGTGCCGCACGAGATCTTGGAAAAGGAGTTTCTTGCACTGGCCGAGACCGAGGGGGTAGTGGACATAGAGGAACTGAACAAGATTCTCGAAAAGGCGGTAAATCTGAAGAACTTCCTTAAGGGCAAGGATCGCGTGCAGAAAGTTGCCCGCTTTGTGGCCGAACACTATCTGAAAAATGTGGAACCGCTTGGCTACAAGGCATTCCTCGTTGCCGTGGACCGCGAGGCCTGCGCCTTATACAAGGAGGCGCTTGATGAAATATTCAAAGGGTGGGCGCTGCCGCCCGGGTATTCCGCGATCGTCTTCACCGGCAATAATAACGATCCGAAGCGCCTGAAGAAATGGCACCTTGACGAGAAGAAGGAGCGGCAAATCCGTAAGAATTTCAAGAAGCCAGGCGACTTGCCGAATATTCTTATTGTTACCGAAAAACTGCTTACCGGCTTTGACGCACCAATCCTTTATGCAATGTATCTGGACAAGCCGATGCGCGACCATACCCTGCTGCAGGCTATCGCACGGGTGAACAGGCCTTACGAAAATGAGGCAGAGGAGATGGTGAAGCCGCACGGTTTCGTACTCGATTTCGTGGGCATTTTCGATAAGCTGGAAAAAGCGCTCGCCTTTGACAGCAATGAGATCAATGCCATAGTCAAAGACCTCGGCTTGCTGAAACACCTGTTCAAGGCAAAAATGGAGACCAAGTCACCGCCGTATCTGGCGCTTATTACCAGGAATTTCGACGACAAAGACGTGGACAACCTGATCGAACACTTTCGGGACAAGGAGCGGCGCAAGGAGTTATTCAAGGAATATAAAGAGATCGAGATGCTCTACGAGATTATCTCGCCCGATGCCTTCCTGCGTCCGTTCATCGGGGACTTTACGGCGCTTTCCTCTGTTTATGCAGTAGTGAGAAATGCATATACCAAGACGGTCTACGTGGATAAGGCCTTTCAGAAGAAGACCAATGAACTTGTGCAAAAACATGTTGGGGCTTTGATGATTGCAGAAACACCGGCAGAATTTGTCAAGATTGACAAAGCAACCCTTGATACAATCAGACAGCGAAATGCAGGAAAAGCCACGAGGGTCATCAACCTTATTAAATCCATTGAGAAGGCGGCAGAGGAGAACGGCGGCGACCCCTTTCTTGTCGCTCTGGCGGAACGGGCCAGGGTTGTTCAGGAGGGTTTCGAAGACCGGCAGACAACAACCGCCGAAGCCCTCGCCGACCTGTTGAGGGAGATCGGGAAGAACGAACAGCGGAAAATGGAGCAGGCCGCGAAGGGATTGGACGGACTGACCTACTTCGTCCTCTGCAAACTAACGGATGACGGCATTCCGAATCCGGAGGCCGTAAGCCGGAAAGTTGCCGGGGCGTTCGCCGGTTTTCCGAACTGGCGGCAAAGTGACGCCGAACTACGCGAGGTACGCAAGCAGGTGACGTTCGCCCTCTTCGCCGAAGTGGAAGATATTGAAAAGGTGACTTCAACCGTGGAAGCGCTCTTCACCCTTTTGCAAAAGAGCTTCCGTCCATGAGCGCCTGGAGGAATAAGGAGGAGTTCAAGTCCCGTGTTCTCGAATGGGCGGACAAGCTTGATGTGATAACACGCTCCCTGTCGGTGAGACCGATGCGGAACAAATGGGCTTCGTGCTCGACGGCCGGGAACCTGTCGTTCAACAGCGAGCTGCTCGGCCTCGATAAAGGCGTGGGAGATTACGTCATCGTTCACGAGCTCCTGCACTTTAGAGTCCCCAACCACGGACGGCTTTGGAAAAGTCTTATGCGGGCGTATCTGGGAGATTATGAAAAATATGAGGAAAAACTGCTAAAAACCGGGTAGGTTGGGTTGAGTGAAGCGAAACCCAACATTTTTTTGAATGCCTCGAACGGTTATCGTTGGGTTCTGCCTTGCACAACCCAGCCTCACAACTCTTTCCCAAGAAGGTATGGATGGTCTTGCCATTTTTGTCAATTCTTTGTGAAAAATCTGATAATGTGTTACCCATTACTCTTCCGCTTATAATGTCACCATCATTTCGTGCCGTCTTTTTCACTTTCTCTCTTCTTTGATATGCAATAGTGCTGCTAAAATAAAAATACTCGCAATTTTCTTTGGTTTTTGCTAAGCTGTCTAATCTCTGTTTTCGTAAGGATATAACCATGGAAAATCCCCACAATACCCACCACTATGTATCGCGGGAAATCGACGGCTCGCCATCAACCGTTCGCATCAAGACTATGCGTGACCGCTACCTCTCCGAGCCGTTGATGATTGATGCGGAATATATCAAATTCTATACAGAAGCGCATAAGAGGACGGATGGACTCCACGTCCTGGAGCGAAGGGCGGAGTGTCATGCATATGCCCTGGAGAACATCACCCCCGTTATCCGTGATGCGGAACCTTTTGTCGGGAGTAAGACAAGATACGTGCGCGGCGCCATTCCGTATTGCAACTATGCGTGCCAATATATCCTGAGAGAATTTCGGAAAGAAGACCATGAGGCGCAGGACAGGGTTACTGACCTGGGTACCGGTGGCGGGATAGAACAGGCAAGGCGTCTGGCTGCCGGCGGCGATTGTGAGTTCTTTTCGCAAAAATTTCTTCTTTCGAAAGAGGACAAGCTGTGGCTCAAGGAATGCGCTGAATACTGGCAGGGGAAGTGCATGCAGGACGTCGGCGACCGGTTGTGGAAGGCGGCTTACGGGAAGGCCGATTATATTGAGAATGGCTGGAAGGCCGTCCTCTATACCGCCCCCCATGACCCTGCCCCTGAAGGCAGATACGTCCTCGATTTCGAGACTGCGCTTTCGGAAGGATTCAACCATATTATTGAGAGGATACGGAAGAAGATAAGGGAGGCAGTCGTTACCGATTATCGCTCGGCGGAAAAGATATATTTCTGGCAGGCCGCCATCAGGGTGCTGGAGGCCACAATCAGATGGGCGCATAATTATGCGAGGAAGGCCGGAGAAACGGCAGAAAGTGAAACGGACGCCGGACGAAGGAAGGAACTCCTCATAATTGCAGACCGGTGCGAGCGTGTGCCGGCCCATCCCCCACGTGATTTCCGAGAGGCCATGCAGGCGTTCTGGTTTGTCTACCTGGCCGGCCATATCGAAGGCTCACACCTCGGATACAGCCCGGGACGTTTTGACCGGTACATGTATCCGTATTATCAAAGGGACATTTTTACAGGCAAGATCACCAACGAAGATGCGCTTGAGCTGCTCGAAGCGCTCCGGGTGAAGATGACGGAGATTGAGTACGTTGCCTCGTTCTCCTGGGAGGGTCTTGGCTCCGGAAATCTTTACCAGAATATGATCCTGGGCGGAACGGACGAAAACGGACGGCGGGGCGACAACGAACTGTCGATGCTGATCCTTCAATCCGCCATACATTGCCAGACCACCCAGCCGACCCTTTCTATCTGGTATGACGACACGCTCAGCGACGCATTTCTCTTAAAGGCCGCCGAGTGCGTGAAAACGGGGTGCGGGTTTCCCGCTTGGTTTAACCTGAAGGTGTATCTCCAGCACGAACTTCAGCGGAGCGGTCTGCCGCTCCCCGTTATCCGTAAGTATGCCGCAATGGGCGGATGTACGGAGCCAACGCTGGAAGGGATGAGTTACGGCATCGTCCAGGCCGGGTTTATTAATCATGCAAAGGTGTTTGAACTGGCCATGAACGGCGGTGTTGACCCACGAACCGGGATTCAGTTCGACCGGACGCAGATACCGCTCCATTATGCCGGGTTGCTTGAGGCGTACAAGTTTCACTTACGCAATGCCATTCACAACTGGCAACGTTACTGGAACTATGTGATGGCCGCCCATCGCCAGACGTGTAATTTGATTTATTCTTCGGCGCTGGTCAGGGATTGTGTTGAACGCGGCCTATCACTTGATGACGGCGGCGCGGTCTGCAATGGCGCCCCTACAACACTCAGCAGCGGGATGGTCAACGTCGTCAACGCCCTTGCCGCCGTAAAGAAACTGGTTGGCGATGATAAGATCTGCGCCTTGCCGGAATTACGCGCCGCTTGTGAGAATAACTGGCAGGGGCATGAAGAACTGCGCGGAAAGGTGTTGGACGCCCCCAAGTGGGGGAATAACGACGATTATGTGGACGATATTTATGGGGACATCTTTCGTGTCTACTGTGACTATGTGAGCGAAGGGACGAACTATCTGGGGGAGCCGTATGACCCATCCATGCTGGCAATCAGCACGCATACCCCTTTTGGAAAGGCGTGCGGGGCAACGACGGACGGACGGTATGCAGGCGAACCCCTGTGCGATGGGGTAACGTCGCCATATCCGGGCACTGATATGAACGGCCCCCTCTCCGCGTTACTGTCTGCAAGCAAAATAGACCACACCATGATCCGCGGCGGATTGCACAATATGAAGTTCCATCCCTCCGCATTAAAGGGCGTCCAGGGTTCGAAGAAGCTCCTGGCACTGATCAAGACGTACTTCGACCACCCTGGGTTCCAGCTCCAATTCAACGTGGTGGATAGCGCCATGCTCAGGGATGCCCAAAGGCATCCGCAGAATTATCGGGAGTTGATCGTCCGGGTAGCCGGGTTTAGCGCGTTTTTTGTGGAACTCAGCAAGTCTATTCAGGATCAGATCATTGCCAGGACGGAGTATGGTTTCTAAAGGATGCCGATGCAGATACAAAAGAAGCGTGGTAAACCATTGGGGTTAATCTTTAACATCCAGGAGTACTCGGTGCAGGATGGCATGGGTATCCGGACAACGGTATTCCTGAAGGGATGTCCGCTGAGGTGCAGGTGGTGCGCCAACCCGGAGGGGCAGTCGCCGCATCCGGAATTAATGCACAGCCGGGTCTTGTGCAAGAGACATCATCAATGCCTTTCACGGTGTCGCCATAATGCCGTTTCCCCTGATGCCGAAGGTTATCCGGTATTTCAACGCGAGATATGTCAAACCTGCGCGGAAATGGCCTGTGAGAAGGCGTGTCCTGAAAAGGCTGTTAAAATCGTCGGCACGTACTGGGATGCGGAATCACTTTATGAAAAAGTCAGCGCCTATAGGTTATTCTATCGCAATTCGGGGGGAGGTGTTACCCTGTCGGGGGGAGAACCGCTCGCCCAGCCAGAGTTTGTTGAGGCATTTCTTGTCCTGTGTGAAAAGACCGGTTTATCCGTTGGGGTTGAAACGAGTGGTATGTTTGATTGGGGCAGGGTAGAAACGTTTATCGCTAAATTTGAATTTGTTTATTTCGATATGAAATGCCTGGACGCCGGACTTCATCAGCGTGTTACCGGCTGTGGGAATGGCCGGATACTGGAGAATTTCACGCGCCTGGCGGAGCTTGACCCATCCAGGATCATTGTTACCATTCCGGTAATACCAGGCATCAATACGTCAGAGGAGATGATCGGCAGGATTGCGGAATTTTGCAAAAAATTAAATCTCGTGAAAATACGTTTGCTCCCCTATCACCCTTTTGGCGAGGTTAAATACGGCGCCCTGGGCCGTGAGTATCTTATGGCGAGGAATCTATCCATTGGCCAACCGGAGTTGGAACGCTATAGGGTAATAATCGTGGAAAGCGGGATAGATTGCTGGATAGAATAACGGATAAAAGATGAAACAGTTTCTCTTGCGACCGCCTGTCCGGCGGTATTGCTTATAGTGGTCTGTCCTCATAAAAATTCCACGTTGCTGTCTTATCACTCAGTAATTGTCAGAATGTTGTCTGGAATTATCAACATCGGAATTGAACAGTTAACCTTCTAAGAATGTACTTCGAATGCTGGATTTGATGGCAAATACATCAATGCTTTGGTGGGTTTCGTCAATTGTTTTTTGCGCAGCAATAATCGCTAAGCCAAAATAATATTATTGACAAAAGGCACACATTGTCGCAAACTTATATCATGAAGGTTTTCCGATGGAACAACGAAAAGAATGAATTGTTGAAGAACAGTAGAGGTGTTTGTTTTGAACAAGTCGTTATTCTGATGGAACGTGAGGAAGTTCTTGAAACAATTGAGCACCCAAATCAAGATAGATATCCAGGGCAAAAAATAGCAACAGTCAGGATTGAGGATTACGTTTATCTTGTACCTTACGTTCAGAAAAGCGACGAGATATTTTTAAAAACCATAATACCAAGCAGAAAAACCACAAACAAATATACGAGGTAAAAAAAATGAAAAAAACGATATTAGATGACGAGGAAAAAGATATTCTGGATTCATATGAACGTGGAGAATGGAAGCCTGTTAAGAATCAAAAAGCAGAAATAACAAAACTAAGCGAATATGCAAAAAATACGCTTCAAAAAGACAAGAGAATAAATATTCGGATGTCATCAAAAGATTTAGATCAGGTTCAAGTGATTGCTGCACAAGAGGGAATTCCTTATCAAACACTGATATCCAGCATCATTCATAAATATGTATCAGGATATTTATTAGAGAAAAAGAGGGCTTAACAAATCAATCATGCGGACTTCGTTTCACTCCGCCGCATATTTCCGGCGTTATTCTTACCATAGTCATGCAAAGAGTTAAAATTTCAACCGTTTAGAGTATGATCAACGGAAACCATTATGTCAGGTCTCCACTTGACTACTTTGCCAAAGATTTAACCCCTTGGCTTTCTTCTGATTTATTTCTTAACTAAATCCTTATACCTTCCAACAACTACGGTAACTTTTGAATGGAATTGATCTTTGGCCTCCTCCAAGTCATAACGGGATTGCAAATTCATCCAAAATTCAGGCTCAATGCCGAACAACCTGCCGAGGCTGATGAAAGGAATATCATTGCCGCATGAAGGAAAAAGATCGCATGGGAAAAGGATATTTTATTACCGGCACGGATACAGGGGTGGGGAAGACCCTTGTGGCCGGCGGATTAGCGGCGCTTTGCGGGAAGAGGGGTCTGGACGTCGGTGTTATGAAGCCGGTCGCTACGGGGTGTGGCTATGTAGATGGCACCTTGGTGTCGGAAGACGCCGTCTTTCTGAAAAATGCGGCGGGAACGGCGGACGAGTACGAAATCATTAACCCGATCCGGTTTGAACAACCGCTTGCCCCCACAGCGGCGGCACGGTTAAACAACACAACGATAGACCTGGCGAAAGTACACGCGGCATACGCTACTTTACACAAGAGGCACAACTTTCTTATCGTCGAGGGCGTCGGCGGCCTGCTCGTCCCCCTTGGTGACCGCTACTTTGTTGCAGACCTGATTGGCGACATGGGACTGCCGTTAATTGTAGTCTGCCGCCCTACCCTCGGCACCATAAATCACACCCTGCTAACGATTGCGTCTGCGTGTGAACGCAAGTTGAAGATTGCGGGAATTATTATCAATGAATCCAGCGTCGGGTGCAACGAGACCGTCAAAAGGACAAATAGGGAAGAATTGGCACGATTTACGGGCATTCCTGTCCTGGGTGACGTTCCCTTTCTTAAGGGATTTGATATGCAAAATGTCGATAGAGGGCTGTTGGCAAATATTTTTAGTGATAAAATAGGCAAAAATATTATAATGTAGGTTTGTTATTAGATTTTCATCTCCCACTATAAGTAAGTGGGGACGGCTATGGCAGGCGCTGATGCGGTCGTTCGCGTTTGCTTTAATAATTGTATAAGCAATATTTATTCATTTGGAGCAAGAATACATGAAAACCCAGTTAGAGATTGCGCGTGATGGCATTATTTCGGACGCTATGAAAGAGGCGGCTGTCTATGACGACGTTACCCCGGAATTTATTCGGGAAGGTATCGCCAGAGGACAGATCGTCATCTACGGCAACCCCAACCGGAAGGCGCGCGTAGTCGGCATTGGCAAAGGACTCAGGACAAAGGTGAATGCCAGCATCGGCACCTCTCCCGATATCGTTGACGTCGAGATGGAAGTGAAAAAGGCCAAGGTCGCCGAGAAATACGGCGCGGACACGCTGATGGAACTTTCCACGGGTGGTGATTTACCCGCGATCAGAAGGCGCGTGCTGGATGCCATTTCTCTAACGGTGGGAACGGTGCCGCTCTACCAGGCGGCCATTGAAACGAACAAGAAGACGGGTTCCGTCGTTCACATGGAGGCCGATTTCCTTTTCGACGTTATAGAACAACAGGCGGAAGAGGGTATCGGTTTCATGGCGATCCACTGCGGCATCAACCTCATAACGCTCGAACGGTTGCGGAAACAAGGGTATCGCTACGGCGGGCTCGTCAGCCGCGGCGGCTCGTTCCTGACGGCGTGGATGAACCATAATAAAAAAGAGAACCCGCTCTACGAGCAGATCGACCGCCTTATAGCCATCATGAAAAAGCACGACGTCATCCTTAGCCTCGGAAACGGCCTCAGGGCAGGCGCTATCCACGACAGCACTGACCGCGCCCAGATTCAGGAACTTATCATAAACTCGGAAATCGCCGAATACGCCCAAAGCAAAGGGGTGCAAATTATCGTAGAAGGGCCGGGGCATATCCCGATTGACGAAATCGAGGCCAATGTGCTGATACAAAAACGCCTCAGCAACAACGCCCCCTTTTACATGCTGGGACCTATCACTACTGACATTGCGCCGGGTTATGACCATATTTCATCGGCTATCGGCGCGGCGCTGTCTTCGTCCTATGGTGCTGATTTTATCTGCTACGTAACGCCGCCGGAGCATCTTGCGCTGCCCGGCCCCGATGACGTGCGGGAGGGCGTAATGGCCGCCCGTATTGCCGCCCACGTAGGCGACATGGTAAAACTAAAAGACAAGGCAAAGAACCTGGACCTCAAGATGGGCGTCGCCCGGAGAGACCTTGACTGGAAAACGCAGTACGAGACGGCTATCACCAGGGAGCGCGCGCAAGAAATCCGCAGCAGCCGTCCCCCGATGGACGAAGACACCTGCACGATGTGCGGCAGCCTCTGCTCGCTGAAGGGTGTGATGAAATATTACGAGCAAGACCTCAAAAACAGCCGCAAGAAAAACGCGGACCCTATAGCCTTTTAGGTGCTTTTGAGTGAAACTTAAAGACAATTCAATTACCGTACGGGCAGAACGCGCCATCCTTTTCCGTGTATTGCTGGGCAGAGACCGCAGCGACGAAGAAGAGCCGCTGAGCGAGCTTTGCCGCCTGGCAGAAACCGCGGGCGCCAAGGTCGTACAAAAGATGGCTCAGAACAGGTCAGAAATCGACCCCGTTTACTATATCGGAAAAGGGAAGGCATCTGAACTGGCGGAAGCAGCCATCGAATTGGACGCCGACGTGCTGATCTGCGACGACGACCTCAGCCCTTCTCAAGTCAAAAACCTGGAAAAGGTTATCGGCAAGAAGGTCATCGACCGGAGCGAGCTGATCCTCGACATCTTTGCCACCCGCGCATCCACGTTTCAAGCCAAACTCCAGGTGGAACTTGCCCAGTTGGAATATACGAAGCCCAGATTAAAACGGATGTGGACGCACCTCTCCAGGATTGAAGGCGGTATCGGGACGAGGGGGCCGGGCGAGAAGCAATTAGAAGTGGATAAGCGCATCGTATCAAGAAAGGTCCATTTTTTACGCAAGAAATTACATGAAATTGAAAAAAGGCAGGAACGGCTGGTAGAGTCCCGAAAGGAATTTTCTACCGTGTCCATCGTCGGATACACCAATGCGGGAAAATCCACGTTAATGAATGCCTTGACGGACGTCGGCACCTTCGTGCAAGACAAGTTATTCGCCACCCTCGACACCAAAACCGGCGTCTGCAAACTGGAAAATGGGCAGAAAGTTTTGATTAGCGACACGGTAGGTTTTATTCAAAAACTGCCGCACCACCTGGTTTCCTCCTTCAAAGCGACACTCGAAGAGGCACGTCACGCAGACTTACTGCTCCACGTCGTAGACATCAGTTCACCCGTAACCCACAAGCAGATAGCGGCGGTGGAGTCCGTGTTGAAGGAACTTGGGTGCAATAATAAACCGACGATTATTGTATTTAACAAAATCGACGTCTTGAAAGACGTATCGGTTATTCCCCTGCTTCAGAATAACTACAAAGACAGTGTCATGATTTCAGCAATGACGCATCAGGGAATAGACGAGCTGAAGCGCAGGATTTTGGAAACGATAGAGAGGCACTTTCTGTGCGTGGATATGACATGCAGCGCCGGCAACGGCAAGCTGATCGCATACCTTCACGGCCACGCAAACATCATGAGCGAACAATACATAGAAGAACAGGTAACGTTCCGGCTGCTCATAGACAAGAAGATTGTCCAGAAGATACAAGCCATGGATGACACCGTTCAAATAAAGGAAGTTACCAATACAAACCCAAGCGGCGTTTGATTCGGTTTAGCAGACCCATTCAACGGAGATGTAGCAAAATACAGTCCCCCGCCGGCGGGTTATTTTGCCAGCGCCAGCTTGGGAACGAGAAGACATGAACTTAACGCCCTTCGGCGACATTTTTCACGTTCGTGCGTAGGTGCGTATTGCAATATGCACCTACAATAGGCCCGAAGGGCTGAAAGTAGATAGCCAGAGGTGAAGCCCCTGGTAAATGCAATAACATAACCAGCCCCGAAGGGGTGACAGAAAAGGACGCCCACCATTGCAGAGGTACCTATTTTTTCTAAAATGTATTGTTGTTTTGATCTCGAAAACAAAACATTCTGCCTCCCCTTCGGGACTTGTATTATTTTATTGTCTGTAACAGGGGGCTTCACCCCCCCCGCTATATCCTGTCGGCCTTTCAGGCCTAAC
The DNA here is from genome assembly GCA_015661205.1 of Candidatus Brocadiaceae bacterium. Classification (GTDB taxonomy): domain Bacteria; phylum Planctomycetota; class Brocadiia; order Brocadiales; family Brocadiaceae; genus JACVXV01. The sequence continues at coordinate 29,409 of JACVXV010000011.1, forward strand.
TTTCAATTTCCTTACATGGACTTACATTAACACCTACCAGTACACCCGCATAAATAAAATGAAAATTCCTATGATCCGGATGTTTGCTTCGGAAAACCCTGCATTCGTGGTACTCGTATCTGGGTATTACTAATCCTTGATTTCCTGGCCGGCGGTATGAGTATTGAGGAGCTTCTTGCAGAATATCCTCAACTGACGGTGGAAGACGTTCGGGCATCCATTGCTTATGGAGCAGAGATGGCTTGGTTTAATCGAACGGCTTGACGCCAATCGTGAGGCATGCCAATCCGGCGTTTACAACGAGACCCAACTCCGGCGCGAGTTCATTGACCCATTCTTCAATGCCCTTGGCTGGGACGTTGACGACAAACTGCTCAAGGATATCATCAGAAACCTGTACTATCCCGACAGCCCGTACGAGTTCTCCGTCCTGTCTGCCGACATCCTCGGCCAGGTCTACGAACAGTTTTTAGGCAAGGTAATTCGCCTCACGGCAGGCCACCGCGCCGTAGTGGAGGATAAGCCGGAGGTAAAGAAGGCAGGAGGTGTTTACTACACGCCGTCCTACATTGTGGACTACATCGTGAAGAACACGGTGGGGAAACTCCTGAAAACCGAAATCCAAAACTCGAAACTCGAAACTCGAAATTCGAAATTCGAAATTCGAAATCCGAAACTTAAACTGAATGATGTTTCTAGAATCCGCGTCCTCGATCCCGCCTGCGGCTTCGGCTCGTTCCTGCTGGGCGCGTACCAGTGCCTGCTTGACTGGCACACCGCGACTGGTACGTTGCCGACGCCCCGGAGAAGTGGGCGACGGGCAAGAATCCCGTCCTGTACCAGGCGCAGGGCGGCGGTTGGCGGCTGACCACCGCCGAATGCAAACGCATCCTCCGAAACAACCTCTACGGCGTGGATGTTGACCCGCAGGCCGTCGAGGTAACCAAGCTGTCGCTCCTCCTGAAGGTGCTGGAAGGAGAATCCGAGCAGACCACAACGTATCCTTGCATTCTCGTCATCGGGAATGTCAAACCGCCCACAGCCTTTGTTGCAGCCAAGACGAAAACACTTGAGTATGAAGGCTTGGAAGGCTATGTAAAAGAAAAACCCATTCCAGTGCAACCCGGAAAGAGTTGCCTTCACTATTTCTCCAGAAAAAACAAAAAAAGCTTGTATTCTTTTTCATTTTTGTATATCTTCGCAGTGAAAGGGTCTTGATATTGCAACAAAGGCGGTCACGGTGTCAGAAGTCCCATCGACGATCTGTAAACCGGTTTATACAGACTGTATAAACCGGAATGGACAATTAGGCAACCAAGCAGAAAGTGCTTAATAAGAAACAAGTTACAATAGGCGACAAGAAAATACGGCAACTTCTTATAGATACTGAAACAGTCTGTGTTTGCTGTTTTATACAGACGGTATATTCATTGTTAGAAGCCAAAGGATGCGCAGAACCATGAGTAAAATTCCCTGGGGGCCAATAAGGTCTTCTCTTACAGAAAATTTTTCCTTTGGCGACATCAAGAAAATTGTTGGTTATGCAGGCATAGATATGCCTCAACTAGCACACCTCGAACAAAAATCTCAGGGGAGTGCTTCAAAATCGCAGTTACTCAGTGCAATTGATAATCAAATTGGGCTTATGGATTCCAATAGCACTGGAGTTGTTGCATCAATATGCTGCGAGGAAATGTTGAAAAGAAAGCCAGACCTTATTGGTAAGCTTGATCACGTTCTTTCACGGGTTGGCTGGAAGTTCTCTGGCACAACTCTTCTACCAGTTGAGATTTTCGATATATCGGAACTGAAGGACATCCCTGAAAATGCGCATGAAGATATTCAAAAAGCCGCGAGTAGATAGCGAGACGGTGATTTAAGCGGAGCTCTGTCTGCTTCATGCGGCGCATTAGATTCCGTAACAGGCGCCATATATCAAGAATTCGAGCTTGGTGATCCTAATAAGGCATCCTTCCAAGAGAGGATAAAAAGGTCGATAGATGCCATCAGAGCCAAAGAAAACTTGTTGGGGGAACTTCAAGATATAGGTTGGGGTGAATCAGACACTAAACCATTGGCCTCAAATCTCGAAGGTTCATTAAATCAAGCTGCCTTTGTTATGCAAAAATTGAGATCAAACATGGGTGATGTTCATGGGGCAAAACCCGTTATTTCTGCGCTTGTTTATGACTCCATTAAATGGTCATTGCTACTGCTCAGAATTTTGGTAACTCGCAAAGGCTTCTAACAATCGCATGCACTCGGACAGCAAAAAGCGTCGCGCCTTTGTCTCGCCACTTTTTGCTGCCGGTTATGGGCAGCGTTAGCAAAAGATATAGCCAGCCAGCCAAGTAGGGCAGGCACTGCCTGCCGAAACAAAATGATGCGTATGATTTGCCAATGTGTCGTTTATGCAATGGTGAAGGTGGGCAATGCCCACCCTGCTTATTTAAGGAGCATGAAATGAAATTCGAATGGGATCCGAAGAAGGCTCTCTCAAATTTGCGAACGCACAAGGTATCATTCGAGGAAGCCATGACGTCATTTTATGACCTGTTATTGGCAACTTTTAACGACCCGGACCACTCGGTTGGCGAGCAAAGATTAATTACTGTGGGATACTCTTCTCGTGGACGCTTGCTTGTAGTCTCACATAGATAAAGGGGCAAATCCGTCCTTTATTATCAGCGTCCGGCTTGCAACCACTCAAGAAAGGAAAAGACATGAAAGCTAAAGCAAACAAAAACAGTGATGAATTACGTCCCGAATACCACTTTGACTATTCAAAAGCAGTTCGTGGCAAGTACTACAAACGCATTTTAGACGAGGGCGCTAACATTGTTATGCTTGAACCGGACGTGGCCAAGGCGTTTGTCGATTCTGCCTCGGTAAATGACGCGCCGAGGTCGCTTCTTGATTTAACACGAACGACTTAACGTCTAACAAAACACCCCAAAGGACGAACTGCTACCCGTCGCTCACCCATGTAGGACAGGCACTGCCTGCCGCAACAAAACGGTGCATGTAATTTGCCAATGTGTCGTTAATGCATTGGTGATGGTGGGCGATGCCCACCCTACTTAAAGCC
>JACVXV010000136.1 GCA_015661205.1 Candidatus Brocadiaceae bacterium
CTACCCCGGAAACACGAGAGATACCGCAACCCTTGAGGAATTTCTGGATCGGATTGAAAAACAGTACGGGAAGCTTCGCCGTACCTGGCTTATGGATCGCGGTATTCCAACCGAGGAAACATTGGAAAAGATGCGTTCACGAGGGATTGAATATTTGGTTGGCACTCCCAATGGGCGTTTGACCCATGCCGAAAAACCGTTGCTCGGCCAGCCCTGGACTCAAGCGCGTGAAAGTGTCCGTGTTAAAATTCTTCAGCAAGAGAATGAATCGTGGTTTTCGAGTGATGTGGAGGCAACATATAACTATTTATTTCCAGAGTTCTTTGTCAATCTTTTCCATGTCCGTAACGCGTTCCTGGAACTCTTTTGCATCTTTTTCGCTCCACGTACCGGCCAGATGGTCAAGGTCGCGGTAGGTTTTTATTCTTTTCTTTTTTTCTATTCCAAGAGATTCATTGACCATTTTCAAAATGAGCCCGTTAACACTCATTTCCTCACTCTTTGCCCGATCCTTCAAGAGCCTTGCAACTTCATCATCAATTCCCCTGATAGTCATTGTTGCCATTCAGATACCTCCTTTAAGTAAATAATAAAAGGCCCTCAATATTTTCAAAGTGTTTGTCATGGGTAAAAAGATGGACGCCATGTCGCATGGTTGACGCTGCTATCCAGATGTCATTCAAAGGTAGGGTTTCATCTACAAGATTAAACCGGCTTGCAAACGAAGAACATTTCGAGTGTATTTATTGGTTTTTTTCGTTAAAATTAACAATCAACTACCGCCGAAGGATTAATCATAGTTATCAGGCAATCTGCACAAAGGGAAGCTATCGGCTGTTTTTCCCCTCTCTCTTTTCGTAACGGTATGTTACTATGTTAACAATAAAAACATAAGGAGGCAATATGAAGAATACCTTAACCAACCAGCTTTTGCAATCCCACCTGGTTGACGGAGTGCTTAAGCCCGGCGAAGAAATTGGACTTCGCATTGATCAAACGCTGACGCAAGACGCGACCGGCACCATGGTCTACCTTGAGTTCGAATCCATGGGACTTCCTCGTGTCAAGGTTCCACTTGCCGTAAGCTATGTTGACCACAATATTATTCAGACGGATTTCCGCAACGCCGATGACCACCGGTTTCTGCAGTCATGCGCATCAAAATTCGGCGTGATCTACAGCGCTCCCGGCAATGGCGTTTCGCACCACGTTCATCGCCAGCGGTTCGGCATTCCCGGCGAGACCCTGCTTGGCTCAGATTCTCATACGACGACCGGCGGATGCCTTGGCATGTTGGCCATGGGCGCCGGCGGCATTGAGGTTGCGCTTGCTATGGCAGAAAAACCATACTATATCGTTACGCCAACCGTCTGGGGTATTCGTGTCGAAGGTACCTTACAGCCCTTTGTTTCGGGAAAAGATGTCATTCTTGAACTGCTGCGCCGCTACACCTGCAAAGGCGGAACCGGCAAGATTCTGGAATTCTACGGGCCCGGCGTTGCGAATCTTGACATGAGCGCACGGGCGACTATTGCCAATATGTCGGTTGATATGGGTTGTACGGCCTGTGTTTTCCCTTCAGATCACGTCACGCGTGAATACCTCCGCCGCAATGGACGCGCAGGCGACTGGCGCGAACTGGCAAGCATCCCCAATCCTGAATTTGATGAGATAACCGAAATCAATTTGAATACGATTGAACCTATGGTTGCCTGCCCATCAAATCCTGATAATGTAAAACGGGCCTCCGCGCTGGGGCATATCGACGTCCATCAGGTAATCCTCGGATCGTCCTGCAATGGCAGCTATCGTGATTTCATGATCGCCTCGAAAATCGTTGAAGGGAAAACCAGGCACAGCCAGGTTGATTTTGAGGTAAATACCGGGAGCCGCCAGACGCTCGTGAACGTTATGCTGATGGGTGGAACACGCGCGCTTGTTGAGGCGGGCGCGCGTATTCATGAGTCAGGATGTCTTGGCTGCATTGGCATGGGCCAGGCGCCTGCAACCGGAACCGTTTCTCTGCGTACCTTTCCCCGCAATTTCAAAGGGCGCAGCGGCACGGATGACGATCAGGTATACCTCTGCTCGCCGGAAACAGCCGCAGCATCGGCGCTCACCGGCAAAATCACTGATCCGCGCACGCTCGGCATGAGCTATCCGGAAATCAAATTCCCAGAAACCTACTTTTACAAAGAGGAGTGGTGTCTTAAACCCGCAGAAAAAGCGGAGTCCGTAGAAATTCTGCGCGGACCGAATATAAAACCTTTCCCGCGATTCGAAGCCTTGCCACAATCACTCAAGGGAGAAATACTTCTAAAGGTTGGCGACAACATAAGCACCGACGCCATTATGCCTGCCGGAAACCGGGTATTGCCCTTCCGCAGCAACATTCCGGCAATCAGCGATTTTGTTTTTTACGGTATCGATGAAGGCTTTGCAAAACGGTCACGGGAGAAAAAGGGCGGCATAATTGTCGGCGGTGATAACTATGGACAGGGCTCGTCGCGCGAGCATGCGGCCTTGGCGCCGCGGTACCTTGGCGTGGTTGCAAAAATCACAAAAAACTTTGCGCGCATCCACAAGGCGAACCTCGTCAATTTCGGGATAATTCCCCTAACGTTTGTCAATACAAACGATTATGAATTGCTGCAACAAGGCGATCAACTGGAAATACCTGATATCCGCGCCGCCATTTCGCAGGGAAAAACAGAAATTATCGTCGTTGCAAAAGGGCAGAAAATCCGTACCCGGCTTGATGTTTCGGAACGGCAGCGAAAGGCGCTGCTTGCAGGGGGTGTTTTGAATGACAGTTAGGGCGCCGGAAAAGGCGCCAAATATGATCAAATCAACAGGAATACAAGGGTTCGCGCATTATTCCCCGATTACCTTTACAGGCGACCGTTGCGTTCTTTATGTCAATATATTTATATCGTTGATTTCTCTAATCGTTCTTTCCTTTTTTTCCAGTCCGGCATATATTTCGATAGCAGATTGTAAAATCTATCATTATGCGTATGAACTTTCAAGTGGCAGAGCTCATGCATGATTACATAATCTATGCAATACAAAGGAGCTTTAACAAGATTGGTATTCAACAAAATGTCTCCGGATTTACTACAGCTACCCCACCTTTTGGCCATCCTTCTTAATTGAATTTCAGGAAAAGGCACATGCAATTTCTTTGCAATTTCATAACATATTGCTAAACGCCGGGCGAATACCGAATACGCATGTTCCTTGTACCAATCATCAAGGAGGTTCTTCGTTTTTTTAGTACAATTAGGATCAACGGTCATTACATAGAAATACCCTCCTTTTAATTTCACGGCATTTTCTTTCTGTTTTTTTATCTTCAGTCTGTATTGCCGGCCGAGAAACAGGTGGGTTTCTCCGCCCACGTAACACCGGGAAGGAGTGCGTGGCTCAAACTTGTGAAAGTAGTTAATTTGTTTTATGATCCATCGCGCGCGCTTCACCATTCGGCCCTGAATGGCTTTCGGAGTTGTGCCTTTCGGCGCCTTCACTATTACCTGTGCATCCGGGTGCACAGAGATCTCCAGGGTTTTCCGGTCAACATATAAAACAGTAAAAGAGATACTCTCCTTGCCATACGTAATACTGCTGCTGTAATTAGTCATAACGACGTCCTGCGTCGCGCAAGTTGCATTGACCGCTCTATAATTTCATCCATCTGCCCGGTTGTAAGTTCAATACCCCGCGTCCCCTTTATTTCGTCGTAAAGAAAATCATCTATATCATTAATAGTCCCCTTCTGGGCGTCGGCGTCATCCCAGAAATGTACTTTCCAATTACGTTTCAAAATATCCTGGATAGCGAGCGCGGCGTCTGCTGATACCTCCTCACATACCTTTGCGTCAGGCGCGTGTGCTTCAAAATAAGGTTTAAGCACGCCATAAAGCGCCTGGGCATCCTCATTCTTATCCAGTTTCTCGGGCACGTCGTCATGCTCCCGGATGACTACCTTGTTGCGGATTTCCGTTACTTTCTTCAAGTATTCAAGATCAGAAATTCGTTTGGCCCGGTATTCATCAATGGCCTGCTGGATGAGTTTTGAGAAGTTTTCATAAAAGGCAGGATCCTCTTCCATTTTCTCGGTAAAGGTCTTCTTTGTGGCGTGCGCAATGGCGTCGGCCTTGGCGGAGGTTGTTTTCTTTCCATAAACACTTTGCTCCTCTTTTACCTGGCCAAACATCTTTTCATCAAAAATATTCACCGGATAATTGAGCTGGACAACCTCATTCGCCTGGATATGGGTGTCAAGGAGTTTCTTGATCCTCGGCTCATAATCACGGTAGTCAATTGACTCTGCATAGCGAAGTTTCACAGAAGCTTTCAGATTATGGAACCGCTTGAGGTCATTCCTGTACTGACTGAGTTTAGCTTCCGGGGTGTTCATGATGAATTGCTCAGTCGAGAGCGCCATCGCAAAAGTCTTGCTGTAATCAGTCAATCGCTGATAAAATTCCGCCCTCAATGCATCGTCCCTCAACAAAACTTCATAGGCCTCTTCGTCATGCCGGTTCTTAACCTCCTTGAAGAGTTCCCAAAGATCTGAGTAGCGCTGTGGAAGCTTTGCAACTTCCTCATATATTGATGTAAGTGTTCCCCGCAGGTCTTCCTCATCAAAATCCTCCAGCCCCGCCTCCGCGTACATGTTCAGCGCCTTATCTAACTCGCCAAGGATGCTTGAGTAGTCCACGATGTAACCCAATTCTTTTTCCGCTCCCAACGTCTCGTTTTCATAAAGACGGTTTACCCTGGCAATGGCTTGAAGAAGTGAATGCTCACGAAGTGTGCGACACAAGTACATAATGGTATTACGCGGCGCGTCAAAGCCGGTGATGAGCTTACTCACCACTATCAGGATTTCCGGTTCATCGCCGTACAGAAATCGACCGGTAATTTGAGTATTGTACACTTCTTCGGACCCGTAACGTTTCATCATCTTCTGCCAAAACCGGACAACCTCGTCTGACGGCTCGGCGTCCACCTCGTCATAACCTTCACGGCTGTCGGGCGGTGAAATGATTACCTCTGAAGTAACATGTCCAAAATCATTCAGGAATTCATGATACTGTAGTGCTGCCAACTTACTTGGCGCTACCAATTGAGCCTTGAAGGGCGTGCCCTGCCAGCTTTGCCGGTAGTGTTCGCTGATATCAAAGGCACGCATGTAAATGACTTTCTCTGCCTTGTTCAGCATCTCCGCGCGGGCGTATTTCTTTTTCAGGTCTGCCTTCTGCTCCTTGGTCAGCCCCTGTGTATGACGGTCAAACCAGAGATCAATCGCCTCCTTGTTCTGCACCATCTCCACATGCCGCCCCTCATACAGGAGAGGTACAACCTGCTTGTCCTGAACCGCCTGTTTGATAGAGTAGTGAGGCTCAATCAGACCGCCGAATTTGATGAAGTTGTTCTTCTCCTTCTTCATGAGCGGCGTACCCGTAAAGCCGAGATAACAGGCCTTCGGAAACATCTGACGCATTCTGGCATGTAAATTTTTGAATTGTGTGCGATGAGCCTCATCCACCAGCATAAAAATGTCGGTTGATTCTTCCTGGTACTTCTTTACGTTAAGAGCCTTATCAAATTTATGAATTAACGTCGTGACAATTGTCGCCTTCTTCTCCGAAACCAACTCCAGGAGGTCCCGTCCGGTTTTTGCCCTGTGCTTATCGAGGCCACAGGCGGTAAAGGTATTACCAAGCTGCTTGTCCAGATCAACCCGGTCGGTCACAAGTACAATACGCGGATTAGGAATATCCTGATTCAGTGCAAGGTTTCTGGCAAGCCAGATCATAGTGAGTGACTTCCCCGATCCCTGCGTATGCCAGATAATACCGCCCTTGCGTCGTTCCTGGTTATCAAACTGTTTCACCCGCTCAAGTGTTGATTTGACGACAAAATACTGCTGATAGCGCGCAATTTTTTTAATGCCTGCATCAAAGACAGTAAATTTGTAGACAAGCTCCAGAAGCCGCTCAGGCCGGCAAAGGCTGTAGATAGTTTTATCCTGTTCAGTCACCTGCCGCTCACCCTCGTTTTCCAGGGCGTCAAAGAATTTCCGTGCAACAGCAAAGTCACCAGAAAAAAGTGTATCCTTCACCTTGGATTGTATTTTATTGTTAACGGAAGCCTCGACATCCTTTGCTCTATCCCGCATCTCCTGCCATACGCCCCAGAATTTCCGGGCTGTACCGGCTGTTGCATACATAGCGGCATTTTTATTGACTCCCATGACGAGCTGCACGTAAGAGAAGAGCTTAGGTAGGTACTCATCCTGCTGGTTACGAATACATTGGGAGACAGCCTGCGCCACTTCAATCGTGGGCGACTTGCACTCTATCATGGCAAAAGGGATTCCGTTTACAAAGAGGACAATATCCGGCCGTACCGTCTCATTGCTTCTGGCGCGTTCGACACTGAACTCCGCGGTAACATGGAATATATTGTTATCCCAATTTTTCCAGTCTATATAGCGAAGGGTAAAGCTTTTCGTGTCGCCTTCAACAGATTGCTCCAGCGCCATTCCCAGGGTCAGCAAGTCATAGACAGCTTCGTTGGTTTTATGCGGCCCATCCCAGGTAATGTTTTTTAATTTCTGAACAGCGGTCTGGACGTTCTCCTCGCTGAATAAATATTCCCGGCCCCGGTATTGGATATGGTTTATCCCTTTCAGTTGTTTGCGCAGAATTTCTTCCAACAGCACGTTGCTAAACCTGCCCTGCCGCTCTGCAACCGCCTGCTCAGGGGTGAGGTAGTTAAACCCCAGAGCAATGAGTTGCTGCAATGCGGGTATTTGGGAGAGATATTTTTCGTTAAAACGGAAGCTTTTCATGTGCGTTTCCTCGTCTGAATGCGCGTCTTGTACAGGCGCTCTGTAAAGCCGCCGTCTTTTTCAAATGCTTCAGCTTGCGCCGCCAATTGGCGGTCCAGCAGGCTGCAGGCAACTGCGATCAACACAAGCGCGGCATTAGCCGCGATTTCAGGAAAAGTGGACGAAGGAAAACCTGTGGACTGTGTGGACGTTGTGGACAATGTGGACTTTTTTGCTTGTCCATTCTGTTGTCCACCCGGTCCATGTCGCCCACTTCCTTTTATCCATTCCGCAACCGCTTCCACCGTTGCCGGTCGCCGGGAGATCAGTTCAGCACGGCGCGGGTCTTCCCGATTCCAGAGCGGCAAGCCCCGCTGACGCAAAAAATCTTCATAATCCAACCGCAACTCTTCGAGGCTGGCACGCGCCACGTTTGTCAGTTTCAATTCGGTCTTTTTCGAAGTGCTGGAGGCCTGACTGCCTTCGGCAATGTTCTGAACCCCGCTTCGCGCCGCCTGGACCATCTGGTCATGAGTCCGTGAACGCTTCTCAATGTACCGATCACAAAACCGCACCGTCACGTCATAAACAAGCTGCGCAAGCTGAAAACTCTTTAATTTTCTGTAGCCGCCATGTTTTGGAATCAACCCTTCTTGCTTATCCATTTTTCATGATCCTTTCTTGTCCATTGTGTCCATGTAGTCCAAAGTAGTCTACTGCGCTGAAGTTTGTTGTTTCATAACACTTTGTTATTTGCCGTCTTTATACATCGCTTCATCAATCCAGCATATTGCCCGGCGAAGATTATCCGCCAAGGAGCCTTTAGCAGATGCATAATGTTTATTGAACCAAATTCTCAATAACTCTCTTAGATGTTTTGAGTGCTTGGACACTTCTTTTTGAGAGAGCCCTCTAATAGCCTGCAGGCAGTACTCAAGATTTTTGCCGGACAATGTTAGGTCCACAGAGTTACCTATCAGTTGTTCTGCATATTCGCGTTTCTTTTTGGCAGTGGAAATATCACCGGTGGGAAGAGTCAACTGTTGAGTCGATTCATTCATAATACGTTCTATAAATTTTGTCTTGGACGTGGATATAGTCTTGTCACTATTAAGACCGGCTGTGTGCATGTAGTAATAAACTGGCAGAAATGCGGTACTTTCAAAGCATATCTGTTTGATAAATTCTTGTGGTTCTGCAACACGCTCGTGACTTAAGAAACTTCCGACGATATCCCCTATACGAATCCCTTTTGTTTTTACAATCAGTTTCCTGCCGACACTCGACGGCATGCTTCCTATTGGCTCGACATTACCAATGAGCTTGAGTGCTGGTTTGCCTTTCACTTCAGAAAACTCGCCTTCTTTTATGAAGGACAACTGGCTGAGCAGAGATTCATCAATGAGAAATGACCCGCCTAATCCTGTAACTTGGCCTGTATGAAGATCAAATATGCCGGCCTCTCTTACCCCAATCCGGGCAATATTGGCGAGGTGCTGCATCCAAAGATGCTGCTCTTGTTCACGCCTTGCGTCGAGAATAGTGCGAAGCTCAGAGTATTTAATTCGTTCTGTACGTCCTCGATACCGATAATAAATATCTCCCGCCTTCAATTCTTTACCGGCATCCTTACAGCAAACTACAGGCTTATTTTTCGACTCATGCACATAAAGCAGTCCATAGACATTTCCATGAAGTTCATACTGATGAATGTTCCACTCAATCTCTGGAGCAAAATGGTTGTTAAAATGATTGGTCATCTGTTCTGGATCAAAGCCTTCGAAGGCATTAAGATTCTTTCCTTTGAGTCCCTTTAAAATATGAGGTCGGTTCGCGATCCCAAAAACGATATAACCGCCCTTCGCATTTGCGAATGCGGCGCATGAGCGAAGATATTTGGCAAGACTGTCCCAGCCAAAGGATTCTTTGAATTCCAGCCAGCTACACTCACGCGAAATTACCCGATTCGGTTGGTTCATGGAGACTTTGAATATTTCGTTCAGGTTCTCTTGGGAAAAGGGTGTGGAACTATCCATTGTCAATTTCCTCATTAACTTTGACCCGCCATTGTCCTGTCAACAACTTCTGCATGAGCCCGCGCTTTTGTTTGCGGTAGGCTTCGGCCTGTCTTTTCAGGAGGTCGATATACTGCTCGGCGGTGTTGAGGACTGTGGCGATTTGTTTTTGCTGGTCCAGCGGTGGAAGAGGAAAAGGGATTGCACCAAGGTCTGTAAAACTTACGGTTTCGCGCACACTGCCTTGCGCGCTCCTGCGGATACGCGCCTTTGCTTCGTATGATGACAACCAATAAAGAAAAAAGTCGGAATTGATATTCTTTTCGTTGATTTTGAACACAACATACATTGGGCTAAGGACACCCTTATCCCAGCCATCCAAACGGGCAATAGAGCCAACATTGATTCGGGACGGATTATAGGCGTACTGCCCTCTCGTAACAACCTTGTAATTGCTCAGATCGCTACTGGCAACCCGTCGCTCGAACTGATCTTCCGGCAGGACAAAACCTCTGTTGTTGGTAACGCTGAGAACACGATCCATTGTCCTGCCGCTATTTCGTTCTGACACCTCGTTAGTAACGTCGCGTATATGCCCGTGAATGTGTTTACCTCCTGAAATCAATCTACTGACCAACCACTCAAACCGCTTCTTCTTCGCCTCAATCAATCTTTCCGTTTTATCGATGGCGAGGTCCCAAGTAGTGAGAAGTGAAGCGATAGCTGTTTGTTCAGAAAGAGGGGGCAGTAAAAAGGAGAATTTAAATAATTCGTTAAGTGCAATGGATACTTGGTTTGCATTTCCACGAATAAGAGTTTCTATGAAATTGACAAATTCCCGTGTTCTTAAAGTTGTTACTAAGAAATTCTGAACAAGTTGGTTCTGATCTCCTCTGAGTACTACCATATTCTGATTTAACAAACTTCCAGCAGCATGAACAGGAACTGTGATGACTTTCCCTACCATTGAATCATATAAAGGAGGACGTGAACCAACAGTAGTTAATACTATATCATTATCACGAAGTTCGTAACTGCTTAAATTGGCAGCGATATCGTGTGAAACATAAACTGGACTATTATCTTTAATTGATGTTCTTATGGCTCGTCCGCAGAATCTGTGGGTAAGTATTGGCTCCGGCAAATTACCAAGTGTATGATACAAGGCTGTTTGCAGGCAATCCAGTGATTTATAACCA
>JACVXV010000258.1 GCA_015661205.1 Candidatus Brocadiaceae bacterium
GATGAGTAAAACAAGCCCTGAAGGGGCGACATTGAGGTCAAAACAACCGTTCATTCTGTATTACGCCCTTTCAGGGCTTGATGGTGTTATCTCGTTACCTAAGGCGTTGCCCTGGGCTATGCTATTTCGCCCCTTCAGGGCTAACAGAAACAAGGGTTTGGTGGTAATTATCGGCTTCTTAACTTAACACCTATGCCGTAGGGGCGGCACAAATACCGAAAACATTTTTGTTTACCACCAAAAGCCGCTGAAAGACCCAATTTAATTGAATCCTTTATTTCCCGTTCGATAGAATCGTTGGAACTAAGTGACTGGAGCGCCGCAGAAATGCCCGTCTCCACCTTAGAAAGAAGTGAGGCTCCAGACTGCTGAGTACCTCCCCCGACAACACCTGTGTGCCGGACGCTATGTCCTTCACGTTTTTTGATATTTCACTCAGTGTATGCAACATCAGCAGTTAACAATACACTTCTGGCCTGAAACATCCCGCCCTTAAATTTACCTTTTTCGTTGCCACATGATGGGCTATAGTATACAATATTTGCTCTTTTATTATTTTGCTGATACAAGGAGCATGTTCTATGTTAAAAAAGAAATTTGTGAAAGAGAAGTGTGTTACCTGCAAGCAGTGCATGATTGAATGCGCCGTAAGGCATTCCTCATCTCGAAATATATCTGAGGCTTTTTTGGAAACGCCAAAGCCTCGCTTCCGCCTGCAGTTGTCCATAAGAAAAGAAAAGCCGCACATGACGGTGTGCCAGAATTGCGCAAAACCAAAGTGCAGGGATGCGTGCGAGTACGGGGCCATTACAAAATTTGAAGATGGCAACGTAATTATAGACACCGTCAAATGTGTCGGATGTTGGGAGTGCGTTGGGGCGTGTCCCTTTGGCGCAATTACCAAAGATACCGAGCTCAAATTCGCCTTCAACTGCGACGATTGCAAAGGATTCAACACCATGGCCTGCGTGGAGGCCTGCAAGACCGACGCGTTAATATACACGGATAAGTATGTAACTACGTAGGGTGGGCATTGCCCACCCTATCCGGCTAACACCGAAGGCAGAAAACCATAGTGCGGGGGTTCATCCCATAGGTGTTAATCGCAACTTACGGCTGCCATTAGCGCTTATAAAGTAACGTTAAGCTACCCTATGATAGTTACCATACATCAGCCGCAATATTTACCGTGGGTTGGCTATTTCGACAAAATAGACCGCGCGGATGTTTTTGTGCTGCTGGACAACGTTCAGTACAAAAAGAACGAGTGGCAAAACCGCAATCGAATAAAAACCGCACAGGGATGGCAGTGGGTTACCGTGCCGGTTTTACACGGGCATACCGAAAAAATTACCGAGGTAAAGATTAACAATACCGTAGACTGGTCCAAAAAACACCTGCACGCTTTGAAGTACCATTATGCAAAGACCCCCTTTTACCGTGATTTCATGGGGTTTTTTGAAGAAATGCTTTCTGCCCGATGGGAACGCCTGGTGGAAATCAACGTCCACGCCATTCACTATTTGTGTAAGGCGCTGGGGATTCGGAAAGAAATCCTGATGGCATCCGGCATTCCTTCCCTCCGGGAAGAACCTACCCACCGGCTCATTGATATTTGTAAGCACCTTCACGCGGACACCTATTTGTCCGGCAAGGATGGCGCAAAATACATGGACTTGGAGGCATTTGCCCATGCCGGGGTAAACGTCACGTTCCAGGACTTCCGGCATCCGGTGTATCCACAGCTTTACGGGGCATTTGAACCGTGTATGTCCGTTATCGATATGCTGTTTAACTGCGGCGGCGATAGCCTGAAAATCTTACGGGGACAAAACAAGCAATGAAGGTATTGGCAATTGGCGCACATCCCGACGATATTGAATTTGGCTGTGGCGGCGCCCTTGTGTCTTTTAGCAAGAAAGGCCACCCGGTATTTCTGTTCATTGTAACGATGGGTGAGATGGGAGGGGACAGCCTCGTCCGTAAGACAGAGCAGATGAACGCCGCGAAAATACTCGGCGCGAGCGACGTCTTCTTCAGCGACTATCCCGATACCCAAATACCGGTGGACAAGCAGTTGATTTCCCGCATAGAGGGCATCCTGCGCAAGGTCGAACCGGATATCATACTGGTGAACTACCCGGACGACACCCACCAGGACCATAGAAACCTCGCGTCCGCCACGATTTCTGCAACACGATACGTTAGGAACGTCCTGTTTTATGAAGGGCCGACGACGCAGAAATTCACCCCCAACGTCTTCATTGACGTTGGCGCAGTCCTCGACGAAAAGCTATCCGCATTAAGCGCCCACACTTCCCAAACATTGAAAACAAACATAGAGGGGCTTTCCATCCTCGACCTGGCAAAAGCGGCGGCAACCTTTCGCGGCATTCAAGGACGGGTAAAATAAGCCGAAGGGTTTGTCTCCGAACGCCTTTTCTTCCCGATAGAACAAAACACGAAGTAAGCAGCGGGAAAACGGATGCTTATAGAGCGAAGAACCTCTTCGCTCTCCATTGATAGGCTTGAACGAAACCTGCGCACTACCTGACCTTCACCTGTACGGTTACAACCTTGTTCAGGCCGTTTACCTTGAATTTGATAACCGCGGTGCCTTTTCTGTCTTTTGCCGTAATGGAAAATACGGCCTGCCCGTTGGCGTCAGTCTCCTGGCTGCTTGGAGAAACAGCTATAAGCCGTTTGCCGTTTCCATTAATCGTTGCCGTAACGGTTACTCCCTCAACCGGACAATTTTCAGCGCCTGTTACCGTAATAGTTATTTTATCGTTCCAGGTTTTTCTGATGGTTAGCTTTTTAGGGGCAGCGGTTATTGACTCCGCAATACACTCATCGTTTGCGGAAAGATTACCGTCGAGTTTAGAGACAAAGACATCATACCTCCCATTATAAGAGGTATCGTATGCCCCGTTCGTTACCGGAAAGTTTGCCGACCAAGTACTCCCCAGCACATATACGTTCCCGCTGGTGTCGAGGGAGAGAGAGTTACCACCATCAGTACTAGACCCACCCAGGGACGTAGATGCAAGTAGGCTCTTCAATCCACTGTCCAGCTTCGAGATAAAGACATCGTGACCATCAAAAGAAATATCATACGCCCCGCTCGTCGTCGGAAAGTCTGTTGACCTAGTGAACCCCGTCACATATACGTTCTCGCTTGAATCAAGGGTTGAAGAAGAAACAAAATCAAAATTCAGACCTCCTGACCTCATATCCCGCCAACAAAACAAAAAGCAAGAGCTATCCTACGACAACTAAAGGATTTAGGAAATATTTTAAATGCAAGCT
>JACVXV010000137.1 GCA_015661205.1 Candidatus Brocadiaceae bacterium
AATTAAACAGCACGGAAACCATTTTTCCGGGTACGAATTTGCGCTTGGTATACGATTTGGTATCAAAATAATTTCCCCGAGGTCAGGATATCTGAAATTAGACCCACCCAGGTACGTGGATGCCAGCAAGCTCTTTAATCCACCGTCCAACTTCGAGACAAAGACATCATAATCATTAAAACCACCATTAAAAGAGGTGTCATATGCCCCACTCGTCGTCGGAAAGTCTCTTGAATCAGTAAACCCCGTAACATAAACATTCCCGTTGATGTCGAGGGTGAGAGAACGAATCGAATCACCATTTAATCCACCCAAGTATGTGGATGCCAGCAGGCTCGTTAATCCACTGTCCAGTTTCGAGACAAAGACATCGTGACCATAACCATCAAAAGAGGTATCATACGCCCCGCTCGTCGTCGAAAAGTCTGTTGACCCGGTATTCCCCGTCACATAAACGTTCTCGCTGATGTCGAGGGTGAGATAATAACCATAGTCATCATTAGACCCGCCCAGGTACGTGGATGCCAGCAGGCTCGTTAATCCACCGTCCAGCTTCGAGACAAAGACATCACCACCAAAATAATAACTACCACCATTATAAGAGGTATTATACGCTCCGTTCGTCGTCGGAAAGTTTGTTGACTCTGTATTCCCAGTCACATATACGTTTCCGCTGCTGTCGAGGATGAGAGAATGACCAACATCGTAATTAGACCCGCCTAGGTACGTGGATGCCAGCAAGCTCATTAATTCACTGTCCAGCTTTGAGACAAAGACATCGTAATAACCATTATTAGAGGTACCATACGCCCCGCTCGTTATGGGAAAGTTTGTTGAAATAGTAAGTCCTGTCACATATACGTTCCCACTGGTATCAAGGGTGAGCCAAAAACTATAATCATCACTAGACCCGCCCAGGTACGTGGATGCCAGCAGGTTCGTTAATTCACGGTCCAGTTTCGAGACAAAAACATCATAACCATAACTACTATTAAAAGAGGTATCATACGCCCCGCTCGTCGTCGGAAAGTTTGTTGAATAAGTATACCCAGTCACATATACGTTCCCGCTGACGTCGAAGGTGAGAAAACTACCAATATCAGAATCAGATCCGCCCAGGAATGTAGACGCCAGCAGGGGGTCAATAATAAGGTCTTTGGTTTTATCGTAGGCGGCAACGGTGAAACCGTATTCCAAATGCGGATTTCGGAATTCGGAATGCGGAATAAGGGAAAAATCCAAATCCTTCACACCCTCTGCACTGCGCAACCCGTAATCCGCAATCATATATCTACATTCCACCTCCACCCGCTTGCCCTCTATCTCCTGATACGCTATTGGCCTTGTGAATTTCACCTGGCCCAGTTCTGTATCCACCTCAAGTTGCCCTTCCTGGTTTACCCGCAGGGATTTACTGCCGTCAAGCTGTACTTTTATAAGCCCAGGACTTGCGCCTGGCTTTACGCAGAAGAGCTTTTCCACGTTGTTCCCATAAGCCTTGAGGTTGAGTTCTATCCCCTTGTAAACCTCTCCCAGGCTCATCTGGTTATAGGTTGGTACATTCGTCTTCCACTTCGATTTGTCATTGCCCGTAAAGTAGTTGACCGTTGTAGCGGCAGGCTGTTCACCTGCTATTCCAAGGATATTTGCGCCCACTAAGGTCTCTTTGAGGGCAAGGGAGCGCGGAATGGGGTTTGGATGGTTTGAGGTGTTTAGATAGGCGTAGAGGGTGTTAAACAATGAGTAATTATTAAGGACATTCAATTTATTTAAACCGTTTAAGCCCATTGGTGGAAGGTGGGACACGGGCACCGTGTCCCTACGGTTAACGTTCAATTTGTTTAAACCGGTTAGGCCGATTGGCGGGGTAATGGATGCATGTTCCGTGATGCATGATGCAAGGTTGTCTTGTGTACCGCCTTCAGGACTTTGGCCTCGGTGATTATGCATCCTGCTATCCGACTCAAAACGCCGAATGCCAGACTCCAAACTGTTATTATTTGGTAACGCATACACAATTTCGCCTTCCTTCGTCACAAACACCGTGCCGCCAAAGGTCCTTGCATAGAACCGCACCTGGTCATCCACCTGCCCGTTATTGGCAATGAAGGGCATCTGGAGTGTCCGGGTTTTTTGGATTAGTTCTTCCTTGGTAGGACAAACGTCCCCGCTTGTCATCATACTGCCAGACGCGCTAATGTCAGGCGAGGACGCCTGGCCTGCGTTACCCATCGGAAGGGATGACGCAAAACATATCGACATCACAAGAAATAAAAACAGCGCCTTTTCATACCCCAAATACCCCAAAAAGCCAAACCGGTTTCTGTTCATGATTAAAAATGTGTTTCTCATAACCCTTTTGTCTCCTTTCTGTTACCTGTACATCGTATGGGATTTTCACCTGAAAATCCCCAATCCATGCCCTTTTGAAACCATTGTGCTGTAGCGCGGGGGTTTGGCATGTATTCCCGGCCATTGCCGGCCATGAAGGATGGAGCTACACAGTTACCGATTGCATAGACAAATCCTGTTTGCCTGCACCATAATGCTTTCGCGTGGCTGCGGTTAAATTGTGCCGCCCGTACGGGGCTAAAATTACAGGCATTTTCCATTTACCCACACCGCTCACGCAGTGGGCTACGGTTGTTACACCCCGAAGGGGTGTCTTTGTGTTACCGCATAAACAAACCGGATAGCCAAAAATCTAAAAATATTCCTGATGTAGTGCGCTTCTATAGGTCTACCCAAAAGGCAAATTGAATACCAAATACCGAAAACGCCATTATTTATCAGAAATATTGCTTTTTGTGTTGCGTATTTACGTGGTAAAACGAGCAATTAATGGTGAAGCAGTTTTGTTGCGAATGCCCTTGTGTTTTGCCGCTATCGGTTGTAACGTTCAATATTATAAACAGTTACAAAATGCAATGTTTCTATTTGAAACAAAGTCTTTTGTTAGAAGGGTTGGTGTGGAACGTTACCAACGAAAATAAAGTTGATTACGAAAAAAATTATTGCAACAGTACAAGATAGAGCAATGTGGGAAGGATTTTTCCTATTAAAAGTGTCTCATGAGACAAAATGTCTCATAGGGCACTTTTGTGTCTGATTTCCTGGCGCAACATACCCGCAAGCAAAGAACCCCTCTTTTTTCCCCATTCGCGAGAAAGCTCCCGACTTTATACAAAACCTTTGATAGCGAGTTCCAGTTCACAACTTCATTCGAAACAAAATACAGCCTACTAACAGGCTAACGTTATAGATGTGAAAATATAAAACATAACAGCAGATAGAGCGCCATTAATTTGGCAATGCGGAGGTGTATTGCGATAACTATTTATAAAAAGGATTGTTAAAGTATATTCAATCTATTTTACAGGCCATAAATATCTATGATTTACACAACATTATTGTAAATTTTACCTAGTGTAATTGTAATATTTACAAAAACAAACGGAAATTAAATTTCTTTGAATGGCTTGAAAATACTGATAGAATGCAAGCGCTGCAGAACAACAACAAAAAGGATAAAGACAGGCCAAAACCCCCCTGTAATTAATGCTTGTAATTTAAAAACTATTATGTATGATAAAATTTGAAACTTAATTCAGGATACTGTTGAGGTTGTAGAGTGAAAAAAACTATGGCAGAAGATACGCTTGAAGGTGACGTTGAAAACATAAGGATGTCGATAGGGTCTCATCTCGAAGAACTGCGGCGGCGCGTGATATATTCTCTGATTGCCGTTGTTTGCTGTTTTGTCCTGTGCTGGTTTTTCAAGATAGAAATCCTTGATATCGCAAAAAACCCCCATAAAATTGCCATGTCAAAGGCAAACCTTTCCACGGAATTGCAGGTGTTGAGCTATCAGGAAGGTTTCTACGCCTACATGAAGCTGTGCTTCATTACCGCCATGTTCTTAGCCTATCCTTTCATGATCTATCAAATATGGCGTTTTGTAAGCGTGGGGCTTTACAAGAAAGAACAGCGATACATCCTACTCTATCTTCCTGTTTCTTACGTTGCGTTTGTAGTTGGGGGGCTTTTCGGATATTTCCTGCTTATTCCCTTCGGTCTGCAATTCCTGATAGGTATACTTGGTCCCGGCATACAACCCATAATTACCATGGAACAATATGTCTCATTCGTGTTCATGCTTACCGTTGCGCTGGGGTTGGTGTTCCAATTGCCCCTTGTAATGATGATGCTGTCAAAGATCGGGTTTATTGCGCCTGAGAAGTTCATTGCGTGGCGGAAGTATGCCATCCTTGTTATCTTCATCATTGCCGCCGTAGTTACGCCGCCCGACCCCTTTACCCAGACAATGACGGCCATCCCTATGATCGTCCTGTACGAGTTGGGGATACTGATTGCCCGCCCTTCAAAGAGGGGTTTTATTTTTCTGGGAACAATCGTGGGGGTTGGGGGTTTCACCTTGTTTGCCATACTCTTTTATCTCACGAACAAAAGCGGTGAAATCAAGCTGGTGAATACGCAGGGAGAGGTTCAGTTTCTGTATCCCGGAGTCGCTGAAAAGATAAATCCGGCAAAACTCACCCATTTGAAGAGGGACATTATCATAAAAACCGGGTATGGCGGTAAGACCGTATTTTCCATTAAAAAAGGGGTTAAGCTAGGGATTGACGCCCACACCGAGGTGCAATTTTTAGACCCATGCAAGCTGCGGCTTAAAACAGGCCAGATTCTCATTACGATAGTTGAGTCCTCCGCGCCCATGGAGATTGACACGCCCAACGGCATGGTGCGCACGAACAAGGGCATGCTTAACATCCAGGCGCGTGAACTGGTCACGATTGTCACGGCGGTGAAGGGCGACGCCACATTATTGCTGGAGGGTGAAGAAAAGAAACTGCTGGAAGGACGTCAGCATAAGATGTCGATAGGTGGGGAACCCGTGGACATCGGGGCCATTATCAATTGGTCTGAAGGGGTATTGACGGGGGATGGGAAGAAAGATTAGCATTTGAAAAGAGGGGAGAGTCACCGTGGACGAAAAAGGTTCAAAGGGGTACACCGAATATCAAAAGAAGGTTATCAGGAATTTTTACGAGCATAAAGACGTTCGCCTGATACAACAGTTGGGGGAGGCCGTCTCAAATTTGTATCTGGAGGCAGACGAGAAAAAGCGGGACTCCGGCTGGAAGAAGATTAAAAAAATGCTCACCGATTTAAAGGTACACCCTAATGAGGTGGAATATTTGACCAAAGGAAAGAATCTTGCCATGATTTCAAAGAAATTGGCGGAGCTGTTTTGATGTATAACCGTTCAGTCGGTATTCAAGCGATGCCGGAGATGCAACGTGATGTGCCGGGGTGTTTTGCCCAAGGCATGAAGGACGCCTTAATGTCCCGGCTTGCCGGTACATTTTGAAACCTTCGCCCCAGCATTACGCCAAACAATCATGTTGACAAAACACGCCGGAAAATGCTATAAAATGCCGATTTTGAATCACGGTTACATTTTTATACACACTTTTTACAAACTTAAGGAGGTAAGATGAAAACGGTTCGGTATCTAGCTCTAACGACAGCATTTATAGGTCTTTCCTTTACAGGGATGCAAACTTCATTTGGCGGGTCAGACGGCCACGGCCAGGCGGTACATTGGGGCTATGACGGGGAATGCGGCGCGGACCATTGGGGCGATCTGAAAAGCGAATACGCCGTCTGCAAAATCGGAGTAAGGCAATCACCGGTAAGTATTACGCTCACGGAGAAGTCCGATCTGACCGGTATACAATTTCATTATTACGCGACCCCGCTGAAGATCATCAATAATGGCCATACCATCCAGGTAAACTACGGAAGTGGAAGCTCGGTAACGATCGGCAATAAGAAGTACAACCTTTTACAGTTTCACTTTCACAACCCGAGCGAACACAAAATCAATGGTGTATCCTACCCCATGGAGGCGCATTTTGTTCATAGGGGTGAAGATGGAAAATTGGCTGTTGTGGGGGTGTTCATGAAAGAGGGAAAAGGAAACGCATTTATCGATACCCTGTGGGATAATCTCCCGAAAGAAGAATGCAAGGAAAATGCCGTTACTACCCTGAAGATCAACGCAAAGGAACTCCTTCCGTCCAATGCCACCTATTACAACTACGCAGGCTCGCTTACCACGCCGCCTTGCAGTGAAATAGTAAACTGGTTCGTCCTCAAGACTCCGATTGAGGTATCGAAGGCGCAGTTGGATAAGTTTGCATCCATCTTCAAGAAGAGCGCAAGACCCGTGCAACCTCTTAGCGGGCGGGTGGTCAAGGAAAGCCGTTAAACGAAGCAAAGAGCCGCCTGCGTAAAGTGGAGCAGGCGGCTTTTTACGTTTGACTCCATTGAATAAAGCCGGTACGGCTCATGGCGGCAAGGCGATGCGATAGAGCAAGATAGCGTTCGCCAAAAGGGCGTTAAATTTAACGTATAGGAAATTCAAACCAGTAGCGCAACCGTCTCGGTTGCGCGGATGAAAGTTGCCGAAGGCCTGATTTAACGTATAGGAAATTCAAAGTTGTAGAACGAAGCGATTGCTTCGTCATGGGCGAAGTGGCACTTCGCCCTACATCGAAAAAGCCGCCGAAGGCCTAATTTAGCCGCTCCCGTTACGAGGCCGTCTGATCCAGCTTCTTGAAGATAGCGGTTTTTACCGCGTCGTACTGCGGGGGGACTTCCACCGGGAGATTGGCAAATTGCGAAGTTACCTCTGCCAATTTGCTTTCGTGATAATTGATTTTAAATTCAGGGAATTTCAGTCCGTGCGCGGTTGAGATAACGACGACCTTCTCGTGCGGCTGTATCTCTTTTCTCTTGAGCAACTTTATGAGCGCCGCCAGGGCAACTCCGGTATGCGGGCAACAGAACAAACCCGTTCGGTCTGCCTGAGCAGAGGCATTGGCCAACTCGTCCTCTGTCGCTTGTTCCACGATACCCTGGAAGTTTTTCAAGGTGTTGATCGCCTTTTTGTAGCTGACCGGATCGCCTATTTGGATGGCATTGGCAAGCGTCGTTTGCGCCTTTACCGGCTTAAATTCTTTAAAACCGGTTAAATAGCTAAGATAGAGTGGGTTAGCCCTGGCTGCCTGCGCGCATACGATGCGGGGCTGTTTATTTATTAAGCCAAGGTCCTTCATCATGAGAAAGCCTTTTCCCAGCGCGGCCGTGTTACCCAGATTTCCACCCGGCACAATTACCACGTCTGGTACTTCCCAATTAAACTGCTGCACCATCTCAATGCTCACCGTTTTTTGCCCCTCAATGCGGAGCGAATTCATGGAGTTGGCCAGGTAGATGTTGTTTTTACTGCAAATCTCCCTTACCAGCTTCATACAGCCGTCAAAATCGGTGTCCAATGACAAGGTAAGCGCGCCATTTGCAATGGGCTGGATGAGCTGCGCGTGGGAAATCTTATTCTTCGGTAAAAACACAATCGCCAGGATACCCGCAGCGGCACAATAAGAAGCGAGCGCAGCGGAGGTATCGCCGGTAGATGCGCAGGCAACGGCCGGGATGTTCTTCCCATCTGAAATCATCTGTTTTACCATCGAAACCAGCACGGTCATGCCCAGGTCTTTAAAAGAACCGGTATGGGCGTTTCCACATTGCTTGATCCACAGGTCTTCGAGTCCGAGTTCTTTCCCAAGCCGTTCTGCCCAAAAGAGGTTGCTCCCGCCCTCATACAAGGAAACCACATTCTTGTTTTCCACGGTAGGACAAACCCATTCCTTCTTGCCCCAGACGGAACTGCCGTAAGGCCATTTGGTGCGCCGGTACCGCTCATCAAACAACCTTTTCCAGTGTTCTGCGCTGTGAACGCGAAGCCTTTCCATATCATGCCGGACTTCCAGCAGGTCGCCGCAGTTTTTGCACTGGTAAATAACCTCGTTCAGCTCGTATCTTACGTCACACCCTGAAATACACTGAAACCAAGCCCGATATGGCACGAATTACCTCTCCTCTTTAAAGACGCTGTATAAGTTCATGTATAGGAATTTCAAAGTTGGGACACGGTGCCCGTGTCCTTACGTGTGAACACAAATAAGTCGCCGTAGTCCTAATTTAATGTATAGGAATTTCAAAGTTGTAGAACGAAGCGATTGCTTCGTCACGGGCGAAGTGGCACTTCGCCCTACATCGAAAAAGTCGCCGTAGGCCTAATTTATTGTTAACGCGCAGATATGATAACTCAAAATGTTATCAAAAACAATGTATTTTTGCGGTAATACACGCCATAAAACCACCGGATTGTATTTCCTAACATTTGAAATACCTATATCACAATTGAAATACCCGGCAACCGTTGCCACGGAGTAATAAAAAAATGCTTACTTTCTAAATGCAATGTTTACCGTGTGTTATGTTAATAAAACGAAATATCAATAATTTATTTGATTTGGAATACTACTTGTACCCTTGTATCCAAATTTTGGTGGACTTCATCCGTTGCCTACCGTGAGATGCAATACGCTACGCTTTACAGTCGATTTTTCACCACGCAGGAGCAGCCATGTGGGTCTGTCTGCGATCAGAAGGTGGGTGGGATAAAAACGTTAAGGAGGAGAAAATATGCCTATTAGTGCAGGGGATGTAAATGACTTAAAGTCGAAATTGGTGGATGCACGGACTGCGCTTGTTGCCATGCTGGGGGAAGCGGACAAGGCGAAACAAAAGGAAAGTGCTGATAAAGTGAAGCAGTTGACAACGGCAACCATAGATTTTTTTCCTGGTTTAATGGCAAAGGCAAAAGGCACACCGTCCGAGGCAAAACTAAAGGAAATAAAGGACGCCTGGGACATCTTTAGGAACACACGGGACAACGAGGTCATTCCTCTCTTTTTTGCCGGGAAGGTAGACGAGGCAAAGGCTATTGGTGGCGGCATACAGAAGGAACGGTTCGGAAAGATATCCGCAATGGTTGATGCACTCGCGGGATCGGTGTAAAGGGTGTTGTATAATTAAGATTATGTAGGCAGCATAGAAATAACATGGTGCAAAATAGTCGTTGTGAGGGTCGGAGTGGCGAGGCATCTCGGTTGATACAACTGCTTATGGTTGCCTCGCTAATGAACGCAACGGCAAACATTTGATTTCAGGACGGCACGGATGATCTTTGATTGTCCGTGCCGTTTGTTGTTATGCTACGGTCTGAAAACACTCTGAATGCAGCCGGCGGCGGGGATAAATGAATTGGAAAGGCATGGGTTGTAGAGCGAAGAGCCTCTTCGCTCTCCATGAAATAATCCGGCAAAATCAAGCATTATAAATAACTCGCACACCTTTTTGACAACTCCGGATAGTAGTAAAATCCTTGCTAAAAAAAATTTTTTTTATATAATGTAACGCTTGGTTTTTATACCGTATATCCATTAATTTTTATAGAGGAGAGGATTTTAGCAAATGAGTGTTATCAGAAATACCATTAAAACATTTCATCCCGCCTATTTTGCGATGGTCATGTCTACCGGCATCATTTCCATTGCGTCCAACATGTTGGGGTTCACGGGTATTGCGTACGGACTATTTTACCTGAATATTGCGGCTTACGCCATTATCTTAACGTTGCAATTGCTTCGGGTAAAGATGTTTTGGAGCAACCTGTACAGCGACCTTTCCAACCCTAAATTAAGTCTCGTATTTTTTACCACTGTTGCGGGTACCAACGTCCTGGGCGCGCAATTTGCCACTATAGCAAATCAACCGTGCGTGGCTAAAATGTTCTGGTTTTTTGGCATATTCCTCTGGACGGCCGTTTCGCTATCCACGTTTAGCATCCTTTTTCTTAAATGCGAACAAAGAATCGAGCTGGTACTGCATGGAGGTTGGTTAACGGCCACCGTAGGAACGCAATCGGTTGCCGTGCTTGGCGCCATACTAGCGCCGAAATTCGGTTGCTGCAGCAGCCTTGTCATGTTTGCATCCTTCGTATGGTGGATGATCGGTTCCTTCCTTTATATGATCTTGATTACGCTGATCATGTATCGGCTTGTCTTCTTTAAAGTATCTTTGGAAGCACTGGTGCCTCCTTACTGGATAAACATGGGGGCGCTAGCCATAACAACCCTGGCTGGTTCCATCTTATGCTTAAACACCCCATTGGTAGAAGGGCCATATACCGACCTACTCGGCTTTACGAAGGGCTTCACCTTGTTTTTCTGGTCATTCGGGACGTGGTGGATACCTTTCCTGGTAATCATCGGTATATGGAAATACGTGCTCCACAAAACACCATTCAAGTATTCGCCACTTTACTGGGCAATGGTCTTCCCTTTGGGCATGTATACGGCTTGCACCATTAAATTTTCGCAGGCCATCAAACTTCCCTTTGTTGCCCACATATCAACGTATTTCATCTATTTTGCGTACTTCGCATGGGTACTCATATTTTACCACATGATACGTTCCATGATCAAGGTCGCCTGCGCACCACCAGCCACACCGGTGCCGCCACAGGCAACTACCGGCGCTAAATAAAGGGTATCTATAACCCGGGTTATCAAATCCGGTATTATTACGGTAAAGGAGGGGCACATCGACGATGTGCCCCTTTTTTTTAAACCGCTTTCCTCCCCCCAGGTGAAAATCCCGGCAGGCTTATAACGTGTATTCCCGGACGAATTCCCCTTTGCAAACAGAACCCATAGTGTGGTAACATATATCTCTCTTTCTGTCCATTTGCGTATTGAAACGTATAAAAGGCGGGGGGCAAGCCCCATAGGTGTTAAGTTAAGAAACACAACCCGAACGAATCGAGGAAGTAACGTGAGGAAATCGCCGGCATCTCAGCACTGTTTAACCGTATATTGAATTACGAATATCGAACAAGGAATTTCGAATTATGAAGTTTGGATACGGAGTGCTGTTTCACTACACCAACCGTGACTAAACGCTAATACTTTTCTTTGTTTCGAGTTTATTAGCGTTCATTGTCCTATTGAGAAACAAACTATGGATATTAAGTCTGTCCTATTAAAATACGTTGAAAAAATTGTCCTCGGCATTGCGATATGCTATCTTATCTACACAATAATTTATTCGGTTATTGTGCCCGTCATAGAAACCCACAAAATAAATGCCCGGCTACTTTCCCAATCCAATACTATTGAATCAAAGCTCAGGACAAGCAAGCCGCCACCCATAGA
Source organism: Candidatus Brocadiaceae bacterium (assembly GCA_015661205.1). Taxonomy (GTDB): domain Bacteria; phylum Planctomycetota; class Brocadiia; order Brocadiales; family Brocadiaceae; genus JACVXV01. The sequence continues at coordinate 11,151 of JACVXV010000137.1, forward strand.
AATGGAACGAAAAGAGGCGGAATTGATGGACTTGCGTTTTACAACACCGCCAGCGGCTAAACCACTCCAGCAAGCGTACATCCTCAGCAAGTTCACCAAGGACGAGGTTGTTTCGGGGATTACGACCCGTGATTTACTAAACAAATCCGAACTGCAATCGCTTGGGCGCCTCGAGGCTGCTGTCCCCGGAGATACTGAATTTATCTATAAGGGCGGGACTGCGGAGCTGGCATTGATTCAGATCAGGAAGTTACACAATGAAGTCTGGTTGACGGAATGCTTTACGGTTGAAAAGGGGCAGCCTATCGGCCAGAAAAAAACAGTTAAAAAAATCCCTATCGATTTTGATACCCGCTGCAAGCTCCTGGAAATTGTGCCTTTTGCGCAAAAGCCCATGACGATCAACAAAACAACCGTCGTTCGAAACGATCAGGGTGATTTTCTCAGCGTTAAGCTTGAGCCTGAAACTCACGCTATTACCACGCCAAAGATTGTATTTGAAAACAAAAAGGGAGAAGCATACAATCTTTGGGTAGGAGAACTGGTAAATTTGGGAACGGAAACGGTTCCCATTCGATCTTCAACAAAAACATCTTCAACTAAATAACTACTTTTTAAAGGGGGGTTGCATGAAAAACCGATTGACCCTGGGCTTGCTCTTTGTTTTGAGTATGTCTTTTTGGCTCTTTATGCCTGGTCTGCCATTGGCGCAAAACAAGGATACTTCACACCAGGTTCAAAAGAACCCGGATGAGGCCGCAAACAATTACTACCTCAAAACAGCAATGGGGTATTTTGCAGCACAAGACTACACAAAGGCCGCCGAAGCCGCTGAACTGGCAATCCTTCTGGATCCCGGCTGCGCCGAAGCGCAGACATTGTTACATGAATCACAACGGTTGCAGGATGCAAAAAAACAAACCGGCGGGACACAGGCGCCAAAAGAACCGGCAGCCCCATCCTCCCCGGAAGCGGAGATACCATCACTCCTCGAAGATGCGCGCATAGCCATTCGGGAAGCCAGATTTGATGAAGCCCAGGCACTCTTGTATTCAATACTTAAAACAGACCCCCTCAATAAGAACGCATTATATCTTAAAGGTACGATGAACGACCTTAAACATGGACGCGTTACGGAAAGCCTGAAAACCACCGGCTCCCAGGAAAAGCATAGAACTGACGAGCATCTCAGAGAGTCCATCATTCCGTATCAGGACATTCTGAGATATCCGGCAGAGGTGCAATGGAAGGATATTGCCAACCGAAAGCTCCCGGAATTAAACAAGATTGTGGAAGAGAGCAAAAAGACCACCGATAAACTGCGGCTCATTTCCAACCCTTCCAAAGAATCCGCCTCAAAGGTTATTGATGACGCACTCAACACCATTATTTCATTTGAGTTTGTCGATACCCCCTTAAAAGACGTGGTGGCCTTTGTGCGGGAAAAAACAAACACCAATATGATCGTTGATGCCGAGGCGGGTGGCGCACAAATCAACTTAAAACTGAACAACGTACCGCTGAAAACCGCATTTAGATACCTCCTGCCAAAAGGGTACGAGTATGTTATCGAAGGAGACATATTCCACATATACCGGCAAAAAATGGAACTCCGGGTCTACGACGTAAGGGATATCCTGATCAACCTTGATGATAAAGAGCCGCTAATGTTCGATATTACCGCTGCTGCCACTTCTCAGCAGGCCATTAGCAGGGGGGCGCCCGTGCATGTCAAGGATGCCGCAGAACGCGTGATGGACCTGATAGAGCAAATTACCACTACCGTTGAACCCTCATCATGGTCATCCAACCTGGGGGTGATCGGTATTCCTGCCGCCATTATCCAGAGACGTATAAACGTACCCGGTCAGGGTACAGGAAGCATCGTCGCGCGGATGGGTCAACCCGGAGACCTGGTGGTTGTTAACAGCAAAAGCGTCCATGAGCAAATTGAGATATTTTTAGCCTCTGTAAGGTCGTCACAAAATCTCCAGGTAAGCATAGAGGCCCGTTTTATCACGGTTACCGATAAATTTTTGGAAGACATTGGAAATAATTTCCTCAAGTTTTCCAGTCAAAACCTATCAGGAATAGTTGATACCGGAGGCAGTAGTGTCGGTGGCAATTTGAGTGGTAAAGATATCACCGGCCTTAATTTGCAATACTCCATCTTTGGCAACGATGCCTTGGTGGGTTTACTGCGTGCCGTCCAGGAAAGTAAGGGTTCGGAGATACTTAACTCGCCGCGGATAACGCTATGCAATACACAGCGAGGCAACATTGCCGTTGTTAAAACGATAAACTACGTTCAAAGCACCTCGGTGAAAGACGGTGTTGTAACCCCGGTTATCGGCACCCTTCCGGAAGGCACGACCTTTGACGTAAGGCCTGTTGTGGGCGCTGATAGAAAATATATCTACCTGGAAGTCACCCCCTCTGTTTTTGACGTGGAAGAACCGATTCCATCCTTTAAGTTTAGTGGTGTAGGCACAGGGACTACCATTGGAGGCGCTACGGGAGGCACTACTGTCATCCCCCCCGATCAAACAGTCCAGTTGCCACAGGTAAACATTTCCCAGGTATCGGTAACGGTTTGCGTGCCGGACAAAGGCACGCTGATGATTGGGGGCATGGGTGCCATCAATAAGGATGTTTTGACGAGTGGCATACCAATCCTATCTAAGATACCCATACTGAAGACACTCTTTTCCAGAAACAGGAAAACGAGCGAAAAGAAGAATCTGATTATCCTTTTAAGACCAACCATTCTTATCAAAGAGGAGCAGGAGGGACGGTTTTTGGGACAATCAAACAATACGTCCGCTGTAAAGGATTTGCCCAATGATATCGGGGATACCATACAGAGGTAGCGCCGGATGATACCATGCTGGAAAAGGGATAAATGTAATAATGCTGTGATAATTGGAATGTCTAAAATGGGTATACATGCAGACAAATGGACATAAATAAAATTAAATATGTGGTTTGTATTAACAACGAAGGCTATCAGGCTTCCTTAGAACTTCACAAATTATATCAAGTCATTCCAGATAAAACTTATAGAAGATGATGGAGACATAAGAATGATTGATGAAAGTGGAGAGGATTCCTGCTCCTGCAACGTCTTCCCCGCAATCCCCTGCCGGTCTCCGTACATACCCACGGTTGACTGCATCACGCGCCCGATCTGTTCCTCGCGCTCCAGACGCAGTTTCTCGGCGACCTGGCCGTCGATAGCCTCTTTTTCCCCTGGCAATCTCTTTTTTGCGCTCACGGAGTGAGGTCTCGCGTTTGGCAATATCGGCGTCTTTCTGCGCCAGGCGCTGCTCGTACTCGCGACGGGCGGACTCGACGATCGGCACTGCAAGTGATTCTGTCAGTTTTTCTTTGTATCTTTTTCGGTTGCGGCAGAGCCGCGCCAGGTGTTAAGTTAAGAAATGTAGAACACCCATTCCTCCCGTTTAACTTAAGCCTTTCAGGCAAACAAGGCCATGCAAGATTACTACCGTTTCTTTAGCCCTGGAGGGGCGACCTGTTTGTAGCATTAAACACAAACCAAGGTATTTAGCTCCATAGGAGCGGCCTGTTATTTTTGCCAAACACGCAACCGCATAGTTTTCTGAAAGCATATATCAGGCCGCTCCTACGGAGCTTTTATGATGTTTCGAATCCGTTGCTACAAACAGGTCGCCCCTACGGGGCTAAAACAATAGGAATATCTCTTTACCCACCGCTCACGCAGTGGGCTACGGTTGTTACACCCCGAAGGGGTGTTTTTGTCATGCCCCGTTAGGGGTAACACAATAGTAGCCCTTTTGGCTAAGGCAATCAATTTTACCGATTGTAAGTCGATACAACCAGTGATATAATCAAAAACATCATATCTCGTGTCGTTGGAAAAACTTCAGACATATCAATTGCAACGGGTGTTCCGGTTTTTCCAAAATCAGCTTGACAGCTATGCATCTTGTATGGTATACATTCTACCTGACAATATATATGACTCTGCTCTTCGATTCCGCCTCTATAAAAAACACAAGAAGTTAAGTATTTTAATGTCAATTAGTTAGCTCTTGTTGGTTCGCTTGATCTCACCGAAAACCCGGCCAAAATCCGGCACAAATAACGAAAGAAAATGATATGCAATGTCTGTTTTGTAAGAAAGATGATGACAGGGTTATCAACTCCAGGACTTCGATAGACGGCTTGAGTATTAAGCGCCGGCGCGAATGCCTGGGTTGCGGGCGAAGATATACCACGTATGAGCGAATAGAGGAAAGCCCTTTGCGTGTGGTGAAGAAAGACGGCACACGGGAGGCCTTTGACCGTAAAAAGGTGCTTTCCGGTCTTATGAAGGCATGTGAAAAAAGGCCTATATCGACGGATATGCTGGAAAACAGTGTTTGCGAGATTGAGCGGGATATCTATAACAAGTTCGACCGGGAGGTTTCTGCGAGCTTTATCGGGACGCTGGTGATGCAAAAACTGAGGGTGCTGGATATGGTGGCGTATGTGCGGTTTGCTTCCGTGTACAGGGAATTTAAGGATATTTCAGAGTTTATAGACGAGTTGAAGCCGTTGATGTCGAACGCGAAGAAAAAGCAAAAGCAAAAACAAGCGGTTGATAAAACAAATTAGCATAGATTGTATTTTAGAAAAGGGAAGATTCGGTTTCTTATTTAAGAGCCAATTCTCCTGATAGCTGGGTATCGGGAGAATGCGGTACAGGCGGGGAGATTAAAAGAAAGGAGACGGGGGATGGATGCAGTAGGTACGTTGGAATATGTGGTAAAACGTGATGGAAGGAAGGTGTCTTTTTGCGAGAAGAAGATCGCCGATGCCATATTCAAGGCGGCGCATGCAGTTGGGGGTGAAGATCGCGCCCTGGCTGATGAACTGGCGGCCGTTGTTACGGCATTTCTGGAGAAAAAATACGCAGGGCGACTCCCCGGCATCGAGGATATTCAAGATGTCGTAGAAAAGGTGCTTATTGAAACGGGACACGCGAAGACGGCTAAGGCCTACATCCTTTACCGGGATAAAAGGGCGCGCTCCCGCGACTCCCTCCGCGTGCGTAAGCAGACCAGGAAAAGGGCTGACACCACAGACGTCTCCCTCCTGGTAAACACGGAAACGAAGGACGAGTCATTCCCCTGGGACAAAAGGAAGATTGCAGAAGCCCTGAGCAAAGAAGCCGAGATGTCGGAAGACGAATCGACAGAGATTGCAGGCGCCGTAGAACAGAGGGTCTTTGCGTCCGGATTAAACCGCATTTCGACCGCGCTGATAAGGGAACTGGTAGATAACGAGCTGTTTGAGAGAGGCCACAACAAGAAGCTCGAAAAGCAGGTAGTAATCGGTATGCCAAAATACGACCTTATCGAGTTGATTACGTCGAAGAATAAAGAAAACAGCAATATCTCCACAAACAGCCCGGAAGCCATCAATCTGGCTATTGCTGAAAATACCTTAAAACAGTTTGCCCTTCAGGAAGTTTATTCAAAAGAAGTTGCAGACGCGCACATGAACGGGATGGTGCACATCCACGACCTCGGATATCCTACAAGGGTATATTGCTCTTCCCACTCCCTCGAATACCTGAAAAAGTACGGATTGTCGCTTCAAAACCTGGATACGGAATCAGCGCCTGCAAAACACGCGCGTACCTTAACGGGACATTTGAACACCTTCCTGGCGTCCATGCAGGCATATTATGCCGGTGCGCTCGGGGTGGCTTACGTTAATATTATGTATGCCCCCTATCTGGAAGGCATGGGTTACGAGGAGATGAAGCAGGAGGCGCAGCACCTGATCTTCAGTTGTTCCCAAAGCGCGTTCTCCCGCGGCGGGCAAACCTTGTTCCTTGACTTTAACATCCACACGGGCATCCCCAGATATTTAAGGAACATCCCTGCTATCGGCCCCGGCGGAAAACCCACGGGAAAGACCTATGGCGACTATGAAGAAATTGCCCGCAAATTTACCCTGGCCATGCTGGACGTATGGCGCGCAGGTGACTGCCACGGACACGTCTTCGCCTTCCCGAAGTGTGATTTCCACATTAACGAAGATACCTTGACCGACCCGAAACAGTACGAGATACTCGAATACGCCTGCCAGATTGCCAGCGAGAATGGCGTTCCTTACTTCATCTTTGACAGGGACGAAATCACGCTCTCGGCCTGCTGCCGTTTGCGCACGACGATAGACGATAATTACATGATCCTACATCCTGAAAGTATGCGTTTCTGTGGATTTCAAAACATAACGATCAACCTGCCACAGGCGTCATACCGTGCCGGAAAAGGCAATTGGGAAGCGCTGAACAAAGAAATCGATAAGGGTATCGAGATTGCCGTAAAGGCACATCTCCAGAAAAAGGCGTTTGCGAAGGAATTGATGTCCAGCCCGGAAATGCCTCTGTGGGAGATTGGTAAGAAGGCGAGAGATGGACGTCCGTATGTAGACCTGGAGGCCTCAACGTACATCGTGGGTATCCTGGGCTTAAACGAGTGCCTGCAATTTATGACGGGACGGGAATTGCACGAAGGCGATGATATGATCAAGTTGGGATTACGGGTCATCTCCCACATGTACATGCGCGTTAAGGAGGCGGGAAAGAAGCATAAGCTGAAGTTTTCCCTGGAGGAATCCCCTGCCGAAAGCGCAAGCAGAAGGCTGGCAAAGGTCGATCTCCGGAACTATCCGGAAGCCATACACATGGTAAAGGGAAACATC
>JACVXV010000012.1 GCA_015661205.1 Candidatus Brocadiaceae bacterium
CACTTTCGATACCATGCAAAATAATCCAGACTTGATTATCCCTTTAGTGGCGCAGTTTTGCCGACCATAATGTCTGTTTAATAATGCGCAGTTATATAGCAGTTGCCCCTACAGGGTATATGCAGACTGGTGTATACACCCGATATAACGTCCATGTCCTTCGATCTTGCGAAAAGACGATGGCTGTGTTTGCAGGGAATATCGTGTATTGTTGCTTCATTACACGGGAGGAGGAAAGGAACGGGGTCTTACATCTGCATCCTCATAACTTCCTTGTAAGTCTCGATCAGTTTATTGCGGGCTTCCATCATGAATTTAAAGCTGATTTCCGCCTTTGACATGGCGATCATGACTTCATGCACGTTTTCCACCTTGCCCGTAGCAAAGTTTTCTATGCTTTCGTTGGCCTTGGATTGCAGGTCGTTGACTTCGCTGATGAAGCCGCCCAGGGTCTTTTTGAAAGAGTCTTTTCCTTCTCCATCGACGGACTTGGTAAGCTCCGTGTTTGTTGGGAAAACCCCTTTATCATTATTAATTGACGTAATAGCCATAGCCTAACCTCCTGTACTACCTTCCTATAAGGGATAACGCCTTAGTGTTCATGTCTTTTGTTGAATTTATTACCGCAAGGTTCGCCTCATACGATCTTGACGCCGTAATGAGATCGACCATTTCCGTTGCCACCTGTACGTTGGGCATATTCACAAAGCCCTTTGCATCCGCCTTCGGATGTCCCGGCATGTACTGAATGCTAAAGGGTTCCTGGCTTTTTACAATGCCCTTTACCTTAACGCCTCCCAACCGCTCTGATCCGCTGATACCTTTGGCGCCGCCGTTTTGCAATTCATTGAGTACTGCTGAAAATTCTACCTGCTCGCGCCGGTACGGGCCGCCTTCCGGTGTGTCGGTGGCATTCGCGTTTGCGATATTGTTGGCAATTACATTCATGCGCATGCGCTCGGCGGAAAGACCGGAACAACTAATGTCAAATGCTGAAAGTATTTTACCCATTCCCATAAGTCACCTCCTGGCTTTATGCCTTAGAATTGTCAATTGCAGATTTTACCATTTCCATTTTCTTGCCCAGTATCTGCGTGTAAACGTTGTATTTTCCCGTGTTCTTGAGTAACGACGTTACTTCTGAGTCTATATTCACGTTATTGCCGTCGTTTCGTATGTTACCGCTGCCCTCTTTGTCCTTTGAAACCACGATCTTGGGCTGCAAGGTGGTTAGCTTGGCTACAGGCACGTCTTGAATTGCCCGTGAAAGCTGATCCTCAAAACTTACCTCCATCCTTTTGTATCCCGGCGTGTTGACGTTAGCAATGTTATTTGCAATAACCTTATGCTTCGTTGCGGATACGTTCATCATCTTTTCTAACAAGTTACTACTGGCGTCCATTCCCGTAATCATAGATCATTCTCCTTTAACGAGTGTTTTCGCGATTTTCCGGTTTCTGCGTCTATTAAGGAAGGGTGCTTGTCTGCCAATCCGTTCCATTCCTTTGCAGCCACTACGTTCCGTATCAATGTTGAAACTTCTACGTTAAATTAAAAGCAAACTCAATGCCGAACTCGCTCTTTTATCTATAATCGTCGAAAATGTGGGGTTCCGGTATGGTAAGCGGCCTGGGAACCATGACTTAGCGGGAAAAATATTCAATCGGCACAGGAAATTGTTTCTCTTTCAAAGGATGAGCCACATGCTGCATCGTACTTGTTAAGCTTATTTCTCAACGTCCGTGTTGTAATTTTAAGCATTTCAGCGGCCTTGGTTTTATTTCCGCCGGTTTTTTCGAGTGTCGTGTAAATCAAATCCTTTTCAACATCCTCAATCGCATACCCGTGGGTGTGAGCGGTTTCGGATGAGGCTTCTTGTTTAGGGGAAACGAGGTGGCTAACGTGTTTCAGCTCAAGCAGTTCTTCTGATCCCATAACCACGGCCCTATGGACGATATTCCGCAATTCCCTTACGTTTCCCGGCCAATCGTATTTACACAGATAGTCCATGGCCTCGTTGTTGATGGCCTTGACCGTTGCGTTGTTCTCAATGCTGTATTTTTTTAGGTAATAATCTACGAGGAGGGGGACGTCCTCAATGCGCTCTTTTAAGGAGGGCAGATAAATAGGCACGACGTTGAGCCGGTAATACAGGTCTTCCCTGAACCGGCCTTCCTGAACCTCTTTCATCAGGTTTCTGTTTGTGGTGGCCACGATGCGCACGTCGATCTTTATCGTTTTCTCCCCGCCCACCCGCTCAAATTCTTCTTCTTCCAGCACCCTGAGCAGCTTGGCCTGTATGTTGTGGGATATTTCGCTGATTTCGTCGAGGAGCAACGTGCCTTCGTTTGCCAGTTCGAAACGTCCTGCGTGCCGGGAAACGGCGCCGGTGTAAGCGCCCCGTTCGTGTCCGAACAGCTCGCTTTCCAGGAGCGATTCCGCCAGGGCGGCGCAATTAACGCGGATAAAAGGCTTTTCCGCGCGCGGGCTGTACAGGTGTATGGCGTGCGCAATGAGTTCTTTGCCGGTGCCGCTTTTCCCCTGGATGAGCACGCTTGCCTTGCTTTGGGCTATTTTCTTTGCCTGCTCGTAAATCTGCGCCATCTTCGAGTTCTTACTAAACACGGGGTTACACTTTTCATCAATATTGGCGTTCGACCGCCAGAACCGGTTTTCAACGATCAACTTCTCCCGTTCGTTAACCCTTGAAATGAGTAGCTCTATCTGCTCAGGAGAAAACGGCTTTATAATGTAATCATAAGCACCCTTTTTCATGGCCTCCACGGCGGTTTCTATGGTGCCGTAAGCCGTCATGAGGATTACGGTGATCTCAGGATGCATGCTTTTTACCTTTTCAAGCACGTCCATACCACATAACCCGGGCATCTTCATGTCGAGAAAGATCACGTCGCATCGCTCTTTTGCCAGCTTTGCAATCGCCTGTTGCCCATCTCTTGCGTCCGTCACCGCGTACCCGTTCCTTCTCAGGGTTTCGCAGAGATATTCACGCCCCAGCGCATCATCATCGACTACCATAATTTTTTCGACACTCATTGTTGTTCCCCTGTAGAGTTAAACCCTTACCTTATGCAAACTGAGCGGACAATTCCCCTGTCTTTGAAAACATATCATCAAAGGTATAGAGATCGCACAGGGGATTTTTCAGTAAATGGGTGTAAAAGGTTGTTCCGCTACCTTCCAGGCTTTCAAAAAATATCTTCCCGTTGTGCGCCTCGACAATTTTGTTTACAATCGCCAGCCCCAAGCCGGTTCCTTCGTGTTTTGTCGTAAAAAAGGGGTCAAATATTTTACCCACCAGTTCTTTTTTTATCCCTGTCCCCGTATCTTTTATGCCGACCAGGACGTCCCCGTACGCGTGGTCTTCAGTCTTTGCCGTGAATACCGTTAAAACGCCGCCCTGCGTCATGGATTGCACGGCATTCATGCACAAATTTAAAAATGCCTGCTGCAACTTCTCCGCGTCGCACCGTATCATGTCTGAGGCGGCGTCCAGGGTAAATTCCTTGATAATGTGAATGCCGGAGATGCCCTTTTGTTTCATGTCCTCGGCCACAAAAAAGAGTGTCTTATTCAGGATTTCCGAAATACGGCAATCCGAGATGCTTAATTTCAGGGGACGGGCAAATACCAGAAGTTCCGTAACGGTTTTGTTGAGGTTTTTCGTGCCCTGTATGATGTTTTTTACCAGCTTCTTTCGTGGGTCAGAATCGCTGAAGTCCCTGGCAAGCAGCGCAGAAAATCCTTCTATGCCGTTCAGGGGATTGCGTATCTCGTGTGCGATGCACGCGGACATTGCGCCAATGGCCGCAAGCTTATCCGCCTTTCTCAAACGCGTCTCCAGTTCCCGGATTTCTGACAGGTCCCTGAATACTTCAACGGCGCCGATGGTGTTATCATGTGCGTCTTTAATGAGTGACACGCTGCTTTCAACCCACTTGCTCAACCCTTTGTCCGTTTCTATCTGGCGTTTCACGTCAATGCAATTCCGCCCTCTTTTGAGCGTTAACAGCATAAGGGGGGCAGAGCCGTTACTGCTTTTAATAATAGCATCGACCCTTTTCCCTAACACGTCGGACGCATTCAACCGCAAAATCTTTTCGGAAGCCCTGTTAAAGGTGGAAATTTCCCCCTTTAGATTAATGGCAATAACGCCGCTGTGGATGCTGCCTAAAAGGCTGTGCAGATATTTCGTGAGGCTGTCCAGTGCCTGTACCTTGTCACTCAGGCAGGCGTTTGCGTGAGCCATCTCCTCGTCAATCGCCTTTACCCTGTTCTGCAACTGATTGTAGCTTTCTTCTAGCCGCAGGGTATACTGATTGAATTGGTTAAAGGCCGCCGTAAGGTCGGTTGTCTGGCATCGGGAAAATGTATTGAGTGGCGTGCTTTCCATGATCATACCCATCCTTTTTTATTTCGATTCTTTGTTGCCGGACGCTGCAAGTAGTTGGTTATTTACCAGAGATTTCTTTTCATTCCAGGTCTTCCACCACTGAATGTCACTTATGTACCAATTGGCCTGGTCTATCAATTCGTTGTCGTGTGATAAACCGGTAAAACGTTTAAACTCACCAAGCGCGGCCTCAAAGTCCTTCAAATTCCGGTAACAATTCGCTATCTGGAATTGCGCCCATTGGTATTGTTCGGCGAGGCAGTTGTCGGGCGTGATCATCTTGTACGTCTTCAAAGCGTTCTCGTACTCACACAATTTGTAATAACACTCGGCAGCGTTAAAAGAGTTTACCGTTTTCATTTCCTTTTCCAACCGGGAATCCAGGGACTCTTCTGACGGCGCTTTTTGCTGTCCGACTGCCCGATTGCCGGCGTTTGTGCTTATGCCTTTTGCCGGTTTTCCTTCTGTCCTGGATAAGAGGGCATTTTTAGCGGACGACGTGTCATTTGCCGGGGTAGGCTTATTATTGAGAACCGTTGTCTGTGCGGATAAACCCTTCTCTTCGTAACCTTCTTCCAGTTTAAACTCATCCGCTAATTGACCATATTTCTTTTCCAATGCTTGCAGTTTTTCTTTTTCTGCCTTGAGAATCGATAGTATCGCCTCTTCGCTAAGTTCGTCTTGTGTTTGTTTATCCGGCAATGCCGATGGTTGCGACAGTAACTGTGGTTGCGGTTGCAGCTTCGGCTCTAGCAGTGGCTGAGGTTGCGACCGTGGTTGTGGCTGTGGTTGCAGCTTCACCTGTGGCTTCGGCTGAGGTTGTGATAGCAACCGTGGCTGCTGCTGTATTTGCGGCTTTGGCTGCGGTTGCGATGGCGGAGCCGCAACAACCTCCGGCTCCTGCACCTCCATCTCAAATAACTCCGGCGCTTGCTCCTTCGGCTCAGACGCCACCGGCTTTTCTTCTATTTTTACTTGTATGGGCCTGAGCAAAGGCCTTTCAATATCATTACTGAGATTTGTTTGCAGCTTGTCCGGCGCTGCGGATATCTTATTGTTAGAAATATTCTCGCCGCCTCCCAAAAGACAAGGTGTATACATTAATACGAAACCAAGGGCAATATAGGTAGTTTTTAGTTTTTTCATAATTATCGTGACCTCTCTTTAAGTTTTAACCGGTTTGTTACTGCTTGATTTGTAAGCAAACGATATACCACCGTATAGACAATAGTATCCACCAACAACCATTAACAGGCAATACACACTCTTAACAACTTAGAACACAAGAAGTTACAGGTGCTAAGCCGGCACAAAAACAACTTTCGTTCCCCTTCCTTCGGACACCTTCAGGTAAGTAATTCCATAAGTACACGGCTATCCCAGGAGAAAAATGTGAACACCGGGGAATACGGGAAGGTGAAAAATCAGACACGTGGTATTTGTGTTTTATTATCCACCGGTCTAAAGTTAATCCTTCGGCAGTCAATGTACTTATTTTAATATATTTCTTTCCCTCTTTAAAGATTGATATGCGATAAATTCAGACAACGCATTTCTTTTGAAATTCTACAAAATCGATAAACCCTTGCTACTGCAACCGGGGGGGGCAAAAGGCTCAAGCGCTCTGCCTGCAACCCGAAACACCTCTTCCAACAGCCATTTTTTATTGCCAGCCCTGATGCGTAGCCGGTCAATCGCCCGTCCGCACCGATAACCCTGTGGCAAGGAATTATGGGAGGGGATTGTTGTGATTGGCGGAACCTACGGCCCTGGACGCCCTGGGACTCCCGATCCGATCTGCTTATTCATAGATTTACTAAAGAGCCGGGTTTCCTTGACAGGCAGGGGAAAGAACACTATAATAGCACCCGTCTTTTAGAGTTTGTGAAGTTTGAACAGTGGTGGTTCAGATATTGGGTTGAAATCTGAGCCTGGCTGATTGCATGAGGTGTTCGATCCTCTTGGATGATTTCGCAAGACAGCCAACACCGTTATCTCATTCGAAAATATCGGGCTAAAGGAGATTCTTAAGTTGTATCAAGCTAAACAAAAAAAGGTCATCCATAATATTGGGGATCAACTGTAGTCCACGCGCTGAGTTTCTTGGTTAAGGAGGACCACGACCGCATGAACTTTTCTTATTGTGAAGGGATGCGCCTACCGTGTTCATGGTAATGGACAGTTCTCTCTTTTCCTTCGCAATGGTTTGGTGCTACAGACTGTTTTTTGCGATCTTATACGGATTGTCTTTCAATATGCTCAGAATCAACCTCAATGCAAAAGCTTGGAGAAACCTTCGTAGGGTGTATGCCGATCAGCCTATTTCCCCAGTTTTAGCCATGCAAAACCGCTTTTCAAGTATGTGGCTCTCAATATTGGAGCGCATTGCTTGCACGCTGTCAAAAACTTCCTCCAAGCCACCGGAAGTTGTTTTTATCATCGGACATTGGCGTTCCGGCACGACTTTTGTTCACGAAATACTATGTCAAAACCAAAAGGTAAATTTTCCTACCACCTATGCCTGTATGAATCCACAGGTATTCCCGATAACCGAGGCAACCGTTTTAAATTATTCAGTTAAGTATTCTTCTTTGCGCCCAATGGATAATATGACCATAACTTCAGCGTCCCCACAGGAAGATGAATTCGCCCTTCTGGCTTTGGGTGCGCGATCTCCCTATGAGGGCTTGCTTTTTCCCAAAGCCATTGAGCGAGGGTTGGCAGCGGCAGATCCCAACGATCTCACTGAGATTGAAATGCAAGAGTGGGTTTGCATATTTACCCGTTTCATTAATCAAGTATCAATCCGCAAGCCCGGATGTCCTGTCGTACTCAAATCGCCCACTCATAGTTACCGGGTAAAGTTACTCTCGCGGCTTTTTCCGGATGCTCGTTTTATACACATTGTTCGAAACCCTCTTGATGTCTATCGCTCTACTCTGAATATGTGGCAGAAGCTGTGCTCGCTTTATTCTCTGACCGACCTGCCCGACGAGAACGTGCTATCCAGAAACGTTATTGAAAATTGGGTACGCATGGAAGAAAAACTGGATGCTGCCATACCAGGCTTGCGTGAAGAAAACTATGTGCGGATACACTATGAAAGCCTTACCGCGAACCCTGCCGGGGAGATGGAGCGAATCTATGCCAAGCTTAGATTGGAGGGCTTTGCCACGGCCTTAGCATACATCGAAAAGCTGCACCCATTTAAAAAAAATCGCTTCGAACTTGCCCCTAATAAGGCAAATGAAGTTTTCCTCGCATGGGAACACATCTTTGAAAAATACGGGTACCCTGCGCCTACTTGTTCAGTTTGAAGTGGGCATAGATCAACTCACGCATTTTTTTTGCTTTCTCAGGATTGCTGTCGATAAGATTATTGCCTTCTTTGGGATCTGATGCGAGATGGTAGAGTTCTTCTTTGCCCGTTGCCAAATAGCGTACCAGTTTCCAATCCTCTTGCATGACCGCAAAAGTACCCTTGCTTGGCGGCACAAAACGGCTATCCATTTCCAAGTTCATGGAAAATTTTGGCTGTATAGTCGGCTTTCCTTCCAGCATAGAAGATTTTAGCGATTCTCCTTCTACCCAAGTGGGAATGGGTAAATTAAGCAAGTCTATCACCGTAGGCAACAAATCCACTTGTCCCGCATAGGAAGCGATACGCTTACCTTCTCTTTGCCCTGGGAGATGGATCATCATCGGGACGTGGATTAATGGCTGATGGAGGTAGGTACCACCGTGTTGCCAATAACCCTTGGTAAAAGACTCACCATGATCTGCTGTAACGATAATGATAGAGTCATCGAAACGTCCCATAGCCTTTAGCTTTTCGAGAAAGTCTCCGACTTGCGAGTCGGTATCCAAGACAAATTCATCGTACCGCAACCTCAGTTGTTCAACCTCTGGTTGCCGCTGCGGAGGATAATTGTTACCTGGAATCCTTACTAAATCGTACAGTGTCGAAAAATTATTGAAATTGCCAAACTGATACTTAAAAGGGGAGGCTGGTAGGTAAGGACTGTGAGGTGGAAGTATATGTGCCCAGACAAACATTGGTTGCTGCAATGATGAAAAAAAGGGCAGTGTTCTATTAAAGACCAATTCGGGCGGGAAAAGGGAGTTTTCTTCGTTATGTGTAACAAGTATGAGTTCGAACACTTCGCTCCACACATCAATATGTTTTCCGTAGTTCTTCACTCGAAAAAACTGTTTAGAAATTGGACTAGTTGCAATCATTCCTCTTACTGGTTTCTCGGTGACCGCAGAAAAACTGTCTGTTATCATCAGCGATAAAGGGTGTGCAGCACCGTTTGCCACAATAGCCGCAGATTGATAACCATTGTCTTTCAGTATCTGTGCTAGATTTTTCTTCCGATCTTCTTCAAGAAAGTAGCTGGCGTGTTGGTTCACGCCGTGAGTTGATGGATACAAGCCGGAGATAAATGATGCGACCGAAGGTGTTGTCCAATTGGAAGATGAAAAAAAATTATCAAAGACATAACTTGCTTTCGCGAAAGCTTCCAACCTTGGTGTCGTAGTAGGTAGGTGATAACCGTAGAGGGACATATCTTCTGCAGTTAGTGTGTCAATGGAAAGCAAAATAACGTTGGGCATGCCTGCGCTTGGAGAGGAGTTTTGGCTAGACTTAATCTCATCGTAATCGTGTATCACGATACCGTTCAAGGCTACCACTGACCCTGACAAGGCAATCAAGACCAGAACAGCCTTATTGCCTTTTGCTAGCTTATACTGAATTAAATTCCCCACTGCTTGTAAATTAAATTTCCATACCATAAAAACAAAAAGAATGATAATCAGCAACAGAACCAAAGGTTTTGTTGCACCAAATACAAAGATAACCCCGGTTACCTGTTGCAACCAGATTCTCAGAAGTTGCAATAAAAATACCAGTGATATTGCCAATATCGCTATGTTTACCACGGCATATACTGTTTCGTTGGTTTTTCCGTATGTTTTTTGGAAAGGGATACCAACTAACGTCACAATCCCGGCTAACAAAAACCCGATACCTGCAGACACAAAGGACGCCAACAGAACTATCATAGAAACTTCTTTGATGATGTCTATGGTTGGCATGGATAGCATCCACGAGTTAAGCTGATGCAACAAGACAATAGGCAGGAAAAATAGGATCTGAATAGTGGAAAGGTAAAAAAAGAGCTGCTTTGTTAAACGAAGAAAGGTGGGGACGTGATTCATTTCGTTAATCTTTTTTTATACGATTACGGCTAAAGATACGTCGAATTGAATACCAAAGTGCCTTTACCTGGTTAGAAAAAAATATCCAAACCGCTATTGCAAGGGCAACCAACGGTGCCAATAACTGGAAAAGGTAACCTCCAGCATTTGGGTCAATGTAGGCAAAGTGAACAGCGTCAGCAAAATCATGGTGTTGTTTTCATGCAAATTAGGTGTTAGTAAGAGTTTGCCGCCGAGAATGTGGAGGACGAACACAAGTATGAATCATATTATAAAGCTGAGGGGTTTATCAAGAAAATTATAGACAAACAAGCCAGGTTTTCGGTGCTTAACCCGGTGATCACTGGGGATTCGTCCGGTATTTTTCGAAAAACAGAAGCCTTTGGCTCTATGTTGCCGGTATCCATGTAATCGAGTACCGCAACGTGGGCTTTAAAATTCTACAAACCGATAAACCCTTGCTATTACAGCCGGGGGTCAAAAAGCCCAAGCGCCTTGCCTGCCACTCGAAACTCCTCTTCCAGCAGCCATTTTTTTACCACCAACCCTGATGCGTAGCCGGTTAATCGTCCGTCCGCACCGATAACCCTGTGGCAAGGGATGATGGGGGGGAGGGGGTTGTTGTGATTGGCGGAACCTACGGCCCTGGACGCACCGGGACTCCCGATCTGCTCAGCAACCCACTGATAAGATCGGCATTCTCCGTAAGGGATATCCTGCAGTTTCTTCCACACCTTCGTCTGAAACGGGGTTCCATTGCTTGTATCCAGGGGGAAGTCGAATGTCACTTGCTTACCGGAGAAGTATGCCCTTAGAGCGGCTATTTCATACTGTAGGGATACATCGTTTCTTTCTATGGGCGTTGCTGCTTTTTTGAAAAAGGCGTGCAGAAAATCGTTTTCCGTATCGTGGGGAAAGGAAATCCGGCACACACCATGCGCATTTTTTGCCGCGAAGAGCAGCCCTATTGGGGTGGAAAGACTACTGAAGTAAATCGCACCGGGATTATCTTCTTGCACTTTTGTTTGCGGCGCCCTTATTTCCCGCGCCCTCGTCTTTGCCCTTTGCGCCTTTACCGGCGCCTGAACCTTTACGTCCAATAGTGCTGCGGTATCCCGCGACGATCCCCATTAGAACCAGGGTTGATGAAAACAAAAATACCAGCGCGCAGAGGGACAGGACGGTTATTGCCCATAAATCATGGATGCAAAAACGCCACCATGAATATTTCGACAGGCGCACGCCGAATTTTTCCAGACAGAAAAAAGTTAGCGCCAGGACGAAAAACCCAAGGAGTAAAAACTTAATATCCTCTTTTTTGGGTGCCATGGAAAAAGAAAAAACAAGGGCGGTCAGCAAAAAGAAGATATGGCCTATATTGGTGATGTGAAACTGCTTATAGAAGGCGCAGAATGTCGTAACAGCGGCAAAATAGAGATACTTTACGATACAGAATAACCCATAAAGTGAAAAGTGGAACTCGTAATTAATAGATTGCGTGAAGCGGATGGGGTTGCCAAGTATTGTTGATATAAAAAAGATAAAAAAGGCGCAGCCGAAAATAGGGGCGGCGACGATCAGAAAGTCGAACAACACCGGAATCTTCGGCTTGTCATACTTGATTTCCGAACCGTTGAGCGCAAACAAGTTCAACTCTTTAATGGTTGTTCCCGTTATGAGGCATACGAGCGCGTGGCTAAGGTCGTGAACGATGCTGCCGGGCAAAAGGAATACCTTGATAATTTTTGCATCTGCATATTTTCCCCATAATCCGGAAGTAACAGAGCTGAGTATGGCAACCAGGATAAGGCCTAGACCGAGCATTAAGTATATCATATTCTTAAATTAATACATCCTCCAGTATTCCCCTTTTTATCGGTTTGATACTTCACTTCGTTAATCGTGACCAGTATATTACAGAGAGATAGATTAGCAAAGCAGCAGGCGGTCTGTCAAACAGAAAGTATTGAGGAAAGCAAATATTTGTTTTGCAATTTGACGCGAGAAATATATAATTTATACGTTGTAGAAACTTTCTGCCGAATAGCAACTACATTAGTAGCTCATAAAGAATACGTGAGTGGGGACGTAGCTCAGATGGGAGAGCGTCTCGTTCGCAATGAGAAGGCCAGGGGTTCGATTCCCCTCGTCTCCACCATTTATGTTTTCATGGGTCAAGGCCTTGCTAAGCTTCAAGCCTTTCCTTAGACTTTATGAAGACATATTCAACGGTAACC
Source organism: Candidatus Brocadiaceae bacterium (assembly GCA_015661205.1). Lineage (GTDB taxonomy): Bacteria > Planctomycetota > Brocadiia > Brocadiales > Brocadiaceae > JACVXV01. The sequence goes on from JACVXV010000012.1 coordinate 11,872, forward strand.
AAGCCTATTCAAAACCAAGACCATTTGCTTTATGTATGTTGGCATTGATATTATTGAGATAAAACGCATAGAAAGATTGTTTTCTGCAAATGAAGGTTTTTTAAAGAAAATCTATACGGAAAACGAGGTCGCCTACTGCAACGGAAGAAAAAATAAATACCAGCACTTTGCCGCCCGCTTTGCCGCAAAAGAAGCCATGTTCAAGGCGCTTGGAACGGGATGGGCGGGGACGATGAAGTGGACTGATATTGAGACGCTCAATGACGAAACGGGCAGGCCCTATCTCAATTTGTACGGAAGCGTAAAAGAACTGGCGGACAAGAAAAACATCAATTCTATCGCAGTGTCACTATCCCACTGCCAGGATTATGCTATAGCAGAGGTGCATGCAGAGGCTGTTGCAGAATTAGTTGATGAACGTATAGCAACAAAGCAGGATTTGAAAGAACTGGAAATAATACTAAAGCAAGATGTAAAACAACTGGAATTGCGCCTAACCATTCGTCTGGGCGCTATGATGGCCGCCAGTATTGCAATTATCGCCGCATTGGTTAAGTTGCTGTAGAAGGAATGCAAGAGAGGGATATTCATGAAAAAACTTGTGTTGATTAATCCTCACCCCATCGGAAACGTCGGGGAGGAAAACGTATCCGTACTAAACCAAATGCCGGTAAATCTCGGCTATCTCAAGGTGTTAACCCCAAAAAACTGGGACGTCGATATCATCGACGAAACCCAGGAACCCGCTGTAGATGAAGCCACCGGCGATATTACCTTCGGAGGGGCGGACCTGGTGGGCGTCACCGCCGTCAGCTACCAGGCGCAACGGGCGTATCAGATTGCAGCCGCGTGCAGGAAACGGGGCATACCCGTCATAATGGGCGGCATCCATGCCACCAGCTTCCCGGAAGAGGCTGCAAAGTATGTGGACTGCGTGGTGACCAGGGAGGCCGTTACTACCTGGGAAAAGATTATCAGCGATTTCGAGAAGGGGCAGCTCCAAAAGCGATATGACGGTGTGCTGACCCCCATGGAGCTTTACCACGGCCTGCGCCCCGATAGAAAATTTCTGCAAGACAAATACAAGTACCGCTATTCAGGGATTATTACCACCGCCGGATGTCCGTTTAGTTGTGAGTTCTGCTCCGTTCCGCAGTTCCAGGGAAAGAAGTACCGGGAAAGGCCGATAGAGGACGTGCTGGACGAGTTTGAGTCCATCAAGGGGCAATTCCGTGGACTGATCCTGACGGATGAAAATTTTTACGGCCACAGCAAAAAGTCCAACGAGCGGGTGCGGGAGCTTTTCAAAGGGATGGTGGATAGGGGTATTTACCAAAACTGGTTTGGCTTTACCTCGCTCAACATCTACCAAGACGACGAAACCCTTGAATACATGAAGAAGAGCGGGTGCGTCGGCGTGCTTATCGGCATCGAATCCATCAACGAAGAAGCCCTGAAGACGATGAACAAGAACGTAAACCTGCGCATATCCATAGAAAACTACTTCGAGGCAATAGCCAACATCCGCAAGCATGGCTTGGCCGTTTGGGGAACGATGGTCTTCGGCAATGACGCCGATACCCCGGACACCTTTAAACAGGTTGCCGAATTTGTCCTTAATTCCCACGTAGACGTAATGACCTGCGGCATCTTATGCCCATTCATCAATACGCCGCTGTACCACCGTTTAAACAACGACGGCAGGCTTTTCAGGACGAATTTCCCGGCGGATTGGAAGTATTATACTTCGCACCACCTCACCTACATCCTCAAGAACATGACCCTCCAGGAGATCATCGACGGCTTCCAGTATCTGTACGATAAGATTTATGACACCAATGTATTGCGGAAGCGGTTTCAGAATGCCAAAGAGGTTCTTGCGGACAATATGAACGCCGCCATGTTCGCATTCCGTGTAAACCTGGACTGGCAAAGCGTCTACCAGCACCTGATACAGAATTTGAAAGACTTGCAGACAACGGGGGTTTACGACGAGGTGTTGAAGCAACATAATCAGTCGAAAAAACAGGGGAGAACAGTGGATCTGAGGCCATTGGAGGTTTCCCCCTGAATTAGCTTCCGTAGTTGAATGAAACAGGCAACAAACACAAGGAGCAGTGAGTATGCCGGCTATAAAAGAACGAGTCGAGACCCTTGAGGAAGTGCTTAAGGAATGTGCCAAAAATATCAGCCTTTTAAGCATTTCTCAGACACAGACGGACAGAGAACTCCGTGACTTTAAGGGAGAGATGCAGGGCTTTAAAGACGAGATGAAAGACTTTAAAAGCGAGATGCTTGATTTTAAAAGCGAAATGAAGGAATTTAAAGACAAGATGTTGAAATTTAGTGAAGAATCAAAGGAGGATAGAATCCGTTGGTACAAACAATGGGGTGATATTGCCAATAAATTCGGTACGATTGTAGAGGATATGGTAGCTCCCAATATTCCGGGAATTGCCCGCACTTATTTCGGGTGTGAGGATTTGGATTTTTTCGGATTGAGGATAACGAAAAAGAATTTAAGGGATAAATCAAGAAGCCGGGAGTTTGACATAATAGCGGTGGCCGGCGGTGTGTTTATCATTAACGAAACCAAATCTACGCCGAGGGCCGAGTACATCCAGGATTTTGTTGAGACGCTTAAAGAGGTGCCTGATTATTTCCCGGAATCTCTGGAGAAAAGAATAATTCCTGTTTTTTCTTCTCTTTATCTTCCGCAAAACGTGATAACATACCTTACAAGAATGAAGATTTACGCAATGGCAATAAAAGACGACACCATGGATTTGCTAAATTATAGGTCAATTTGCGCGGGTTAGGACTATGTCAAAGGTTGTCATCACCGGTTTAGGATTGGTTACACCCGTCGGCATCGGCGTCAAAAAAAGCTGGGAATCGTTCCTCCTGGGCAGGAGCGGCGCAAACGAGATGAAGTCCTTTGACACCTCGAAATACAAGGTACACCGGTCTTGTGAGGTAAAAGACTTTGCCTTGGACGTCGAACTGGACAACCAGATAAAAGAAAACACTATCCATAAATACGTCTACTACGCCGCCCGTGAAGCCTTACGGGAAAGTGGCCTGCCGGATGAAAAACACTGCGACCGTGAACGGTTCGGCGTCGCCATCGGGACGCTGGCCGCAGAACTGACCCCTTTTGAAAGATTGCTGAGACTAGACCTCTCGAAAAAAGATAACGGCTTCGACAAAACGGTGGCTGCCGTCTATCCGCCCAACTCCATCACCAACGTCCTTGCCCACTATTTCGGCTTTGAAGGGCCGACGCTGATCTCCCTGAATGCCTGCTCTTCCGGCAACCACGCCATCGCCTGGGCGTATGACCGCCTGATGGAAGGCAAGGTTGACGTGGTAATGGTCGGCGGGGGAGACATGATCCCCCAAACGGAGTTCACCCACTTCCACAACCTCAAGTCACTTGCGCCGGAACGGTGCCAACCCTTCGACAAAAACCGCCAGGGTCTCATGATTGGCGAGGGCGCCGGCATCCTCATCATGGAACGCTACGAATTTGCGAAAAAACGCGGTGCGAAGATTATTGCCGAAATGGCCGGGTACGGGCTAAGCTGCGATGGATTCCACATGACCGCGCCCCATCCGGAAGGCGACGGCGCCGTGAAATGCATGAGCGATGCGATAAAAATGGCAGGCCTTTCGTCCACCGATATCGACTACATCAACGCACATGGCACAGGTACCCCGCACAACGACAAATCGGAGACCATCGCCATAAAACGGGTATTCCAGGAACGCGCATACAAAATACCGTGCAGCTCCACAAAATCGATGATAGGCCACCTTATGGGCGCCGCCAGCGCCGTTGAATCGGTCATCTGCTGCCTGACATTGCGGCACGGGATGCTGCCCCCAACCATTAACTACGAAACACCCGATCCTGAATGCGATCTCGACTATATACCGAACACCGCGCGGGAATTGAAGGTACGGCACGTCCTAAACAACTCCTTCGCATTCGGCGGTAATAATGCGACGACGATATTCAGCAGGGTGGAGTAAGAGGAACTGCTCACTGCAGAGGGCGCGGAGGACGCTGAGAAATGTAAGGGGAAAGATACGGTCTTTCGGCTTACCAAACACGTATCATTTATTGATGATGAACAGCAAAGGCTGAATACATAATGACAAAAAACACACAACCACTTGCAGAGGTCTTTGGGCATTTCGTTGAGGATATATCTCCTAAAGCAAATCGATACCGATCTGGTCGATTATGCCCATTCAATAACAAGGTTCCTAACTGTACCAAAGACAAGGCAAAAAATCCACTCGGCGTATGTAGCGTGTTTCACGATGGAGTTCCGACAATAACATGTCCTATCAGGTTTAGGGAGGATTGGCTTATTACCGATGATGCAGCCTCTTTTTTCTTTGGAGATGGCGTCGCCTGGAGTTCACTTACAGAAGTTCGTCTGAACGACGCGACCGGGAAATCGGCCGGCAACATTGACGTTGTACTTGTCGCTTACGATGACAATGGAAAGGTTTTTGATTTTGGTGCCCTGGAAATACAAGCGGTTTACATCTCCGGGAACGTCCGCGACCCCTTTGAATATTATATGACGAACCCAAAAGCTCACGCTCAAATGGACTGGTCAGCACAGCCAAATTACCCGCGACCAGATTATCTATCTTCTTCACGAAAACGTTTAGCACCTCAACTTCTCTATAAGGGTGGAATCCTTCATTCTTGGCGCAAGAAGACAGCCGTTGCATTAAACAGGAGTTTCTTTGAGACACTTCCGCCTTTGAAAACAATCAGCAAATCGAAGGCCGATATTTCTTGGCTTATATACGATCTTCAGTTGGTCAAAGAGGAGGGACAATCAAGGTTCACACTAACAAAGACTGACGAAGTTTTTACGGAATTTGAGCCGGCCCTTCTAGCTATAACGACTTCCTCACCGGGAAATATAGACGATTTTATAAACTTGCTTCAAGAGAAGCTTGATGAGCAACTTGAAACGCCGCCAAACAACAAAACAATTGAAAAGCCATTCTGACATGAAAATATTCAGACAACAATCATTTTTCCCGGAATTGTGCGAGGCTGAAACACGTAAGCCGGTTAATGTCGCTTCTGTGCCGCAAAGAAGCCCATTTCGGTATCCGGGAGGGAAAACATGGTTTGTTCCAACGTTTCGTGACTGGATTAGAAATCAACATCCTAAACCGGAAATCCTGATCGAGCCGTTTGCAGGGGGAGGCATTATAAGTATCACCGCCTTGTTTGAGGAATTCGTCTCACGTGTCGTTATGGTTGAGATTGACGAGGATATCGCGGCTGTGTGGCAATCGGTGGTTGATGGACATGCGGGATGGCTTGCGAAAAGAATCCTTGATTTTGATCTGACCAAGGAATCAGTTATACAGGAAATATCGAAAACAGACGTTAGCGTCAGAGAGAAGGCGTTTCAAACCATTTTAAAAAACCGCACGTTTCACGGCGGTATATTGGCTGATGGCTCAGGCTTCTTAAAACACGGGGAAAACGGCAAAGGAATCCGTTCCCGTTGGTATCCAGCCACCATTGCTAAGCGGTTCAACAATTTGGAACTCGTTGCTGATAGGATTGTTTTCCGTCAGGAAGACGGGTTTGAAGTCATGCAGGAGTATTCTCAACGCAATGACGTAGTATTCTTTATTGACCCGCCTTATACGGCCGGCGGAAAGAAGGCAGGCAAACGTCTTTACCGTCACTTTTGCATAGACCATGAACGTTTATTCTCCTTATGTCAATCGATAAAAGGCGATTTCTTAATGACCTACGACAATGCGGATGAGGTTAAGACAATGGCAAGGGCGCATGGCTTTCAGATGCGGCTTATTCCTATGAAGAACACCCACCATGCGGCAATGGAGGAACTGGTTATCGGTAAAAACCTGTCATGGATGGATCGCTATGCAGCAGTGCATGAACCGTTTGCTGAATATAAAGTTAATGGCAAGTAAATCAACTAAGATATAAAACATTCTATAACAGTACGTCATTTTCGAGAGGGGTGTGCCTGTGAGCAACGAATTGACTTTTGAAACATTTGAAAAAGAATGGTTGTTAGATATTGTGTCTGAAAACCCGAGCACGATTGAACTAGGCAGACGGTTTTCAAAAAAACTGGTCAGCCAGTGGCTCGATTTTGCAGAGGATATCGAGTCTCCAGACGACGTTGTTTACTGTGACGGTACGGGTGATGGGGGTATTGACATCGCGTGCTTACAGAGGGGTGATGATACCGAAGACAATTCTAACGGCGGTGACACATGGTATTTAGTTCAGAGTAAGTATGGGGCTGCTTTTGTCGGGACAAAAACTTTAATAGAAGAAGCGCAAAAGCTTATTGATACCATTGATGGGAAGAGGAATAATCTTTCATCGCTTGCAGCAAGCCTTGTTGAGAGACTTCAAACTTTTCGGAAGCAAGCATCTGAAAAAGACAAAATGGTTATCGTTTATGCTATACAAAGACCACTCTCTGAGGATGAAAGACGAGCAGTAGAAGACATTAAAGCAATGGGCAAGAATCGGCTTGGGTCTCTGTTTGATACGGATGTTGTTAGTCTCGAAACAATCTATCACAGGACGCTTGAGGAAATCAGTCATATAAAAAAGACACAGGTCTTGATAACTGCTCACTTGGTTCCCTCTGGTGAAGAAATGCTTGTGGGTTCTGTTGGATTGCTTCAACTCTTTGAATTTTTAAAGAATTACAAGGCAACAACTGGTGATATTGATATGCTTTATGAAAAGAATGTACGAAAGTTTCTTGGCAGTAGAAGAAAAGTAAACAAGGGAATTGAAAATACTCTTTTGACAAAACCTGAAAGATTTGGACTCTACAATAACGGAATTACAATCGTGGTTGAGGAGTTTCAAAAGCTACCTAACAATATTGAATACGAACTGACTGAACCTTTTGTAGTCAATGGTTGTCAAACAACAAGGACGATTTGGGAAGTCTTGTATAGGAAACTTGAAGCAGGAGGCACTGGCAAAAATCCAGAACTGGAAACATGGAAAAGAAATCTTGGAAAAGGCATCGTGGTTATTAAAATAGTTAAGGTTGGAATAAGGGGCGATGAACTTCTTACTGAAACCACAAGATATACGAACAGTCAGAATGCAGTAAGTGAAAAAGACTTCATAGCGCTTGAGAGTGATTTTCAAAAGTGGTCAAAAAACATGGCTTCCAAGTACAATGTTTTTCTGGAAATCCAGCGAGGAGGTTGGGATTCCCAAAAAGCATACCAAAAACAAAACCCTGATACGAGGCAGTTTACTGAATGCATAAATGCCTTTGACTTGCTGAAGGTCTACGGTGCTGCGTGGTTAGGGGAGGCAGGTATTTCATTTGGGAAAAATCCACCCTTTGCCCCCGGAGGAAGCTTGTTTCATAAAATCGTAAAGCAGGAAGACTTTGGTCTTGATGACTTATACTGTGCATTCCAATTATACAAGGCTGGAGGGCATTTCAAGTTTGGTCGTGGTGCAGAGAAACAACAACGAGGACAAACAAGGCATTTGTTTTACATGCTCACAGTTGAACTGCTTAAAGACTGCTTTATTGCGGCTGACAGGGTGGCAACAAACAAAAATATTACCATCGCATTCTTGAATCTCTTCAAGCCCAAAAATGAGATGGCATTAAATGCATTGCTTGAATACTCAATCTCTATAGCTGACGATTATCTGACTCATGGGCACGAGTATTGTGTGTTTAAGGAACCAAAGTTTTTGGAAAAAGGCAGTGATTTAAATAGTTTTCTGAAATGGGAACAGCTTGGCAAAGGAAATGACTCCACCCCCTTATTGAACAACCTTCTTGCACAGTATAAGATCGCCTTAAAGGGTGGCATAGGCGGTCAACCAAAATACAGAGATATGATAAGAGCCATCATTCTCACTCCTGATACAGCGGAATAGTTAGGGCATAATAAATCGCTCAAGACGGACGTGGCGATACTTCCGCCACGCCGCTTAGTTTGAGCGTTATACAAACGAATTACATGGTCTTTTGTGGCGAAGGTGTAAAAAACACATGAAAAACAGAGTCTTTGTCACAGCCAGGTAGGTTGTGTTAAGCAAAGCGAACCCGACAAAGGAATGGGTTATGAATAAAAAGCAGAGAGAAAATACAGCGAAGCTTCTTTATGACATTGTAAGATATTCCATCGTAGGGATAATCTTCATAAACTTTGCGCCGGGCAAGAAAATCAATTTTGTTTCAATAACATTGGGGATTTCCTTTTCATTGTATTGCTTTTTTAATAGCATATTTGCTCGATAAGAAGGAGGACTAAAAATGGACAGTCTAACGTTTAGCTTTTTAATGGTAGGTGTATTTATTCTTTGTGTTGGTTTGTTTGTTTACATTGAAGATCGGATGGGAAAGAGTAAGGGCAAGCACAGCCATTAAATTTGTGACGGTTTTGTAACGAAGGTATAATAAAGAAAATGAAAAACAGAGTCGTTATCACAGGCATAGGCGTTGTATCTCCGATTGGATGCGGCAAGGAGGCGTTTTGGAACGGCCTTGTTGAGGGAAGGCAGGGCATAGCGCCGATGGCATCCCTTGACCTCTCCCCTTACCGATGCAAACTCGGCGGCGAGGTGAAAGACCTTAAACCCGAAGTATACCTCGGGAGCAAGGGACTCAAGTACCTGAACAAGGGAACCCGGTTCCTCGGCTCAGCCTCAAAGATGGCGCTGGACGACGCAAAACTGCCGCTGGACGGGTCGTTTGGCGACCGGATGGGCGTTGTCGTCGGATCGTCCCTGGGGAATTTCTCCGAGACAACCGACTATTTTTACGAAATCATCAAAACCAGCCCATCCGAATTGTCGCCCATGATCAGCTACGACGTCGCCCTGAACTCTTCCATCAACTATGTCTCCGTCACCTTTAAAATGAAGGGAGTCGCGCGCACCATTTCATCCGGCTTTACGTCGAGCGCCGACGCCGTTGGGGACGCATTCAAGATGGTACAGCGCGGCATGACAAAAATAATCGTCACCGGCGGAGTAGAGCAAATCTCCATAGACCTGTACCTGATATTTTACCTGCGCGGCCTGCTGTCAGGCGTAGACGGCGCAAAAGAGGCGTGCCTGCCCTTCGACAGCGCCCGAAACGGCTTTGTCATGGCCGAAGGCAGCTACATCGTCATCCTGGAAGAACTCCAGCACGCCCTCGACCGCGGCGCCCCTATTTACGCCGAGGTAAAGGGGTTCGGCAGTTCCTTCGTTGGTGGCAAGCAACACCCGCCGGAAGTGCGGGTAGCCCGCGCGGAGAAGGCCATGCGCGCAGCCGTGGAAGACGCCGGGATAAAGAACGAAGACGTCCAGTTAATAAGCGCAAACGCAAACGGCTGCAAGCTGCAAGACGCAGTAGAAGCAAAGGCCATCCAGTCCCTCTTCGGCGCAAATGGCGGTGGCATCCCCGTCTCCGCAATCAAATCAAACCTGGGCGAGTCGTACGGCGCAGCCGGTACCGCACAAATCATTTCCACCCTCATGTCAATCAACACCGGCCAAATACCGCACATCATCAACCACAGCACCAACGACCCTGAAATCAACCTAAACCTCATCCGCGAAAAACCCGCAAAAAAAGACGTCGGGAACGCATTGATAAACAATATGGATTATGATGGGAATAATGCTTGTTTGGTGGTGGGTAAGTTCTGTAAGTAATGTGATGCTTCGTGAACTTTGCCGGGTTGGGTAATGGTACTCGACTGATTATTAAATGGCACAAGCGAATAGTTTTTATCATTTACGACGAGTTAAAGAAAATTTATGAATTCAGACCTGACCTTTATCACCAACGAAGAAAATAGAAGCCTGTTAGAAAGATTTAGGATACTTATTAAAGATACCCGACTCTTTGATGTGCTTGTTGGTTATTTCTACACAAGCGGGTTTCACGCACTTTATAAATCACTCGAAAACACTGAAAAAATCAGAATTTTGGTTGGTATAAATACTAATAAACAAACTGTTGAACTCATTCAAAAAGCAAAAGTTGAACAACCAACCCTTCAGTATTCGCATGCAGAAGTAAAGGAACAGCTAGAGGTTTCTGTTACAAAAGAAATTGAAGACTCAGAGGATAGCCCTGCCGTTGAAGAAGGCATCCTAAAGTTTATTGAATGGCTAAAAAGCGGAAAATTAGAAATCAGGGCATACCCAACTGAAAACATTCACGCAAAGGTTTACATTATGACCTTTGTTGAAGGTGACAGGGATATAGGGAGAGTCATTACAGGGTCAAGCAACTTCACTCAATCAGGCCTCATTGACAACTTTGAGTTTAATGTCGAATTAAAAAACAGGGCAGATTACGAATTTGCATTGCAAAAATTCAACGAACTATGGAAAGACGCTGTTGATGTAAAGGAACGATATATTGATACAATTCAAATAAAAACCTGGCTGAACAATACCATTACCCCTTACGAATTGTACCTCAAATTTTTATATGAGTATTTCAAAGAGGAACTCAATCAGGCAGATGAAGTATTTTTGAACTATCTTCCTCAAGAATTCAAAAAACTGGCATATCAGGAGCAGGCCGTTTTAAATGCTAAAAAGATACTTCTGGAATACGGCGGTGTTTTTATCTCTGATGTTGTAGGGTTAGGCAAGACATACATATCTGCAATGCTGGCAGGGCAGCTTGACGGCAGAACACTTGTTATTGCCCCACCTGTATTGCTTGAAAGATCAAACCCCGGCTCCTGGACTAATGTGTTTTCCGATTTCAAGGTACCAGCCGACTTTGAATCGCTCGGCAAATTGGATGACCTTATTAACAGAGGGACAGAGAAATACACCAATATTATTGTTGATGAGGCACACCGTTTTAGAACGGAAACAACGATTACCTATGAGAAATTGGCGGAAATCTGCCGTGGCAAAAGGGTTGTTCTTGTAACGGCGACTCCCTATAACAATGCGCCAAAAGACATCCTAAGCCTTTTAAAGCTATTCCAGAAAGCCAGAAAAAGCACTATACCAAATCTGCCTGATATGGAAGGCTTTTTCAATAACCTGGATAAAAAATTGAAAAAACTGGACAGGCAGAAAGATTATGTCAAATACATAAGTACTGTGAAAGAAAATGCGCTGGAACTTCGTGAAAAAGTCCTCAAATATTTAATGGTTCGCCGTACCCGAACGGAAATCGAAAAATATTTTGGTGAAGACATAAAGAGCCAAAACCTCAAATTCCCTGATGTTGAAAAACCAGTCCCCCTTTTTTATGAACTCAATGATACGGAGGATGAAGTCTTCAACAAAACCATTGAATTGATAGCGCAAAAATTCAAATACGCCCGTTATATGCCCATGATTTATTATGAAGGTAAAGTTGATCAGCTTGAAAAGCAGTCCCAGCGAAACATGGGCAAATTTATGAAAATCCTGCTGGTAAAGCGTCTTGAAAGCAGTTTTTTTGCATTTAAAAATTCGGTGGATAGATTCCTGCGTTCTTACGAGATGTTTATAAAAGAGCTTGATAACGGAAATGTTTATGTGAGTAAAAAGCATTCTCATAAAATATTTGAACTGTTGGAGAGTGATGACGATGAAGCCGTCCAGCGATTGATAGATGAGGGCAAGGCTGAAAGATATGTAAGCACTGAATTTAGAGAAGCCTTAAGAAATGATTTACAGCACGACCATGACATTCTCCTAGAGATTAAAAAACTGTGGCATCATATTGACCGCGACCCGAAGCTTTTAAAATTTTTGGCGGAATTGTCTAAAAACCCGGTTTTAAAAGCAAATCATCTGATTATCTTTACAGAATCAAAGGAAACCGCAAACTATCTGTTCAAAAACATCAGTCAACACTACCCGGGTAAAGTACTCTGTTTTACAGGGGATTCAGGCGAGGCAACGCGCGATATGGTAATTGAGAATTTTGACGCCAGATCACGTCATCCTAAAGAAGATTATCGTATACTGGTCACTACTGAAGTATTGGCTGAAGGTGTTAACCTGCACCGCTCTAATACGGTGATAAATTACGATATCCCCTGGAATCCTACGCGCATGATGCAGCGGGTAGGGCGTGTCAACCGTGTTGATACATCATTTGAAACGATACATACCTTTAATTTCTTCCCGACCAAACAATCAAATGACCAGATAAAACTGAAAGAAGCAGCAGAGGCTAAAATCAATGCCTTTTTAACCCTGCTTGGAGGTGACGCAGAACTTTTGACTGAGGGTGAACCCATTGGCTCGCATGAACTATTTAATCGGCTGATTTCCAAACAGACGCTGGAAGGCGAGGAGAGTGCAGTGGAAAGCGAATTGAAATATCTCCATATTATTAAAGAGATTCGCGATAAGTCCCCCGATCTTTTTGAAACGATAAAACGTCTCCCCAAAAAGGCGCGCACTGCAAAAACCCTGACAGGGTTCTCAACCCTGTCAGGGTTGATTACCTACTTCAGACGGGGAAAATTGCAGAAATTTTTTGAAACAAAACATGAAGGTGGGGCTGAAGAAATGGATTTTCTGACTGCGGCTAAACTGCTGGAGAGTACTCCTGATACGATGAAGGAAAAACTCCCCGAACAGTTTTACGACCTCCTGGATAAAAATAAAGAGGCATTTGTTTTAGCGACAACAGAAGAAATGCCTCAGCAAAGTTACAGAGGTGGACGTGACAGCTCTGCAAATATCCTTAAAATATTGAAGGCCACCATAAGAAACACCCAAAAACTGACAGAAGACCAGGAACTATACCTAAAAAAAGTTCTCATCCAGCTTGAAGAAGGCGGACTGCCCAAACAGACGGCAATGCAAACACTGAAAGCCCTGAATGCGCTTCAGAATGAAATCGTTAATCCATTCAAGGTACTGGCGGTTCTTCAGACCCATATTCCGAAAAAACTTCTGGAAGAACACTATGCAGAACAGAACCCTGTGGTATTTGGCAAGCGGGAAGTTATACTCTCATTATATTTAGCAGGAAAACCCTGTCAGGGTTATTGGAGAAAGGCAATGAGCACAACAGCCACGCCGTTGTTACCAGGGAACTGGTATCATATTTATAATCGGGGTATCAATGGCGAAACTCTTTACCACACTGATGCAAACTACCAATACTTTCTGCACTTGCTCGCCAAATATGTTTTCCACACAGCAAAAGTCTATGCGTATTGTCTTATGAAGAACCATTTTCATTTGTTGGTTTCTATTCGTGATGATACAAAAAGAAAGCCACATCTCTATTTTTCAGACATGTTTAACAGCTATACCCAAGGGCTTAACAAACAACTGGGACGGACGGGAAGTCTCTTCGAACGCCCCTTTCGCCGTAAGGTGATTTCATCTGAAAATCAGCGAGTTCAGGTAACTTTCTATATACACAATAATCCCCGGCATCATGGCATAATGAATGACTTTGCTGAGTACCCGTACTCCTCATACAGGGCTGTGCTGTCGAACGCACCAACGAAAATAGAGCGCGAAGCAGTGCTTTCGTGGTTTGGTGGGCGTGATGGTTTCTTGGCATATCATAGCATTGGTTGCGATGACATTTCAGATAATCTAATATTGGAGTAACTTTACCGTCCGTTAACCCTGACAGGGTTTGAAACCCTGTCAGGGTTCAACAGGAATAAAAAATACTATGGATAAACATCAAGCTCAAAACATTATCAGAGAAACCTTTGAAAACTCTTTTGATAAAGAGAGGTTTGTCGGTTTTATTAAAAACCTTTTAAAACGTATCGAAGAAGATCGTATCCCGCAGCGGCAGGGACAATTCATCCCTGAAGCTTACAGACAATATATCAGCACACTTGAAAGAATAGGTAAATTCAATGACGGTGAAAACAGAATTGATATCCTTATCATCAAACTCCAAAAAGAGACCTCCCTTGAACGCGCCCGCACCATGCAGAGAAACTTTGTTGCTGGATATTTACAGGGCAAATACGGTAGTTCAAATGAAAAAGAAGCGGCGCTTGTTGCCTTTGTATCGCCCGATGAGAAAGACTGGCGGTTTTCACTGGTAAAGATGGACTACAAGTTTGAACAGACTCAAACTGGCATAATGAAGGTAAAAGACGAATTCACGCCTGCGCGGAGATGGTCGTTCCTTGTGGGTAAAAATGAAACCAGTCACACTGCCCAGAACAGACTGGTTAACATGCTGGCAAATGACGAACACAGTCCAACCCTTGCCGAACTGGAACAGGCATTTGACATTGAAACCGTTACCAAAGAATTTTTCATTAAATACCGTGAGCTTTTTATCCGCACAAAAGAGGAACTGGACAAAGTGGTAGAAAACGATGCGAAAATCAAAGCAGATTTTGAGGCAAAAAGTGTAAACGTCGTTGACTTTGCCAAAAAACTTCTTGGACAGATTGTATTCTTATATTTCCTGCAAAAAAAAGGGTGGTTTGGCGTTGGGCGTGATGCCGAATGGGGCACTGGCTCTAAACACTTTTTGCGTGAACTCTTTGGGAAAAGGCACGGCGACTATAAAAATTTCTTCAATGACATTCTGGAACCACTCTTTTATGAAGCTTTGCGTAATGACCGCAGTCATGATGACCACTATTACAGCCAATTTAACTGCAAAATCCCGTTCTTAAACGGCGGTCTTTTTGATCCCATTGGCAATAACGGTGGATATGATTGGATTAAAACTGATATTCATCTGCCGGACAGCCTGTTCTCTAATAAAAATAAAACCAAAGAAGGCGATGAGGGCGATGGCATTCTGGATATTTTTGACCGCTACAACTTTACCGTCAGAGAAGACGAGCCGCTGGAAAAGGAAGTTGCCATTGACCCCGAACTTCTGGGCAAGGCGTATGAAAAGTTCAATGCCATCCGCCCTGACAACTTTGAGGAATATAAAAAGGCATTAAAGAGCGGGAAAAAAGGTGAAGAAAGCAAATTCAACAAGCAATACGGCGTTTACTACGCCCCCCGTGAGATTGTCCACTATATGTGCCAGCAGATACCTGCACACAGAATTGATCACTCCCCACCCTGACAGGGTTCCAAACCCTGTCAGGGTAGAAGACATCAAGGCCCTGATACACCTCGGTGAACATATTAGCGAAAATGAAGAAATAGCGCTGATCAAAGGACGAAAAATTCTAGAGGGCAAAAAGAAATCTTCGGGTTACAAATCACAATTGCCCGAAATCATACGCAAGAATGCCGTATTAATTGATCAGAAACTGGCGGACATCACCGTCTGTGATCCGGCAGTTGGTTCCGGCGCATTTCCTGTGGGCATGATGAGCGAAATTGTAAAGGCAAGAAGTGTGCTAACGACCTTTATTGTAACTCAAGCGTCCCTGTCTGCATGTGGAGACGCACAGGCAGGCAGCTTGAGTCCAGAAACACTGACAGGGTTCCAAACCCTGTCAGTGCTAAGGTCAGACCCACCGAGAACAACCTATGATTTCAAACGGCAATGCATTGAAAAATCTCTTTACGGTGTGGATATTGACCCCGGCGCTGTGGAAATTGCAAAACTTCGGCTGTGGCTATCGCTTGTTGTAGATGAAGATGACATAAAGAACATCAAGCCCCTGCCCAATCTGGATTATAAAATTGTCTGCGGGAATTCGTTGCTGGGAGTGGAGAAAAACCTGTTTAACGATCATCTTTTTTTAAAACTGGAAAAAATAAAACCGCTCTACTTCAACGAAACCAACCCTACAAAAAAGCAGGACTTTAAAAAGCAGATTGATGAACTGATAAGCCAGATTACCAATGGCCATAAAGAATTTGATTTTGAGATTTATTTTTCCGAAGTGTTTCATCATAAAAAAGGATTTGGCATTGTGATTGCCAACCCACCGTATATCAGGGCCGAAGAATTGGGTGATCTGAAAATACACCTTAAGGCTACCTATTCCGTATTCGCCCCTGCCGGTGATATTTTCTCTTACTTTTACGAGAAGTCTTTTAATATTCTGAAAACTCAAGGTGTATTTTGCTTTATCAATAATGCGTTTGATAAAACAACTGCTGGAAAAACTTTGCGGGATTACGTTGCGAAAAAATGTTCACTCAAGAAATATGTGGATTTTAAATCTGTCGTTGTTTTTGAGGGTACGATAACTTACCCTATAATTCTACTTGCAACGAAATCAATGCCTCAAGAGACATTTGAATATCTCAAAGTTACCGAAGACACACTCATGAAGTTTAATTTTGGTGGGGATATTGTTTATACACCTTTGCCAAGGTCGGCACTGAAGCAGTCTTCATGGAGTTTTGATCATCAGGGGCAAGCTGAGCTATCAGAAAAGATAGCTAAACATAAGAAGTTGAGAGAAGTATTTGGAAAGTGTTATCGCGGTATTATTACCGGCATAAATGATGCCTTTATAGTAGAAAAAGATTTAGGCAACATCAAACACTTAAAACCTGTTTTTGAGGGTAAGGACATCAAGAAATGGTTAACACCAGCCATTGGCAAGAAAATGATTGTCTTTGAGAATAAGTCAACGCGCACGGTTTATAACGGGCAAAACGAAGCGAAAGCGTTTAAAGCTATTCAGGTGGCTTTTCCAGAAATCATGAATCATCTTGAACCCTTTGCCGAAGCAGCTAAAAAGCGATATGACAAGGGTGAATACTGGTGGGAACTTAGAAACTGTGCTTATTACGACCTTTTTGGAAGACCAAAGATAATTTTTCCCAATCTTCAAAGCACCAATAAGTTTGCTTATGATACGAGCGGAACGTACCTCAATGCCCCGGCGGTTTTCTTACCGACAGATGCAAAATGGTTATTGGGTCTTCTAAACTCAAAAGTGGTCTGGTATTTCTTGAAGACAATTTGTGTTGTTAGAAACGGTGGATTTATTGAGGTAAAACCTCAATATTTCGAGCAAATTTCAATACCATCCCTCAAAGACACGGATAAGAAACAACTAGATTCTCTCGTTGACCAAATCCTCACTGCAAAACAAAACGTTCCCGATGCCAACACGTCGGCGCTGGAAAAACAGATTGACCAGATGGTTTACAAACTTTACGACCTCACGCCTGATGAGATTGAAATTGTGGAGGGCAAATAAACAGGTATGATTTATCATGTTGACATAACAAGTGATGGTCATTCCACTTTTGTTAGAGGATTACTTCATGACCAATAATACAGATAGTCCCATGCTTGAATCTGCATATAAATCTGTTCAGGACTGCTTCGCTTCGGCCCCCGTCATTGTATTGGGGAGTGGCCACTCATGTGCTTTTGATATCCCTGGCATGCCACAACTCACGGACTATATACGTTCTGAAGTTCCCAGAGAAGTAGCACCTAATGACAATCAAACGTGGAAGACATTTGAGGAAAAGCTCCAGAGTCTATCTCTTGAGGCTGCGCTCCGCGAAATCCAGTTAAGCCAGCGGCTAACTAATCTCATAACCCAAGTTCAACAAATTCGTCACAAAAAAGGTAAAAAACGAGCAAAAAACGGGTATGCAAAAGTCATAACCCCTTGATATGAGTAGACATTAAATT
>JACVXV010000259.1 GCA_015661205.1 Candidatus Brocadiaceae bacterium
CTTTGCGGCCTTACACATGAGCGTGCTATGGTTCTTAATCTTCTGAGCCTCGTCCAGCACCACATAGTTCCATTGCACTTTGGCAAGGGATTCCGCGTCACGGGAAAGAATGCTGTAGGTCGTTATCATGACGGGTGGGAGATTGCCTGCAAGCAGGCTGCTTCGCTCCTTGCCGTAGAAACGGGCAACCGTTATCTCAGGCGCAAACAGACGGAATTTTGATTCCCAGTGGTCCAGCACGGAGGTTGGGCAGATGACCAGGTTCGGCAAGCCGGGTTCCGTCTGTAAGGCGGAAAGGAGAACTGCCATGGCCTGATGCGTTTTGCCGAGTCCCATTTCGTCGGCAAGAATGCCGTTAAAGTTGTTGGTGTGCAGGAACCAGAGCCAATCGTAACCGGACTGCTGATAAGCCCGCAGTTCCCCTTTGTAGCACGGTATTTCAGGGGCCGGTTGCGGTGGGTTAATGCGGTCGAAACTCTTCAGAAAATCTTGCGTCTTACCACACGCGGCGATCTTTACTTTTTTGCCGCATTCCGCGCGGGTGCGCAGGTAGCCGAGCTTCGGCATCTTTATCCTGCCGTTTTCAATGACGCCCCTGCCGCGTTGCCAGAGGTCTAATATGTCACGGGGGATTTCAATAAAGGCCGAATCTTTTTGAATGCAGTTGTTTTTGTCAATGGATTCCAGGATTTCAGCAAGGGTAATGGTGTGGTTTCCCACCGTGTAAGTGGGGTCGAGCCACAGCCAGTCGGAATCGCAGGTCTCCACCTGCACGTGGGACACGTCAACGTCGTCGTGGATTTCCACGAACATTAAACGCTCCGACGGTTTAAACGCCGGTTCAGCCGTCAGTATGCCCAAATCGCGCTTAATAAATTCAATCGCTTCCCTCCCCTGATACACCAAAGGCCTTTCTTTGGTAAAATAGGGGCTTAACTCCGGAGAAAGGGATTCAATGGGTTTGTAGCTGTTGTTGTGCCATACCCACTTCTCATTAATCTTACATCCGGCAAATTGGTCGGGGTGAAGGGTCGCATCCTCTTTCTTGTTACCACCCTTCAATTGAAAAACCGGAGTCAGTTGTACGTTTCCTTCCGCGTTGATATCGGCATGGAGATAGGGAACAATGGGCGTCTTGTATACCTTTGTCTTTTTTGCCCGTTCGGAAAATTGTACACTGTGCCGTTGTTCGCTGACTAATTTTTGGAAGATATGCGGGCTCTTGTCCGCAGAGACGCGGAATACAGTTTCGTCACCCTGGCTGGAAACGAGCTTGAGTTCAAGGCGCGGCCCGCCATCAATCAAATCCACGTGGATATCTAAATCCTGAAATTCAGAAAGCAACTCGTGCAAAAGAGAAGGTGGCGCCTGCTCTTGTTGTAGAAATGACAACGCGTTCTGAATAAAATCGTTCGGGTTGAAAAGCGACTTCTGACGCGGTATCGGCAACGGCGTGAACGTCTTTTGAGGTTTCATTTTGTCCCTTTGCTCAATCCACTTGAGCATTGCGGCGACCACGTGCTTGCACATCTCCCCGTCAGACGCATAAAAACAGGTACACGTCGTTTCGTATATCTCTTCTTTAGTAGAAAGGACGACCTCGTATGGTATGGAACCATTGCCCCGTACCGTCGCGTTTAGCTCTCCACCCCGACAGTTTACGTTAAGAACACGTCCGGTCTTATAATAAGATAATCCACGACTGAAGATACCAGAATTGATTGTTGCCTTCAAATATTCGGACGTAATGTAATCAAGGAAAGACGCATTCATAAAACCCTTCCTCCGAAGAAGTCTGTTAATAACATTGCAGACATACAATAAAAAACCACTATATCCCCCCCCCTTTTTTAAACCTTATCTGCGATTTATCTTTACAAATGAGTCCAATTAGACCTTTCGGCGACTTTTCCCTGTAGAGCGAAGAGCCTCTTCGCTCTACAACAGGCCCGAAGGGCAGAAAGTATATAGCCAGGGGTGAAGCCCCTGGTAAATGGTATAAAATAACAAGCCCTGAAGGGGCGACAGAAAAGGATGCTTAACATAGCTGAAACACTTATCTTTCCACGGATTTACCATTGTTTTATCACGAAAACAAAATGTTCTGCCGCCCCTTCGGGGCTTGTATTTTTATTATCTTTACAGGGGGCTTCACCCCCCGCTATATCCTGTCGGCCTTTCAGGCCTAACATTGAATTTCCCATACATTTCAATTAGGCCTTCGGCGACTTTTTTATTACGAACGCACATAGGGACACGGGCACCGTGTCCCTACTCCAACTCATTCCCATGCTCCAGCGTGGGAATGTACAATATATATACCATTTTATACATTATATGTCAACTAATGATGTAGAGATTCACCAGTCCGATTTGAATTGTGTAGCGTCTTTCGGTATGGTAGGCGATGAGATTCTCATTGACAAGGAACCGTATATGCAGTACACTTTTACCCGTTAAGGTAGTGCTAAACACTTACGGTTAAAGAAGGTATGTGCCAAAGACAACCGCTTGAATCGGAGCTGCGGCGATTATTCGTATTCACAGGTAGGTACACGGCGCGCCGTGTACCCACGTTGGAAATTCCCATACGTCTAGTTATGAAATTAAAATACTATTCGTCAATAGATAACACAAAGATATGTTTCTCAAACGCAGCACAGAGTTTCTCAGTAAATATCAATTTTATGTCCTTATTGCAGTATCGGTAATCATCCATAGCCTCGCCATAAGCCTGTCTCCACAAGCAAAACACATTATCAGCCAATTGGGACTTCGTAACTCCTCAGTTCGTGCGCCTGATGGTGACATTGTAGAGATTGAACTTGTTGACAATACCCCGCCTGAAGCAAAAAAGGCCGATACAAGCTCAAAGAAAGATGAGGAGCAGGGGAAAAAAGAGGAGGCAAAGAAGTATAAAATCTTCACCGATACCTCTGACATTACAGCAGACGAAGATAACAAAGAGGATTCCGATAAAATCGGTGAAAAAGCCGCCGTTGCAAAGGACTACTTTCCCGATGACGGCAAACCGGTTAATAATAAGCCACATGCAGAGGGACATTCTCAAGCGCCTTTGCTAGGTAAAGGAGGGGCGCCATCTCAGGCAAATGAAAGGCAGCAACAGCCACAGAAAGAAGAGAACAAGCCACAACCGGAACAAGCTGAAGGCAATGCCTCAAAGAACACCCCTCCAAGGGGGTGATGATCCTGTCCTCGTTTCTTGCCGCGCGCTACTCCGGC
>JACVXV010000260.1 GCA_015661205.1 Candidatus Brocadiaceae bacterium
GTTTCGACGAGTTGGTTTGCGGCCACATTGTGCCTCTTGGCAAACAGTGGGTGGGTATCCTTGCCGCCTGAGCGTGGTCTTTCGGTATAACGGAACAATGAAGTGGCAGGACGTTCCGGGTGGATTTGTTGTCAAAGGTAAAGGTTTAGCTGATCGTGGCCGACCACGACGTGGAGAAGATAGTTCAATGTATTACCAAGGAGTCGCAGACGGGCAGCATCGGTGACGGGAAAATCTTTATCTCGAACATCGAAGACGTTCTCCGCATCCGAACGGGTGAACGGGGTGAAAAGGCCGTCTAGCAGCTTGTTGCACAAAATTCTTTACAAATAAGGTAAATAGCATGTCAACCGGGAACGGTTGACATGCTTTTGCCATGCCGGAAATATTGTGTAATCATACACGATTTAGCCATCGGTCTGCAGCCTATCTACCTGAGTTTTCTACCAATATTTCGTTCCTGTTTCCCCCCCACCTGGAATCCCTTTTGTAACTGACCAAAGATAATTTTCCTATAATTTTACACCATTCCTTCCCACTTCCCTTGCTTTAGTTTTTAAATATTGCTAAAAAAGTTTGTAATCTTCTTCGTTTTTGCTATATTGTACATCTCATGGGAAAAAGCAATAACCTCTCATCCATCTGTCTATGAAAAGAACCGCGCCTTCATTAAGGAAAATACCTTGAAGCTCTTTGACTGGAGATATATTTTAGGTACCGTTTTAATTGCAATTTCCGTTGCAGTATACGCCCTGCATTATTTTGTCTTTCGCGATCCGCATCATATTTTTATCTTTTTCGTGGGCGATGTCGCTTTTGTGTTTGTAGAAGCGCTCCTGGTTACCATGATTTTGAACGGATTACTGGAAAACAGGGAACGGCGCACAAAACTTAAAAAACTCAATATACTTATCGGGGTATTTTATAACAAAATGGGGACAAGGTTACTGCAGGAATTTATTACCTTTGATCGTGAAAAGGAAAAAACCTGCCAAACCCTTTTGATCACCACAGTATGGACGGAGAAACAATTGTTCCAGGTCAGGAAGCAGATAGAAAACACCACCTTTACCGCTGACCCTCTAAAGGGAAACCTCGAAGCCCTGCGGCAATTCATTTCACTCAATCACGATTACCTTATACGAATACTGGAAAACCCCACAATTTCAGAACATGGGTATTTTACCAATATGGTATGGGCTATTTGTCACATAGGGGACGAACTTGAATACCGAAAAGAACTTGGCATACTTCCCCACGAAGACTATGAACATCTTTCCGGAGACATCAACCGGGCCTATACGCAACTCATTGCAGAATGGTTAACCTATATGAAACACCTGAAAAAAGAGTATCCCTATCTCTTTTCCCTGGCGTGCCGCATAAACCCTTTCCAACCGAATGCCCGGACGAAAACATCATAAGAACTATTTATCCGTCGGCGATATTACTACCGGCAGGAGTCCATAGATAGTAGATACCAGTGGGAGCATTCCCAAATTCTTGGTAGAAGATAAACAGAGCAACCGTGTTAGTTCCGTAGGAATGGAATATGGGTAGAACGGTTGCATTTTAAATATGTCATGCCTACGGCATTTGTGTTTGTGTGCGGTATCTTTTTCTACCGATATTTTGTCCCTATGGGACGTTAAAAAAAAGACCCTTGGCGGGTCATTGGCGGGCTATTGGTGGGTTCTGGTTTGTAACCTGAACCCACCGTTTTATACCGGCACTAATGCTTTGTATGGTTAACGGCGTGATCAATCATCTAAAACGTCGGGTCCAAGCCAGGCAGATTTGATTGAGTGACGCGGAACCCAACGGCTTTGAATTTCCTGTACGTTTAAAATAGGCCTTCGGCGACTTTTTCGATGTAGGGCGAAGTGCCACTTCGCCCGTGACGAAGCAATCGCTTCGTTCTACAACTTTGAATTTCCTATACGGGCGCCGTGTCCCTACTTTGAAATGCCTATATCATGTACGTAGGGTGGATTTAGCGAAGCGTATCCATCGGGCAGGATAATCCCGCCGGTGCAAACGGCAAAGGCGAGTGATAAAGATGGTTGCAGCAATGAACAGAATGTGTTAAAATTCGCTTCACTGTTTACAGGGTAAAATGGTTGTGCAAATTTCTTTTGGAGAATGAGAAGTGATGGAGATGATCGTGAAGCGTTTATATATCGCTACAAGTATAGGCGGTATACTGTTCTTATCCCTCTGCGGCTGCGGTAAGAATGAGACGCCTGAAGGGGTTAACGCAGTAAACAAGGCGGGTGAGGGAGCGGAAGTAGCCGGCGAGCAGGCAGTAAAAAAAGAAGCGGTCAAGCTTCCTGAAAAGCTGACGGCAAAAGAGTATTATACCTATGGGCTTGAAGGCATTAAAAAGGGCGGGTTTGACGTTGCAATTGCCGCATGGGAAAAGGCGATAGCGCTCGATCCGGGGATGTTTGTCGCTTATGAAAAGCTGGGCAAGGCATATTACACACAGGGACGCTTCGACAAGGCTGGGGAGATATACCGGAAAGAACTGAAGCTGAACCCTAATGACCCGATGATCTATTTCAGCCTGGGCGTTGTCTATCGTATGAACGAGCAATATGAAGACGCCGTCGTTATGCAGAGGAAGGCATTGTCGCTCAACCCCAAGCTTGCCTCCGCCCACAATGAACTTGGGTTGACCTATTGCAAACAAAAAAGACTCGATGAAGCGGTTGCTGCGCATAAGGAGGCATTAGCGTTAGACCCAAAGCTTGGAACGGCGCACAATTATCTGGGCGTCGTCTATTTGCTAAAAGGGATGAGCGCTGAGGCGGAAGCGGAATTCAATGAGTTTAAGAAGTACGAGGCGGGCAAAAATCTCTCCCCACAACATGGCGCGCCATCCGCTCATTAACAACCGTATACGCAATTTCATAATTCACCATCCGTGATATCTGTGAAATCTGTGGTTTTAAATGATTTTGTGGGTTGGCGATAATAAGGCGGCAGGTTGAGTCTGTGTTGGGTTGCGCATACGTTCATGTAATGTAGGGACACGAAGCGCCGTGTCCCTACGCGTGAGAACAAGAACGGCATCGAAGGTCTAATTTAACGTATAGGAAATTCAAGGCAGCGGTCGGGCGACCATTTAGGGTTACCATACATGGTATGTATTCAGAGAGTTGCAAGGCTGAAGCCTTGCCCTACGGGTCTGTTGTAGAGCGAAGAGGCTCTTCGCTCTACAAATCTTCCTGTTTTTACTGCGGCTAATATACGACCTCAAAAACATCCACCTTTTTTTTCTTCCCCTTAACGGTAAAACTGCCCATGTCTTTAAATTCAAAGGTGTCTTTAGTGGCTTCATAAACGTTGCGGTCTACGAGTATTTGTTTTCCCTGTGCGAGGGCTTCCAGCCGTTCAGCGATGTTAACCTCGTCTCCTATTGCCGTATAGTCCATGTGCTGCGGTGATCCGATATTGCCTACGACGACTTCTCCCGCACTGATTCCAATCCCCGTGTTGAAATTATCCCGTATCCACTCATTCTTTATTTCCGACAGGCGTCTTTGCATCATGATGGCGGTCTTAACGGCTTGTTTCTTGTTGTCGTCACAGCTTGAGGGCGCGCCGAAGATGGCGACGATCATGTCGCCGACAAACTTGTTTACCGTGCCGTTATGATTGAAGATAATTTCCACCATTTGGGTAAAATATTCGTTAAGATATGCAACCGTTTCTTCCGGCATAAGCTTTTCGCAGGTAGAGGAAAAGCCCCTGATGTCGGAGAATAATATTGCAATGTCTTTCTTTACGGGGTTCAAAGAAATGCATTCTTTATCATCACCAAAAATGTTGTTGACGATTTGCGGGGCAACGTACCGGTGCAAATAGGCCTTCGCGCGTTCTTCCCGCAGCCTGTTTTCATGGAGGAGCGCGTTCTCTATGGCGGATGCCACCTGTGACGCCAGTATACACAGGAGTTTCATATCACCGGAGGTGTAGACAGCGGGGGAGTTGTTGCTTACGTTACATACCCCAATGACCCGATCTTTTACCTTGAGTGGTACGCAAAGCAAAGAGCTTACCCGGTAGTTTCCCTGTGTGAATCTTGCATCACGAGCCACGTCATTGACTATTTCTGCTTTGCCCGTAGATAATACGACGCCAGCAATTCCCTCTCCGGTCTTTAATCGGATCTTTTGCGTGTACTCCATGCCGTAAGCTGCCACAATTTCAAGCATGTCATTCTTCAGCAGCATAACAGACGCATTTTCTGCGTTTTTGATTAACCGTTTTGCCTCGTCAATAGCGACCCTTGCAACGTCCTTCAGTTCCAGGCATACGGTTATTTTGTCGGCAATGTCATAGAGAAGGGTTAATTCTTTATACTTATCAAGTGTCTCAACAATAAGCGCTTTTTTCTCCCGTTCTTTATTTGCCAGAAACGTAAGAAATGAGGCCATAAAAGACGCCTTTGTATTCCCGGCTATCCACCCAATCACCTCACCGGCGAGTTCCACCGGATGTCTGCACGGCAAAACAATGTTTTTTGTTTCACCTGGTTCATCAGAAGGCGTCCCGCCATTTAAGCTTATCAACCGTACGCCGTTAATATCCTGAATATCCATACGGGTCTCCAGGGCATTGGCAATGCCGGCTATGATAGAGGATGTATCGTCTTTCGTGATAAGTTTTTTGAGATTTATTTGAGTCATTTTGTTTTTCCCGGGGTTCCGCGATGATTACGGACAACCACGAATCATCCGCTAGCGTGAGTTTATTACGAAAGCGGTGCTGTTTCATGTGCAAGTCGTTGCGTGTCAATATGTTATATTTTGCATTTTTTGTATACACTGTAACTTATTGCTATATAACAAGTTGAGTATCCTACGATCTTTAAACTTATTGTAGCATCTGATTGTGCCAATGGATATGCTTATTTTTCAGTGTATACGTTTTTATTAACCATAACATGTCACATGCTAAGGGGTTATGGCAAGCATGTGCTTTTTTCGTAATAAACTCACGCTAG
>JACVXV010000261.1 GCA_015661205.1 Candidatus Brocadiaceae bacterium
CTTTTTGCACATCAAAAAAAGACATTTGGGGACTTGTTTTGCAAAACATGCGGAATTCCTGAATATATGTTGTATCTTGTTAAATTACATACACTTATGGTAGCATATTCCGCAACAACAGTCAAGGACTATTTATCGTTATGTCATTATTCTGAATACAGTTACGACCGATTTATGACCTTTGTTGGTTAATCAACAAAGTTATATATTAGAAACAATGGGGGGAAAGTCAATCACGTATCTTTGGGAGTAGTAGGTTGCGTATATAAAAATCAGTGACAGTCATAAAACACGGCTTAGAAACAAGGGACATTTAGCCGCGGATTTGCGCAGATACCCGCGGATTTTGTTTTTATCATTTTAACCTAAAGTTGGGCAATGCCCACCCTACTTGTGCTGCTTCACTAAATACTTCCTTGCAATACCTCATATCTTTTGCTTTAATTAGACAAGACATATCGTTTCCGAGTTCAAATAGACCATTTTTAGGCGACCCGTGCGCCTTTTCCTAAAATTCATGAATATTTCCAAACATTTTCTTCGCAGTATGTTCCCCCTCATTGCTTCGGCGCTGGTGGGTTGCTCAACGGCAAATTATTACCCCCCTAACTTTGTAGAATCATTAAAGCACCCCACGAAATTTCCGGAGGTTTTTACCTTCAACGTTCAAAACGTTGAAGAGGTTATTGAAAAAAACCCGCTGGGCGAGAATGAAGAGGTAAAAATTACCGACGTCGGTGAAAATAAAAATTCCAGCATGCACCTGATTCAGGTTCGCGCAAACGGAGAAATACAACCACACTATCACAAACGGCACGACAAGGTTATTTACGTTAAAAAGGGAACCGGCATAGCCACCCTTGACGATACCCGATACGTGGTTAAACCCGGTTCCATGTTGCAGGTGCCCCTTAAGACGGTGTTCAAGTTCCTCAATACCGGCAACGAGACCTTTGTAGCCGTTTCAATTTTTTCTCCCCCCTTTGACGGCAAGGACATAAAGAAAATCAAGGTAAAGAAAAAACGGGAAAGGGCTGCAATCGAAGAGAAACGGCTGGTTGCGAAAAAGACGGAAACGAATGAAATCGAGGGTGATACTTACGCCGCGAATGAGTACCGCCCAACCAAAACCCGTAAGTTGCCACCAAAACCACCGAAAGAGAGACGCATAGAAAGCGCGCAGGCGCCTGAACCCGTTCCCGATGATTTTAGCGCTACGGTTGTACCGCCAAGTCCTCCGATTCCCCAGAAAAAGGTTGCCTCTTCAGAAGGTAAAAAGAAGCCGAAGACGGAACCAATGAAGGAAGGCGCCTCTGTTGATATTAAGGATTTACACGAGAACCTGACTAAATTGGTTGCCCTTAAAGAAGAGGGGTCTATTACGGCAGAGGAATACGAGCAAAAAAAAGACCTGCTGGTCAAGGGTGGGGATATCGGGGTGCTGCCTGAACCGAGAAGCTTCAGGAAGAAGAGGCAATTGGTCTTAGAAGACGACGACGACACCTTAGTGCCGCAGTTGGAAGGCATCAAACAACGCCCTGCAAAGGCAAAAAGCAATGCCCGCGATACCCTCGTAAACGTAACGCCGGCGCCTCGCAAAAAGGAACTGGTGGCGCCTGAGATACCCCAGGAAGATAAACTGCAAACGTTAGATGACTTGCTGCAGGAAGGGGGCATTACGAATGAAGATTATATCAGCAAGCGGGAGGCACTCGTTGGCGCTCAAGAAAAGACCATAAGGGAACCTCCGGAAGAAGCCAGGGTTATTGCCAAAGAGAAGACCCCTGTAACGTCCGCCACAGCCAGTAATATCCTCCCAACAGATGACAAGGTAAAAGACCTGAGCGAGCTTTACCACGAAGGACTCATAACAGAGGAGGATTATCGCTATAAGCTCAGTGAACTGCTTAGCGCAAAAACACCGACTCCTTTACCGGAAAACCCTGCTAAAGAAAGAACTCCCGTAATACCTGCTAATAAAGCCTCCTTATCAGGTGAGAAGATCAGAGACCTGGAAGAGCTTTACGGCGAAGGTCTCATATCGGAAGAAGATTATCAACACAAACTCGGCGAATTGCTCAGCACACAAACGCAGCGCCCCTCTTCGAACAATCCACCACAAAAGGGGATTGATAGCAGCAAGTTATTAGAACTTGAAGAAATGCTGGATGAGGGTATCATCTCCGAAGAGGATTATGACTTCAAAAAAGCACAGTTGCTCGGCAAGTGATTCCCGAATTCAAGCCTGGCACAGGGGTTGGTTTTCCTATCGTATTGTTATTTCAGTCCTTACAATTACACCCCCACCGCAAACCCATATAAATAAAATGAAAATTTCGACACATAATTTGGGTCACCTACGGCAACGGCTTTTGTGTAGCGCCGACCTTTATGGTCGGCATTGGCCCGGTATGCATGTCAAGCGGGGGATAAACCCCCGCGCTACGAGATCGCTTTGGAATTCTTATACATTCAATTAGGCCTATAGGCCGCTTTTTCATGTAGGGTGGGCATTGCCCACCAGAAAAACATTGCTTGTGTAGCCTGTTTCATCGTCTTGATGGGGATAATCTGTAGCGCAGGCTTCCAGCCTGCATTTGTTTAATGAATGAAAACCAGCAGGCTGGAGGCGCCTGCGCTACAATTTTAAATATACCATACCTACGGCATTTACGTTTAGAGACCCTTACTCTTTTTACCGCTATTCAGCCGCCAGTAGCCATGCTTTGCTATTGTGGCATATATTTTGCTACTTCTACCCGATTGCTCTTCTTAATGAAAATTTTTTTCGAATAGCACTTTTCACTTGATATTTTTCGTCAAATGGAATATATATATCCCTCAATATTCCTTAATAAAGAACCCAAAGGAGGTGACACACTGCCTTATTACCGTTTCATAAAGTAGCAGGTTTGCCGTTAGTATTATTATCGTTTTGGTTATATGACAGGGATTAATTGAGCTGAAGTAAATATGGCAAAGTGGCGGAAAACAGACACAATTTTAAAACTTATTTCAGAAAAGGAGGGACAATAAGATGGCAATAAAAAGGTTTTGGAAGTTGTACGCCGTAATATGTGTTGGTCTTTTGTGTATGCCTTTATTGGGGGCAATAAAAGTCGCTAGCGCAGTTGAGACGTTGGAAAGTAGCGCAGTAGACCATTCATTCGTGGTTGAAAGTGGTGACTGGAATA
>JACVXV010000262.1 GCA_015661205.1 Candidatus Brocadiaceae bacterium
AACAGTAACAGAAAAAACTACCGATAAAATGGGTATTTCATACCTTTTTACTGTACAAAGGCTGTCCATGCAAAGTTCATTTGGCACAGTCTGGAAGCGCACCCAACAAGTAGTTCTATCCAAAGGCACTCGATATATTCTCCCTGGATTCACAGATATTCTGGATAAGCTTCCCGAATCAGATTCAGTTAAGAGTTTGCTGGGCGTGGGCGACCGTCTTGCGCAAGAACTGGCCGCAACACTTGGGACGAGCAGCAAAGACGGTCATCACCGCTTCCAGGCTGCAGAGGAAATCGCAAAACTCTTCGGCTGCGTGCCGGTTGTCAGGAAAAGCGGAAAGTGGCGAAAGGTATCTCTGCGTTACGCATGCGTAAAGTCCCTCAGAAGAACATTCCACGACTGGGCATTTACTAGAACTGCTGCTACCAAGTCATCCTCCAAGGTCATTTGAATTGTTCTCATAATCTCCTCCCTATAATGTGTTCGCTTTGATTATAATAAACCCACATCGTTTCTGGAATCAATTTATTATGCAGTTATCGTTTGTTGAGCTAACGACCAAAACCGGAATCCCCCACCCGGCAACGTCCATAAGCAGTGGATATGGTCTGGAAGTAAAACAAATGCGCGATTGCGAAAGGGGTGGTGGGTGGTTACATGCAGAAATGCTTCTTTTGTAAGCATCAGTTCACCATTGAAACCTGTATCCACCAAGACATCTATTATATCTTCAGTTCCCTCTAGATAAATATCGATCATTGGCTTACCTTCGTTAAACCAACCTTTAATTTCCATTAAAGAGACCCTACAAAATGAGTAGCTTTATATCCAATCCTTTTGTAGACAAAGGTTTTATCTGGGTATTCATTGACCGCTTTTTCATAAGCCTCGATTTCGTTTTTTCCTAAGAAAAAGTCTCCCGATTCAATCTCAATAGCCACAATCTCTCCTTTGTAGTCTTTCTCCAACTTTTCCCTTAGTTGTGTTTCATATATCTGATTAGCCCTTTTTATTCTTTCCTTTGATGACATCAGTCGTGCCTCCTTATTTCTTAATGGACATATTGCCTTCATGTTAGACTGCCCAATTATCACATTGTTTTACGTCCTCTTTTTTGAAGGACAGCGAGGTAAGCACCACTTAAACTCTATTATATAGCCAAACAGATCAGGTTTTCGATGGCGAAAGCAATAAATACGGGGAATTCGCCCTTAATTTTTCGAAAAACAGATGCTTTTGGCTGTAGTTTAAACATTTCATGCAATTTAATCAATATTGTTTTCTTATTACATGGTACGTTTGTAGCACAACGCAAACCTGCTGAAGAGGTAAAAGAAGATGATGTGCGGTATGTTCTCCGGCGTAATCCGGTGCGTGCAGAAGAGATGGCAGAATCGCGGTTGTCAAAAATGCGGAGTGTTGAGGGATTTGTTGAGAAGAAAAACGGTTATCTGGGATATCATCCGAAGGCATCGGCGTCAAAAATGCTTGAAAAGGTGAAGGAGAAGCTCAAAAGCCTGAGAATAGATACGTGGGTACAGGTAAAAGAGGAAGCTCGAATCCTGAAAATAGAGAGTGATGAAGAAGCGTTGAAAGAGGAAAATTTCCTTGACGGTTGCTACGTAATAAAGACCGACCTTAAGGAGGACGCTGCCGATAAATGCGTGGTGCATGACCGGTACAAGGATTTAACAGAGGGGGAGAGGGCATTTCGTGATTGCAAGACAGTGAATTTTGATGTTCATCCTGTCCATGTAAGAAACGAGGGGAGTACGCGGCATAGGTGTTAAGTTAAGGCAATAATAAAGCATGTACATCCTCCAGTAATTCGAGAGTGGTTTTTCGTGAAGGTTGTCTGGTTTTAATGCAAGCATTGGCAAGGCGATTAATTTCCCGAAGGAACTGTTTTACCGCGGTGAATACGGTAATGAGTAAGTTCTGTAGGAGATGGAAGGCGCGTTCTTGGATGCGTTTGTAAAGTTTGTCGAAACTGACTTCCCTTTTTTTTGTGAGCCACATATTGGAATTCAGAGATGAATGGATACCATGGATGAGTACCACCATAATAAGCTTTCCGTACAACTCATTGAAATAACCGAGATCGGTTAACATCAGGTCGTTTTTTTCAACGAAATCGACCAGACTCTTGCTGTACGCCTGATCAGGTTTGATGCCTTCGGTAACCTCAAAAAAGCCAAGACTGCCACTTTTGTACTCATACCCGGCCTGCAATTTGCAATTAGCGTCCGATGCCCCACCGCCAAAACCCGGCAAGACATGTTTCAGACCGGGATTAACATCCCAACTTGAACTGTCAAAAATGAGTACCCGCCTGAAGGCATCAAGGGCAGAAGGGGTGATTCTGTCCGTACACACACAATGTTTAAGAACCTTTTCCAAACATGCCTGGAGGAACTTTGCGGCTGGGGCTGTGAACCGCAAATGCAGAGCAATCCTGCTTATTTTGGCTCGGATTGCATCCACCATACCCGACAAGGACGGGTGAACCATAGCCGTCAGCCCTATCGTCATCAACAGAACAAATTCGAATGCACTAAACTTTCTCTTTCTTTTTATAAACCCTGTTTTCTTCGCCATTTGGGACAGGGTTTTTTTTAAATACCCTACTGAGTGCCTTTTCCGTTGTCATGTTTGTTCCTCCTCAATACCGTATTTACGAAACTCAGTAACGTATGCCTCAACCAGGGCGTCGCAAAGTTCTCTGAATTCCTTATGACGTTTCATCCTGGCGCGGACTTCTTTCAGAGCGGCTTTTTTCACAAAAGCGGTAGAACTCTTACCCTTCAACGTATAACTCAACTGATAATAAGGCCCATGTTTAACGGGACGATCCGGATTCTTGCATTTACATCCGGCTGAACCACACACATTCCACTGCTTGCTGAGACTTCCAGGCAGGACTGCCCCCAAGCTGAACAATCTTTCTTTTAACTGAGCGACACGTTTTTTCTCCACAGTCATAACCTCCTCCCTTTATTGCCGATAGCATTAATATGGCTATCGGCCATTCTATCATAAAAAAAACGGATAATCAATGCCCGCTTTCGTTTATTTTGCTTTTTCCGACTTCCTTAACTTCAGACCTCCTGACCTCATATCCCGCCAACAAAACAAAAAGCAAGAGCTATCCTACGACAACTAAAGGATTTAGGAAATATTTTAAATGCAAG
>JACVXV010000138.1 GCA_015661205.1 Candidatus Brocadiaceae bacterium
CTGATTCCCCTTTGCTTTCAAGGCTTGCATAAGACCTCCGTTTTGTAATGTATTATTATTTATACGCACTATAGGTCATAATGTAACCCTTTTTTATTTTGTTGTCAATATTCATTTCCATGCATACACCGTAAAATATGGATTACACAGAAGTTATGTCTGTATAATTATGCGCAGATATATACCATGGAGTTGGTCACGGACATTACGGAACGTAAACACAACGAGGAACAACTCCGTAAGCTATTACAGGCCGTGGAGCAAAGCCCAGCCACCGTCGTGGTTACCGATACAAATGGACGCATCGAATACGTGAATCCCAAGTTTTCCCAGATAACAGGGTACACAAGAGAAGAGGCCCTCGGCAAGAATCCCCGAGTCCTAAAATCGGGCAAGACGCCACCGGAGGAATACAAACGGCGGTGGGAAGCTATTACCGCCGGGAAAGAATGGCGGGGGTGTTTATTAACAGGAAAAAGGACGGCGGGCTCTATTGGGAATCCGCATCTATTTCAGCCGTTAAGAACCCGCAAGGGGTGATTACCCATTTCATCGCAGTCAAAGAAGACATTACAAACCATGTTAAAGTTGAGGGGCAGGTGCGGCTGCAGTTGCAACGCATGTCGGGCTTGCATGAAATTGATGTGGCGATCACGGGCAATCTCGACCTGAACCATTCCCTGAGCGTTTTTTTACATAAGGTTGCCACACTGCTCGACGTAGACGCCGCGGACGCCCTGCGCTTTGACAGGCCGTATAGAAAAGGTATGCCCGAAGCGCAGGCGCTCGAGTACATCATCTCAAACGCAGCCACCCATTTTGATCCGCAAGTGGTAGAGGCATTTTTGCAATTGGAAAGGAGATAAGTTTTTGGTGGCACAAAACATTCAGAGGTAGGAGCCGTCTCTTGACGGCGATTAGTAATATACAACGGTGCTCACGTGCCGCAAACTTGTATTATCAGGTTGAGCTACACAACCCGGCGGCACATGAATACCTGGAGCGGTTGATGTGGGTTTCACTCGCGTTCAACCCAATCCAACCTACTCGGTCACCTAGTATGAGATAGCTTCTATCTTAATAACCTCGTAGGAGGATGCCCCTTCCGGGAGCTTAATGCTTACGATATCACCCACCTTTTTGTTGAACAAACCTCTTCCGATAGGAGACAGGTAAGAAATAATCCCCTTTTCGATATCAACATCCCAAGGGCCTAAAAGGGTGTACACGTCTAATTCGATCTTTGCATCGCAGCGTACGGTAACCTTTGATCCCGGGACAATGGTGTCCGTCTGGATAAATCGCGGGTCAATAATGACCACTTTCTGCAACTCAGCCTTTAAACGTTCCGCCTTTTCCACAAGCATCGCTTGTTTTTCCCTCGCCGCCTTGTACTCTGCATTCTCACGAAGGTCGCCGCGGCTAATGGCCTCACCGAGATCACGCGCGTTTTCTGTAAATTCCACGTTCATAAGGTGGTCAAACTCCTTTTTCCGTTTTTCGTAACCAACCTGAGTAACGTAGATTTTGCTGTCATCAATCGCGGGGAGTCCCGGTACTTCGAATAAATCCGGGAATCGGTCGCGGATCAAATTTTCTACCGCGACCTTGAACCAGTCCTCTAAACACTTGCTGCTGGAAATGATATCAAAGATGCTTTCTGCATTGGCGTCATTGACGATACTTGTCGCATAAGCGACACCTTTGTCCTCCAGAAGGTTTTTAATTTTATTGCTGACGGTCTTTAGATTTCCGTTGCGTCCCTTCTGAATCTTAAAGCCCATGTTGTCTAACAGTTCTATTAACCGGCAAAACAGAATGGATGGGTCGATGTTGTGGTACAGCTCGGTAAACCGTCCCTGCATACCGTTTTTGCAAAACCAGATATAATGTTCCGGAAATGCATTGAATTGGTTGAATAATTTGTGCGTAATTGCTTCGACGGCGCTTTGTTTGTTTTCGGCGGTGAGGTCTTTGACAATAAATTCCCAAAGATTTCCGTCGTTCACGAAAAATACGGAAGAAAACTCTTCCGGCCATTTTTCGGCTGAAACCTTTTTAACGATGCCGAGCGCTTGCTTCCGGTAATCGAGGATGTTTATCTTGTTAATCGTTTCCGGAATGTTTATTCCATCGCGAACAAACGTCTCGATCCTGGATGTGTATTTACCGCGCTCCCCTTGCAGAAGCAATTGAATCTCTTCAAGGAGCAGGCAGCATTCTATAGCAGCGGCAGGATTTGTGACACTGTAGGTCTCGGCTTCTTTGTCGAAGAGGTTGGTAATTTCAGTTAAGGTGTCCTTGCAAACCTCAGAATCTTTCATGCCGGTAATGTACTTTTTCGTAATTTCTATTTTGTTGTCAAGTACACGGACTCCTGCCAATTTCTCAAGGATGTCGCTGTGGTGGGTTACCGGTGTGTCGCGGAATGCAATTGCCGTAGTTGAAGGTGTTCCCTCGATAAACTTTATGTAAGGGTCTTTCTTCAGCAATTTTCTGGCGTTTGTCCACCATTTACTCCACGCCTCAACGGGCATAACGCCGGTGGTGATACGCCCCTTTAAATTCGATACCAGCGTTTTTCCTTTAAAGTACTTCAAGGTTAACTTAACCAGGCTTACGGGGTCTTCCTCAACCATCTTTTGAAGCTCCTCTTTTCTGGCATAGATCATTACCAGCAAATCATCTTTGTCAAGCTTTTGCAATATGGTTGACACAATGTCCATCGCAATACTATGGTTGCTCTTTTTTTCAAAATTTATGACCACCTTCTCACCTTCAGCGTCAATGGCGCAAACCTGTCCTACCCCCCAGCTTTTGTGGAAAACGTAATCGCCGACGTCCAGGCAAAAGTAAATCTCCAGCTTTTTAACCGCGTCACGTACATCGCCTTCGCCGTTTATCCCCGTTCTGTCAATCAGGGCATTTGCATACACCCTGCTGCCGTAGAGATTTGAATAACACTCGGAAATATCTTTTGCCAACCCTTTTTCTTTTGGGTTGTATTCTAATAGCCGCTTTAAGACGATTAAAACGTCCTGGTAAAGACCCTTTTGTTTGTAGTGAGGCACCAGCATGGCAAGTAGATCGTGAGCCCGCTTCCTTTCCTCACGTTTTGCCAATAAATCAACCACATCCAAAAGCGCCTGAATATTTTTATTGTTTGATTCGACAACCTTTTGCCATGCATTTTCCAGATTATCGTACTGTGCAATATTAACAAGCGACAACAGATCTTTTACACTGAAGCTGCTTTCGCTTGCAGAATACTCATTAGACATTTAGTTTCTCCTGTTTTGCATAAATTACAATGCGGCCTTTTGACTTCGGCAGCAAATTTTTTAAGCGTATCTCTAAAAGAGGTGATAAGGTAATGGTCGTTTTGGTCAAACACGAAACACTGTCAAAAATCAGCATCCTATAATTATACGGTTATTTTACCGGCAAAGAAAGTAATAAATGTGAATTGGGTTTGGCAATGGATAATCATTTTAATGAAAATGCACGGTATTACATCTTTACAAAGGTTCAAAATCTTACTACACTTATATCATGCTGAAACCACCCATTTTATCAATCACCGGTATGTTGTTACCGGAACTTGAAGCGCTGTGCGCTTCGATGAAGGAGCCTGTTTACCGGGCAAAGCAAATTCTTTCCTGGGTTTACGAGAAGGGGGCGACTACTTTTGACCGCATGTCCAATCTGCCAAAGTCTTTTAGAACGGAGATGGAAAAGAAATGCAGCCTGTTCCAGACCAGGGTTGATGCCGTTTTCCGAACGGATGATAACTCTGAGAAATTTCTGATTCACTTGTCGGATGGGAACCTCATTGAGAGTGTCCTATTGAGAGAAGGCACGCGGATTACTGCCTGTGTTTCTTCGCAGGTTGGCTGCGCAATGGCCTGCCGGTTTTGCGCAAGCGGACTTTTGGGGTTGGAAAGGGACCTTGCTACCGGTGAAATTGTTGAACAGATGCTCCACATAAAAAACCGGCTGCTTTCCGGCGAGCGTATTACAAACGTCGTTTTTATGGGCATTGGCGAGCCGCTTGCAAATTACGACAATGTTATCGGCGCCATCAGGATTATCAATGCCCCATGGGGTACTGGTATAGGAGCGAGGCATATTACCCTATCGACGGTGGGAATTCCGGGCAGCATTCGCCGGCTGTCACGCGAAGGCCTCCAGGTAAACCTTGCAATATCCCTCCATGCGCCATCCGATGCGATGAGACAGCAGATAGTGCCTGCAAACAAAAAAACGGGCATACAGGCTATTTTGGCGGCTACTCAGGAATATTTTAAGGCCACCGGCAGAGATATCAGCTTCGAATACGTTTTGATTGATGGCGTTAACTCCTCGAAACAAGACGCCGAGTCTTTAGCGCGTCTCCTCAAGGGCATTCAATGCAACGTAAACCTTCTTCCCGTAAATCCCGTCGAAGAATTTCATTTGGCGCCGCCGGACCGTGAAACAGTCGAAATATTCTATGAAACATTGCAAAAATACGGTATTATTACTACCCTCAGAAAGAGAAAGGGCGACGACGTTCATGCCGCATGCGGCCAGCTTCGAATACAAAACACAAAATTTTATGGAAAAAGATAATTATTTTTTGTTAAATAAAGCCGCGTATTTTTTTACCGGTTGGAAATGTTAAGGACGCCGGGGCAGGGCGTCGGCCTGTTTTGCCGAAGATGAGTTCCCTATTTACCGTGTAATTTTGTATATTGTCCCGACTACTCAATATTTTTAAAAAGGAGGAGTGCATGGAGAGTTTTATTGCAAGGACTGAGAAGGTTAAGGATGGAAGTGTTATCATTGAGGAAGGTTCCTGGGCTTATTATGCCTACGTTTTGCAATCTGGCAAGGCAAAGGTATGGAAAAACATCAATGGCAAACAGGTGCAGATTGGGACGCTAAAAGAAGGGGATATTTTCGGTGAAATGAGCTTCTTCGGCATGGCGAAAAGAACGGCGACCGTAACCGCGGATGGCGAAGTAAAGGTGGGGATGATTACCAAAGACACCTTTGTTGAGGCGCTTGATAAACTTCCGGCAGAAGCACGCGCCAGAATTGAAAAGATGACCCACGATCTTTTTTACCTCAATGACGTGTATTGCCGTTTGACAAACTGCTTCCACGAGATAATGACCATCAAGGGGAAGATGGTTGACCCCAAGGTCTTTGAAAAAGAGGTTGCGGACATGCCCGAGTTTCTACGGAATGTTGTTACCCTTATGAGCAAGCGATTCCATTGCGCCATAGAGGATACCAGCGAGATGTTCACTCATTTGGAAAACGCCTCCAGGGCGATAGATTCATTATCCACCACGTTGATTAAAAAGACTTAATCGCCGTATTCGGAAGAACAGGGTTAATATACAAAGTTAATTTGGTGCGGGAAAGGGGTAAATCAAAGTAACTATAACAAAACACAATAACCTTTCGCGCGATATCCATAGAAAGGAATACACACCCCGGACTTCTCCATTTCTAAGGCCAGCTTTTAAGCCCGCACTTAGAAATGGGGGCTAAGGGGTTGTATTCCTGCTTTTTTTTGAGTACCGGTTGAATTGTTACAAAAAATCAGAGATTGCCGGGTGCATTTCCGGGTTATTGTAAATTTGCATTTTGTTCCGTAGGAACAGATGGAAATAGTCCACCGATGTATCAATGGGGACAGAGGCCGGAATTTTTAGCCCCGTCGGGACGGCTGCCAGCATTGACATTTCTAGCCAGCCTTACCAGGACAAACAGTTTGCAAGAGTTTGGTAACACATCCGAGATTACCCGATAATTTCTGTGCTAAATTTACAGAGCTTTTCACCCTGTTTTTGTCCTTTTTGCGTTCTTCTTGTAGCGGTAACGACCAGCTCAAAGCCAACGCGACGCAGACCTTCTATGCCCGCAATATGGGCAAAGAGAAACAAATCAAATCATATTTAGAACGGTATGAGGGGATAATATGGAAGATAACAACCTGCCTGCTGCTTCATCAAATAGTATTCTCTTGTATGTAACGGAAGGCGGAAAAGTCCGCATTGAAGTAAAAATGCAGGATGAAACCGTGTGGCTGACACAGGAGCAGATGGCGCAGTTGTTTGATAAGTCAAAATCCACCATCAACGAGCATATAAAAAAATCTATACCGAAAAAGAACTTTCAGAAGAACAGACTATGAGAAAATTCGGAATTTCCGAATTTTCTACCAAGCCGACCAATTATTACAATCTTGACATGATTATTTCCGTTGGATATCGTGTCAATAGCCTGCGTGGCACACAGTTCCGCATCTGGGCCACACAGCGCCTGCGGGAATATATCGTAAAGGGCTTTAGGATGATGAACGGCTCAAGCAGGCAGGCGGTGGCAACTATTTTGACGAACTGCTTGCCCGTATCCGGGATATCCGGTCATCGGAGAAGGTGTTCTGGCGTAAGGTGCTGGATATTTACTCTACCAGCCATGACAATGCCGTTGCAAAGACCATTGCGGAATATGATAAGTTCCGGCAAGCACATTTGGACGACCCGTCACCGGTGGAGCGGCATTTTATGGAAGCGACAAAAGAGGTAAAACTCATTGAAAAGGCAGTAAAGAAGAGCAAGAAAAAGGGCGTAAACGAGCCGGTGACAGATAGTCACCGACTGAAAAATAAAGCGTCTGAAAGTAAAAACGATTTCCCTTAATCTTGCTTTAGAGAAAGTCGTTTGTCGTGGAAGTGGCACGTGGACACAGAGAAGAAGGATTTTCTATCTTAACAGGCTGTCTGGTTTTTGGGGTACATTTTAAATCCATTTACGTCATTACGGCGTTGTGCCGCATCATTTCTATGAAGGCCTCAATGCGGGTCTTCATGGCGCCGTCCAACGGTCCCGGACGGTCACAGTCCAAGGTAAGGATTGGCAGATGGATATATTTTCTGATAACCCTGTCATGGATGTGCCGGTGACAGAAGCTTTGCACGTAATGGATAAGGCCGTTTACGTTCCGCAGCCTTAGCGCCTCCTGAATATCTTCCACACGGGAAAACACGTCGTAGGGATACGTATATCGGCTGTATTGCTCAACCAGCGTCTTGGTTTGATAGGGCATACTAAACTGCCTTTGTATTTCGTTGAACACCACGTGTACTCCAAGTGAGGTAAGGAACGAGTAAAGGTCTTCACATATAGCCGGGATGCCGATAACGCCAATCCGAAGGTCGTGAGAAATAGGCGTGCGCCCTTGCGCTATTTGTAAGAACCGTGCGGCGCGCTCATCGAAAACCGTGTAATCCCCCATCAAATCGCTTGCGGATACCGTCCAGATGTGGTTTTCCTCGCCCGTTACCAGGTTGTCCATCCACGTGAGCCTGTCAATTTCATGTATCTTTGCGCGTACCGAATCGAGGCGACGCTTCATCTCCTCCGCCCTTGCATAGTCCACACCCAGGCAAACGGCAAGCTTTAACAACTGATCGTGTAAAAACGCCCTGTCTGCTTTGGAGTGCGGGTACGCGAAGGGGATCGTTTCGACGCCGTCCGATTGAAAAATCTCCATGAGCGCCTCGTTGTTGCTGCAATCCCCCTGAACGACGCTAATGACCTTCCGGATATGAAATTTCCAGACCGCCGAGTGGACGCCCTTGATCCAGGCGCAGGTGTTCCGCGGTAGCCCCGCCGATTCGGCGTCTTCAACCATCTTGTACGAAAGCCTGTCGCAGACAAAAATATTATTCAGATCTATGGGGATGTAGCCGGCCGCAAAGACAACCTCAATGGGGATCGTCGAGGTAATCCCAATAATCCTGTCGAGAGGCAGGCATTCCATAATGGGAAGGGTAGGGAGCAGGTGGTCGTTGAATTTGAGAGACATAAGGAAATGGTACACTTTAGTGTTTTGGAAAAACACTGAAAAGCCCCGCGAGTAGCGATATTTAAGAAATACGTGTTAAGTTAAGAAACCTATAATAACCACCAAACCTTGCTGTACTTTCTCTCTGTTTCTTGGTTATAGGCCACATTATAACACGTTAAAAAAGGAAAGCAAAAGGCAAAAACAGGCAAAAAAGACTTGTCATTGCGTTAAACAGCCACGATCAGCGCCCCGGTCTTTTCAAAGGCCTCTATCAATCTATCTATGTCGTTTGTCGTGTGGGTTGCCATCAGAGAGATGCGTAATCGGCTTGTACCTGCGGGCACCGTGGGGGGGCGAATTGCCGGGATGAGGATATTACACTGATACAGTTTTTCCGACACACGGAGCGTCTCCTCAGCCGTGCCAATAACAAGGGGGATTATGGGGCTTTGCACGGCAGGCGCATTTTTATATTGAGATAAGCGCGACTTCAGGTACGTAATATTATCCCACAATTTTTCCCGGAGAGAAGGGTTCTCCCGGATAAGCTCCAGTGCGGCCAGCGACGCCGCACACGCGGCAGGCGGAAGCGCCGTTGTGTAAATAAAAGAACGCGCCTTATTTTTCAGAAAATCAATGAGGTTCCTATCCCCTGCGATAAATCCGCCGATACTTCCCAGCGCCTTGCTCATGGAACCCATAATAATATCAATCTTCCCATGAAGGTTGCAATGTTCGATCATGCCCTTCCCCTGTTGGCCGAAGACGCCCAGGGCGTGCGCGTCGTCCACCATAATGAGGGCGTCGTATCGCCCGGCAACCTCCACTATTTCCGGCAGCGGCGCTGTATCGCCATCCATGCTGAAGACGCTGTCGGTAACTATCAGCCTTCTGCGGAATGAGGCGTGTCTTTTTAACAGGGTTTCCAGATGGCACACGTCATTATGGGGATAAATACGAAAGGTTGCGCCTGATTGGCGACAGCCGTCAATAATGCTTGCGTGGTTCAGCTTGTCTCCGATAACAACGTCGCCTTTCCCGGTGAGCGCGCACAGGGCGCCAAGATTTGCCACATAACCCGTCGGGAACAGCAAGGCGGCCTCTGTGCCTTTGAATTCGGCAATCTTTTTCTCCAGTTCCTCGTGGAGCGTCATATTCCCGGAAACCAGCCGGGACGCGCCCGCCCCCCAGCCATACCGATGAATGGCCTCTATTGCAGCTTCTTTTATTCTTGGGTGATTGGCGAGGCCGAGGTAATTGTTTGAGCAAAAGGACAAATAAGATTTA
Source organism: Candidatus Brocadiaceae bacterium (assembly GCA_015661205.1). Classification (GTDB taxonomy): domain Bacteria; phylum Planctomycetota; class Brocadiia; order Brocadiales; family Brocadiaceae; genus JACVXV01. The sequence continues at coordinate 9,133 of JACVXV010000138.1, forward strand.
CCGTTAACTTGGATATACGAATCCTGGGGGCCTTCTACGGTTCTTAGATGCCGCAGCAGGGCGCGATCCTTCAATTCCTTTAATTCGTCAGAGATAAAATCTATGCTCATTACTCGCTTTGCAGAGAAATACCGGTATTCAAAATCCAACCCAAACGAGTCGGAACGGCAACAAAAAAGAAAAAACGAAGCAGGGTTTCTGGATTATGGCATTTATTTCCTGCTCAGTCAAGGCGCGGTTGTAGAGACCAACGTTGTCAATGATGTCGTTGTAAGGCACTCGGTCAAAATAAATCATTCCAACAACGGGCAGATTTGCCTGGCACTAAAAGGGTCTATCGATATGAACCGCTTTCTCAGTCCCTGCAAGCGACAGAGTGCCATTTCACACAAACGGCGCTGTTGAGCCTTTAACTTTACGCCCTTCTCG
>JACVXV010000263.1 GCA_015661205.1 Candidatus Brocadiaceae bacterium
GGCGCTTGACCTGCTGGGCGCGATGGTTGTCGCCCTGGTCGTGGGAGGGCTTGCGCTCAACGTCCACCAACTCATCACCGGTAGAAATAACACCAACCGTTGGAGCCGGAAATACCTCGACAGAGGACTTTCCCACCGTAGCCAGAATGCCGATCTCCTGAGGCCTGATAGGAGTGCCTTTAAAAAGCACCGTTTGCCCAACCCTCATATCCTCGCCCCGGTTTGAGATGTTGCTGCACTTCTTTGATGACTTGAGAATTTTTACCCGGTTATCCATCGCCAGGCTCTCTGTTTCCTCAAACTTAACCACAGTGTCGGCGCCTTCAGGCGTAGCCGCCCCCGTCATTATTTTCGAGGCCTGCCCCTGCTGCACCTTTTTTGTCGGCGCATAACCCGCCGCAATATCCTCAATAACCGCTAATTCCACTGGCGCGTTCGCCGTGTCTGCAGCAATAACGGCGTACCCGTCCATCGCAGAACGATTAAAGGGCGGCATGTCGATATCCGACTGGACGTCCTGGGCCAGGCACAATCCTAAACCATCTTCAAAGTGTACTTTTTTTGGAGAGAGCGGTTTTACCGCCTCCGTAACAATTTTAATTGCAGTATCAACGGTAATCATAATTTTATAAGGTGTTTGATAATATGGTTAACGAGGCAAAGCCTCAGACGGATAATAAAAATCGGAACCACAGATTACATAGATTTTTAGTAATAGTCCACACCGGTAGGTCAGTAATGCTCGCCTGACATACCTGACATATATGATAACACGTGGGAACACGTGTCTCGCCGGCAGTGGTGGACGAAACCCTTGCTTTGCCCTTTTATTAAAGAAGACTGCGAGAGTCCCTATTAGAAAAGGGGGCATGGTGATTGCCATATCCCCCAAACTTTTTTTAAAACAGCGTAACTATTGCGATTTTAATCTGTGAAATCTGTGGTTCCGGTAGTTCTTTACAAAAACTGACTCATTTAAAGATTGTTAATGATGCGGACTGGAATTGCTCTTATATATCTCATCCTCGCGGTCTGCCTCACCAAGCATGCCTTTTGAGCGATACACGTCCGCAAGCACCTTGTGCGCGTCTACCAAATTCTGATCAACCTCCAGCGCCTTTTTAAGAGCTGCCTCGGCGCTGTCATTATCCCCCGTTTCCACGTAGGTAAGCCCGATAGCGTAATGGATATTTGCCATGTCAGGGCGTATGGTAAGCGCCTTTTGCCAAACGGAAATAGCCTCGTCCAGCTTCCCCAGCTTGGTATAGGCAATGCCGAGGTTGTAATAGATTTCCGTCTTCTGTGGCTTGATCTCCAGCGCCTTTGTCCATTCCGCTATAGCGTCATTGAACTGCGCCTTTTTCGAGTAGAGAATGCCTAAATTGTATCGCGAATTTACCAGCCCCGGGTTTATATTGATCGCCTTCTGAAACTCCTGAGCGGCCTCATCCAACTTCCCCTTATGGATGTAAACGAGACCCAGCCCCTCGTGCGCCTCCGCGTAATGAGGGCTAACCTCCAGCGCCTTCTGAAAAACCGTGATGGCATCGTCCGATTTCCCTTTTTTATTAAGAACGTTGCCTTGCCCCACGTAGGCCTCTACCATAGAGGCATTCAAGTCGGACGCCTTTTTGTATGCCGCCAGGGACTCGTCGAACTTGCCCTTCTCTTCATATAGCAAGCCGAGACGATGATACATCGTCGGGTTATCCGGATTCGTCTCCAGGAGCTTCTTCTGTTTTTCAATCTCCTCATCTGCCACCGTCTTTTTATGGATAGAGGGGGTATCGCCCTCCATCTTGAAGGCCGTTGCTGGTTGTGTGCCGGCATCCTTCTTGCCGCATCCGATGAAACCAAAGGAAAAAGCCATTGCCGCCGCGATCAGAAAACCCAAATTCTTTTTAACATATAACATGGAAAATACCCTTTTCTTTAAAAAGCCTTATCTGCTTACACAAACAGAATTGTATCAACAAAGGATAACAAATTCAATTGCAAAGGTAACTACCCAGGCGTTTAGGCAGAAGGTCGGGGGGGGTAGGGCGTTTGACTGATTAAAACCGTTTGGAACCGCTATTTCAAACCGCAGAACACACGGAAAATGCGTGGTAGGCCAAGCGGGGGATGAACCTCCGCGCTACAAGATTGCTTTGAATTTTGTGGCGGTTCAATCTACAAGATTGAACCGCCACAAAAAACAAGGGCGTTGACGCCGTAAAGCGCGTCAACGCCCCGTTGTTATCCCATATCTTTTCAGAAAGCGTGCGACAGGCCGTTAGACGGCTTTCTCGCCACGCTCGCCCGTGCGGATGCGAAGGACGTCTTCGATGTTCGAGATAAAGATTTTCCCGTCACCGATGCTGCCCGTCTGCGACTCCTTGGTAATGCATTGGACAATGTTCTCCACGTCGTGGTCGGCTACAACCAGTTCTACCTTTACTTTTGATAACAAATCCACCCGAAACGTCCTGCCGCGCCATTGTTCCGTTATACCGCGCTGTGCGCCGTGGCCCTTTACGTCAGTTACCGTCATGCCGGGGTAGCCGAGTTCTTCGAGCGAGTCCTTTACGATAGTTAATCGCTCAGGCCGTATGATTGCCTCTATTTTTTTCATTACAAATCTCCTTCATATAAAGATTCCTGTACTCCGTTAGATATAAGTAAGAACGAGACACTTTGTAGTTAATGCATACCATTAAGCCTGTTCTGTTTCAAAGTGATGGTAAGCCATCTCTTTGTGTTGAGAAATATCCATACCGGCAATTTCTTCCGCTTCAGTTGGCCTTAATCCGATTACTGCGTCTACAAACCACGCCAACAATGCCGTTATGCCGAAAGACCATGCCCAAGCGGCAACGATACCTACCCACTGTTTCCCGAGAGGTATCCAGCTTCCGTAAACCAACCCGTCAGCGCCAGCTGGATTTACCGCTACGCTACAGAAGATACCCGTTGCGCACGCCCCCCACGTTCCGCCCATGGCGTGTACCCCAATAACGTCAAGTGCATCGTCATATCCAAAGGCCTTCTTCATTTTTGTAACGCAATAGAAACAAATTATCCCGCCGCCAACGCCAATCGCAATGGAGGCCATAGGACCAACAAAACCGGAGGCCGGGGTGATGGCAACCAATCCCGCCACTGCGCCAGAACAAGCGCCCAGTACCGTTGGCTTCTTGTG
>JACVXV010000013.1 GCA_015661205.1 Candidatus Brocadiaceae bacterium
TCTTATGCCTTTAAAAAACCCTGGGGTCTGGGGCAAAGCCCCATCCTTTTGTAGCTTATTTTACATTTCAAAATTCCAATTCACGGTGAACCAGCACAGGAGCATATTCGCCCACTGAAATCATTATGGCTTTTTGAGATATAAATTATATTGGGCATTTCTGAAATCATATCCTTCAAAAAAGGAGGAAGTTGGCTAATGTCATCTTTAATTCTTTCATCTGTTGTAACAAGTATAATTTCACAACTCTCATTTTTCCGCAGAATATCCTTCATGTACGGCCAACCTGTCCGTGGAGGATTAAAATTTCCAAGATCGTAATCAAGGATAGCTATATCAACAAAGTCATTCAGTTTTTTAGTACATTTTTCAGCAAAAGTATTAAAATCATTTTGATAATTAATTTTATGCAATGACAACTTTACCTCGTTTGTAAATTCTGCCTCAATATCATCTATATATTTATATTTGCTAGAATCTTGATCCTTATTAACCGGCATATCCTCAAGTATAAGTATGGTTATATCATCTTTATTCTTAATCATATTTTTCCCCTCTGATATTTTAGTGATTAATGATTGCTTTAATTTCATTGTGATACCTTTCTGTAAATTGTATTATTATTTTATTGGGTTCTTCAATTATTATTTTCGATAACCAATCTTTACAGCTTTTACTAGAAATAATTACTTCTGATGGGTCAGCTATAATTGGAAAGTCTTTTTGATAAGTTAGGTTTATAATTTTGAGTTTCCGTTCTTTATATTCTATTTCTTTACTTACTTTATCTATTATAGCTACCCACAACTTTACACTATCATAAAGATTGGTAAATAATAAGTAATGAATATCATTGGGATTATTGAGAATTATTTCTGAATTCATACGTAACTCAGTTTTAATAACATTTCCACCTAAACAATAATGCAAATACCTACCTAGAGAATCGGCAATTTCTTTCCCATGCGAATCACTCTGGTAGTAAATATTTATACTATCCACTACAATTCTCCTTTATTCGCATTTCATATTTCAGTAAACCATTACGATTCTTTTAATTTCTTCCAAAGACAAGTCCATCTTACCCTTGAAAAATCCATAATAATCGGATAATGTCTTCCGTTTCTCTCTTCTGGAAATTATCTTCGCCTTTAAAACCTTAAGATGCTGTTCAAGTCTTTTGATATGTAGTTTTATCAACGCACCTTTCATCCAACGAATCCCTTAAGATTACGAGTTGGCTATACCAATCATGGAATGAAGTAATATCTTCCCAAAATTTTTCGTTCAGTTCTTCTCCCATTAAATTCGCTTTTCTTTTATCAAGTGAATTCAGAAAATTATGGATATCAAAACTATTTTTATCAAACAAATCATTCAGCTTTTTTCCATAATTCTCGTCAGTTATCCCTTCGATACCCTTTCTTGAGTTTTCAAATTTATTCATAAAGAAACTATCCTCTACATCACTGAGCATTTCTTTAAGATATTTACTTTTATCAGTTAACCTTTCATCTGTTAATGCTTGTAGGTCTATATCGAGAGGAAGGAATAACGTCAGAATTAACCTCAATTTTTCCACTGCTTTAATTTTAGGAAGATTTTTAATACACTTTTCAATATCCCATTCATTATCAGTAAAATATTTTAAAATATCACTACCACTTCCAACTATATCAAACCATGGTTGCTCTTTAGCTTCCTTAATTGCTGACCCACTCTCTGATTTACAAACTTTAAATATAACTTTTCCTCCATACTTCTCATCAATTTTCTGACGATTTTCTTTCGTTAATTCATAACTTTCTGTGCCTGTAATATGCCACAATATTGCAAGTTCACAATCTTGTTTATTAAAATAATCCGATTTTAGAAATTCGTTTATTGTTCCAAAACTTCTTATTTTATTTATATCTTGTGTAAATCCTCTTTTCGCATCAAAACAAGAATCCAAAAAATATTCTTTAATATCTATTAAAGCATAATATATTTTTCTCATAATTTATTTCCATTCATCTGGTAAAGTTATTTTATATGATAATTTATAACTCGGCGTCTCATATTTTCCTTCGAATGGCAGCTTGTCTGAGGTTATTATCCAGTAGTAAATACCATTCTGCAATTCAATGGTTAGCTTACATTTAAATCTATTACATATCCATTGGATTATGTAATGTCCGAATCCTATATTGCTTTTTTTATAATCTACATTATTTCCTTTTAAGTAACTTGAAAGGTCGGATGGCAATTCTGAAAGCGTTTTTCCATCTCCACGGGCACCGGTTTTATATTCTTGAGTGTAAGTAAATGTCTTGTCTATATCTATGTGCACTTGTTTAACACAAAATTTGCCACCATGTTGAAAGGTGTTTCCAATTAAGTTCAAAATAATTGTATTAAGCGCTGGCTTGTAAATAATGACATTTGGTTTTATTGTTATTGAAGGTTCTGCATCAGAAAAAAGTTTAAAAGTTTCTGCACAAATAGGTGTTCCACGAGTTAGAAGAGAAAACCGTTTAGGTTTAAAATATTCCCACAGTTGTAGAATTTCTGTTTTTTCATAAATTGATTTTTCACAATCTACGTTAATATCTTCTCCAAAGAGATTCATCATTAAGTAATTTCTCTGTTCAATAACTTTGCAAATATCTTTTTTATCAAATTTGTCATTATTACGAATTTTATTAAATAATCTAGTTGTATCATGTCCATATGCCCGGTGAACCACTACATTTCTATCGTTAATTTTGATTAGTTCAAGAGCATCATCAATCGCTAAATTCAAACTGTCTTTATGTACTTTCAAAAGGTTTTCATCAATATCAAAGTATAAAATAAATTCTAGATTATTTTTTTTTACATATAAACCACTTTTAGACTTCAGGTAATAATTGTTTTTATGTATGTTGCAAATACCATCAAAAGATATAGGTTTATTTAATTTATTCGCGTCTTCAAATGTGTTGCAACCATTGCACTGGTTTTCTTGCCATTCCGGGAACAATCTATCATCATGTTTATTATAAGATAAGTATTTATATATGTTCTTTTCTTTTAAGCATGCACCAGTAATATTGAAAATATGTGGTAGATTTTTAAAGATTGATATTGCAACGTTAAAGCTGTTGTTAGGAAGATCTTTAAGAACAGCAGATAAAAATTCATATTCCTTTGCATCCTTAATGAGGGTAATGCTAACTTCTGCTGTTAACTTTAAAAATCTTATGTAATCATAATATGTAAAATATTTTAGATTTTCATCACCTATAAAAGTAGTACCAATAATTTGACCATTTAAAAACAAAGGAGCCATTATTGCACTAGTAACTTCGTGACCCTCCCAAAACACTTTTTCAAGCTTATTAATTATTTCCCCAAAAGTCCCCTGACTTTTAGTTAAAATTTGATCTATTTTAAGATATTTCCCTGCACCACTATATTTGATTTGATTTTCATTATAAAAAATACGTGGAATACCCGTATGGTAACATTGACCTATCACTCCATAATTAATACTTATTGGCGTCTTAAATAATAAATCTAAAAACACTTCTATAGCCACCTCCTTTTTATCAATACTTTTTGTTTGTTTATCTAAATAATCTTTAACCTTCTTAACTAAGTTCTTTTCGTCATACCACTCTATGATATCGTTTTCTGCATTGACAATTTCGTACACTTCTTTGATAACATCGTTTAGCATTTCCTTCTTTTTCTCAGAGGTATAAAGAAGTTTTTTATAATAAGTTCTCCCATAGTAATGAAAACATTGTGTGTTTGGATTAATAAGTGCAACAAAGGGTGATATTTTATCGGAGCGAAACTCCTCACGTAATTTTTCTGCAATTTTAGATATTGTGTTATCTATGTCTTTTTCGCCAGCGATATAATTTCGCATAGTTGAATACCAAATTTGTTTAGAACGCTAAAACCTTCACCATTGCATAATGAATGATTTGTAGTACAACGATAGTTATCGTTGTTTAATAGAAAGTTAACTCTTGCTGATTGCTGTAAAACACAAGCTTTAATTTGACGATATATGTAATCTAATAATCCTTTATTAAAACCACCCGATTTTAATCTTGAAAATAAATAAAAAGAGCCAGCTAATTTGGAACAACCATTAATCACAATAGGAATTATAAGACAACTTTTAGCATCAGCGATATAGGGGAATTGTTGTAAACCATGACTTTTCCAATTACTGCAATTAAAACGTTCTAGTTTGTCATTAAATTTTGTATAAAACGTTTGCAATATTTGTTCATTCTCTGAAGATAAATAGTACGAAGATATTACAGTCGCTCCGCTATTTAAGAAAACAATTCCAAATGATAGATCAAATAAAGGTTGGAAATATTGTAAGAATATTTTGAAGTACTCATTGCTGGGGTGTATAGAAAGTAAATCATAGTAAATATAAGAAAATATTTCATCGATATCTTGCTTGTTACGTTTATTATTAGGTGCATCAAACAAGAGAGGCATTTTATTCCCCTGTAATTATTAAAAAAATAATTATTTTCCCTTAAGCAAAATAAGGGACTTAATCCAAATAAACTATTTATATCTTTTTTCCTACATATATATCAACATCCTTTGATTCACTATCAAATTTGATCTTTTTAATATCCTTGAAACCGGCTTTTTCAAAAGCCCTTATCAAATCTTTTTTAAAAACAAAAAAACCATCTATTGATATTAATTTATGAGAAATAGTATTGGTTTTTCTATCATAAAAAACAAAAAAGGTATTATACGTACGCAAATTCTCTTTATAATCAAATATATAAAAACATACGACATCTTTTGAATTTAGTCTTACATGAGATCTGTGTTCAAACAAAGGCTTTTGTTTTATAACTTCTTCGTGATTTCTAATATCTATATAGCAAATCCCATTTTTATTTAAAACGGAACTTATATTTTCCAATGCTTCTTCAAAAGCTTCAGGATTTATATTGGAAAATGAGTTTCCTTTGCAAATCACTACATCGAACTTTTCTTCAATGTTTTTTGACAAATTGAGAATGTTGGAATGTACAAACTTAACTTTTGTTCCAGCTTTGTTTGCGTTATCAACCGCATTTTCCAACATTCTGTTACTAATATCAGACCCTGCAACTTCATAGCCGAGTTTACTCAGTTCAATTGCTAAAAGCCCAATTCCGCAAGTACAATCAAGGATTTTCCTCGCCTTTATTGGTTTTAGTATTTTTGAATCAAGTTCTTTTGCTATATTAAAGTTAAGTTCTCCAATATTAGGATAAAGAAACTGATAATATTCAGCAAGCTCATCAAATAAATATTCAAATGTTTTATAAATCGATTTATTAAGAAACTTCAATGAAAACTTACTCCGAAATATAAACGAACTGTTTATTGTTTATTGTTTTAAACACAACAGGCTTTATAACATCACCATTCTGATCAAACGTTGTGATTCCTGATACACCAGGATAGTTATTTAATTTATATAATCCCGCTTTAATTTCGTCAGAGTCATAACTATATTGCTCAATCATAAGAGCAATAATTTTCAACGCATCATACATTATTGCAGAAAATATATTAGACTCTGTACTATATTTCCGAGCGTATGCTTCTTGAAATGTTTTAACAACTGTGTCGGTATTTTTGGGGTCAAAAGTAGGGGCTGTATAAATTATGCCGTTAGCACTCTCTCCTGCAATATTTATTAAATCAGGACTTTCAATGCCAACAGTACCCAGTATTTTGGCCTTTGTATTTAAATCTATTAGCTGTTTAATAACATGACCGTTTTCTTTCGCATGTCCAATTAAATAGATTGCATCCGGATTATATTTTTTAATCTTTATAATTTGTGCCCTCATATCAGAACTTCCTTGTTGATATGTTTCCGTTATCAAGAGATCACCGCCAAGCCTTGAATATTCCCTCTTGAACACTTTTGCCACACCAAGTCCGTATTCATTGTTAATATGCAATATGGCAATTTTTTTAAATCCTTTTTTAATCGCATATTTAGCCATTGCAGACCCTTCGAAATCATCCGACGGCCAATTACGAAAGATATAATCTCCAGCATGGGTAATTGCTGGACTCGATGATGAAGACATAATAACTATTTTATATTTTTCACATATTGGTGCAACAGCAAGCGTTACAGCACTCGGTAAAGGACCAATTATTGCTTTTACTTTGTCAATACTAATAAGCTTATTTACTGCTGAAACCCCTTTTTTAGGGTCAGCGGCGTCATCTTCATAAACAACCTCGATTTTATTACCTTTTATACCGCCCTTAGAATTTATTTCATCTACAGCCAAACTAATCCCATTTTTGCCCCACTCACCGTATTGCGCTGCATTACCACTAAGAGGCAACATCGCACCTATTTTTATAATTTCAGCCTTTTTTTCGGTACAGCTATTTAACGAAAATATACAACCATACAGAGCTACAGTTAAAAGAAACATTAAATACCTTCTCAAATTTCTCATTGTACAATTTCATCCTTATGTATATTCTTCACTTTTGAGTACGGACAAGCGTCCGGCTGAGCGTCTCTCGCACTTCTTCCGGTTTTCCCACAAAAGATACTTGACCATTTTTTAGCAGATAGCATCTTGTGGCTATTTTTAATGCCTCTGCTACTTTCTGCTCTACCAGTAAAATGGCCGTACCGTAAGCCTTATTGATTTTAACAATCTTCTGCATTATTTCAATGACAAGCGTTGGCGAAAGACCTGCTGATGGTTCATCAAGCAAAAGTAATCGTGGTCTGATTAGGAGCAGCATTCCCATGGCAAGCATCTGCCGCTCACCGCCGGAAAGCAGGCCGGAACGCTTTCGACGCATGTTTTTGAGTACCGGGAATATATCATACGTTTCTTCTATTCTTTGACTCAATTCTAAACTATGTAAGCCGTTTCCGGAAACCTTTAAATTGTCGTATACGTTCAGGTCGGAGAAAATGTTGTTAGATTGCGGCAAGTAGGCCATTCCTATTTCTCTCCGTTTGTATATGGGTAGATTTGATATTTCATTGCCGAGGTATGCGATCTTGCCCTTGTTAATGCGCAGGTCGCCGAAGATTACCTTCAGTAAGGTTGATTTGCCGGCGCCGTTGTGGCCTATCAGCAGTACGATTTCACCCGGATCGACTTTCATGGAAATCTCTTGCAGCACCGGCTTTGATGAATATGAGGCGCTTACGTTTTCTACGGACAATAAGTTGGTTGGCATGTAAGACCTTTTCAAAAACAGTTTTACCGCAGAGGGCGCAGAGAACGCGGAGAAAAACAGCTATAAAAAAACTAATAGTTTGCCACAGAGAACACTGAGAACCTGGCGCGGCCTCTGGCCGCAAACAAATTCGAAATTCGAATATCGAAATATGAAACAATTTTCGTAACACTTTAGTTTTTTGAAAAATCCAGGGGGACATAAAAAACACTATAGCCCCGTTAGGGGTGATCTGTTTGTAGCGCAATAAAATTCAATCGGGTAAACAGCTCCGTAGGAGCGGCCTGTTTATGATTGACCGGCAGACAGGTCGCTCCTGACGGAGCTAATGTCTACTATGGCATCCTATCTTGCTACAAACAGGTTGCTCCTACGGAGCTTATCGGTACTACGTTTTTCAAAACACTAACGTATTACCAATTTTCAAATGACAAAAAACTCAATGTCCAAAACTTTACGTAAGCCTCATCTAATCAATGCCTTACTGTTACGCATTTTGAAAAACGAGCATAAAAAACAAGAAGTTGATGGATTGTAGTACAGAGAAATATTATGAGAAGGGGACATAATTGCATACTATTTCTGTCTCTCATTTATCATATTCTCCACAATTTTAACGATCTCCGTGGTGGATTGAACTGTTACGAAATATCGAATTCTAATTAAGGTTACATTTCTCCTACATCTTTCAGCAAACGATTATAAAGAACATTGCTTATGTATGCACCCACTTTTCTCAATTCGTCTAATAGCGGCTTTACCTGTTTAAGCATACCACGATCCTTTGCCAGCCGTAATATTCCAAGCGTTCCGATAATTTTAACGCCCATAGCATGGGCTATACCCCTGGCTTTTAGATCGTTTATTGCCAAAAGATCGGCGTTTGTTTCCGTATACAGAATAATACTTGCAGCCTCACCATCGCCAATGTGGATTTTCAGACTTTCTAAAGCAAGCTTATTTTTTACCTCTTTGACCTTTATCCATTCGTTCATGGCATTTATGATGTCTGATTCTCCTGTGCCGGTTTCTTCACCAGCTAACAATTCTTCTCTAACCTCATTTGCTATCATTACGTTATTGAAGATATCCTTTAACAAATATAAGTGATTGATTTTTGAAAAGTCGATGATTATGTTCGTATCACAGGTAATCAGCATAATTAGTCTTTACACAAGGATTCAATAGTTTTCAAATCATCTTCATACGCATCTTTTGTCATGTATTCCACAGGTAAATGTTTATTTAGTAAAAGTTCTCGAAATGCTTGAATAGAAAGGCCTATTATAGATGCGGCCTTACCCATAGAAATTACGTGCTTTGAATAAAGCTGTAATACAACATCTTCAAGAAACTCTCTTTCGATATCTTCATTTTGATAGCCAAGCGCCTTTAAAGAGTTATAAAGTTCTTCCGGTATTTTGATTTGTAGACCTGGCATCGTTGTTCCTCCATGAATTATATGGTATCGAGTAATTACATTTGACGCAATAGTTTACCGCAGAGGGCGCGGAGAACGCGGAGAAAAATAGCTATAAATCACCATTAACATCCCAGATAAATTTCTTTTACTAAAGGGTTACTGAGTATTTCATCCGGCTTGCCGGTTGCAATGATTTCACCGTTGTCCATGAAATATACCCTGCTTGTTATTTGTTTTACAACGTCCATATCGTGTTCAACGAGGAAGATCGTTTTTCCCCATTGCGCAAGCGATTGTATCTTTTCCAAAATTGTTTGAACCATAACGGCGTTGATCCCGGACGTTGGCTCGTCCAGGAGAAGAAGCTCGAAGTTATTACAAAGAAGCCTCGCCAGGCCAAGAAGCCTTTGCTGTCCATAAGAAAGCCCTTTTGCCTTTTTAGTTTTATACTCTTCCAGGTTAACAAATGCAAGCCATTTTTCGGCTTCTTTCGTGTTTTTTTCTTTTATTTCCCGGTAGCGCTTGGGAAATAAAAGACGGTACGCCATGTTTTCCTTCAAGGTATCCGCTCGCGCCAGGAGCAGGTTCTCCATTACGGTTAAGCTACCCCAGATTTTGACGTCTTGAAAGAGTCTGCCGATGCCCATTCTTGCAATCTGATAATCGGACATGCCGTTAATTTTATGTGAATGGTAGCGTATTTCACCTGCATCGGGCTTGATTTGATGGGTTTTCGTGATGAGGTTGAAAAGCGTTGTTTTGCCCGCGCCGTTGGGACCGATAAGCCCCACGATTTCACCTTTCTTTATGGAAATGCAGACGTTTTTTACTGCCGTGATTCCATCAAAGGATTTCGATACGTTATTTAGCGCCAGGACTTCATCCACTTTTATACACTCCCAAGTTCTTTATCCCCTGCAATGCCCCAGGGGCGGAATCTTACAATGATGATTAATATCAGGGCATAAATAATCTGTCTGAGGTAATGGGCTATCGAATCAGGCAGTCCGATGAAGCGGAGTATTTCGGGGATAAGCAGCATTACGAATACGCCAACGATGGTACCCTTAAAATTACCCGCGCCGCCTATGAGAACAATGGTAAGGATGAATATGGATTCATCAAGGGTAAAACTGGTTGGGTCTATATACGTTATGTACACAGCGTACAAACTGCCTGCAATTGCAGCCACGCCACTGCTCATTGCAAAGGCCAGAATTTTGAATCCAACGACGTTCTTGCCCATAGAAATGACTGCCTGCTCTTCTTCCTTTATGGCCTTCAGTACCGTACAAAAAGGGGATTGGTAAAGGTTGTATTTAAAGAAGACTACGGCCCCCGTTATGAGGGTGGTTAATGTGAAAAAAGCTTGCAGGCTATCTATTTTGAGGCCGAAAAGGGTTGGCCTGGGTATTCCTGCTATTCCGTAGGGACCTCTTGTCAGGTCAACCCAGTTGTAAAGGATACCAAAGATAATAATCTGAAAGGCAAAAGAGGATATTGCAAAGTAATCACCCCTCAGTTTCAATGCCGGATAAGAGATGCAAAGGGAAAAGGCGGCAGTGATAATTATTGCGCATATCATGGCAGGAAAGAAGTTAAATCCGACGTTTATCATTAAAAGGGTGGATGCATACGCGCCCAATCCGTAAAATGATGCATGGGATAAGGAGAGAAGGCCGGTATAACCAACAACCAGATTGAGGGACAGGGCTAAAATGGTGTAAACCTCGATCATGATGAGCAGGTGGAAAATGTAATTCATAGCTCTTCTGCCCTCTTTTTAACCTTGATGATGCCGCCTGATTGGTAAAGGAAGAATAGTATTAACATCGAAAAGGTAACAACGCTCTCCCAACGGCCGGATAAATACCCTATTACAAGATTTTGGGTTATGCCTATGAAGAAGGCGCCTGCGATGATCCCCTCAATTCTTTTTATTCCACCCAGGATAACCGCCGTTACGGCATTAAGGAGCGGTATCATTCCCATGTAAGGGTCTATACCAACGTCCAAACCCGTTAAAATCGAGGCGACGCCGGCAAAAAACGAACCGATGGCAAAGATGATGAATCGCAACTTTTGTAAATTTACGCCACAAAACTCCAACAGCCTGGCATTGCAGCCCATGGCCTGGATAGTTTTGCCGATCCTTGTGTAGTGCATAAAAAACAGGGAAAGTATAGATAATAGAATAAAGGTGACACATTGTGCAATTTGAATCTTCGTAAGGATAACATCGCCAAAGTGGATGGACTTTTCTATGCCATAGGACAGGAGCTTGGTCTCATTCCCAAAGATAAGCGCTGTTATGTTAATCATCAATATATAAACACCCAGAGAACTAATTAGGTAGATGCCCTGTGGCGCCCTTTTTTTATGGAGTGGCTTATAAACAAGCAATTCTATTAACACGCCAATAACTACGGCAAAGAAAAGTGACATCGCCAGTGAAATAATAAAGGGGAAATGCCAGGAGAGGAAGGTGTGCATTATATATGCGGCTACAACGTATACGGAGCCATAGGCAATATGGAAGAAATTGGTCGTGCTGTAGATTATACCAAATCCTATTGCCATGATCGAAATGAGGCTGCCGGTAATTATTCCATTGACTAGTAGTTGAAGTATCATAATTAGGGAGAATTATACCATAAGGTCGTTGAGCTGAATATCCTAAAATTATCCATTACCCGAACGGATAGAAAAAAGAAGCTGGAGCTTCCGGTGCAGGCACATTCCGAAGCTGGAGCTTGGGAACAAGAGAATCCAAGGCTTTTGCGGTCTTGCCCTGGCAATGGCTACCCGCTTCATCTGACCAAGCGGAATCTTGTCGCATGACGAATCTAACCTGTCCCCCAGCCCCAGTTTGCCCAGCCACTCGGAGGATATTTTTTTGTTCTGTCTGTTTTCCTTTTTCGCACAGTTGCTTATCAATGCAAGAACGGGGTTTTCACCGCGCAGTCCCGGGGCAAACACCATAACGTTTTCCAGGGTGGACATGGTGGGGAAAAGCCTTATATCCTGCCAGACCCTTCCAACGCCTTCCCATACAAGCCTTTCCGGGGTGAAATGATCAAAGGGGTTTAGCGCTTTCCACCAATGGCGCGGCCAGGAAAAGAGTTCTTTGTTGCCGTTGAAGTTGAGATGGATTTCACCCTTGTCAGGCTCAAGGTTGCCGGTCAGGATGTTTACCAGGGTGGTTTTGCCGGAGCCGTTTTCGCCTCGCAGAAGGACAACCTCGCCCTGTTTGAGGTCTACGGAGATATCATCAAGTATGGCCTGCCCGCCAAAGGACTTTTTGAGTCCTCTTACGGAAAGGACGGTGTTTTCTTTTTCTGTTATTGTTGGCATGGTTATATTGGTGTTTTAAATAAGGTCTTCGGTGACTCTTTTAGGCACGAATTACACGGACTTACACGAATTAATGCAAATTTATACGTAGGGCAAGGCTTTAGCCTTGCTCCTGTCTGAACACTCACCAGGGGCGGCAACCCTAAAAGGGTCGCCCTACGACAGGCCCAAAGGGCAGAAAGGATATAGCCAGGGGTGAAGCCCCTGGAAAATAAAATACTATAACCAGCCCCGAAGGGGTGACAGAAAAGGGCGCACAATATGGCTGTGACATTTATTTTTCCTGGAATTTACCATGGTTTTGTTCCCGAAAATTAAACGAAGCTGGAGCTTCCGGTACAGGCTCGTTCCCAAGCCGGAGCTTGGGAACGAGAGTGTGCTCTGTCGCCCCTTCGGGGCTTGTATTCTATTATTATCTTTACAGGGGGCTTCACCCCCCGCTATATCCTGTCGGCCTTTCAGGCCTAATTTTGAATTTCCTGTACATTAAGTTAGGCATTAGGCGGCTTTTTAGTGTTCATACGCGGGGACACGGGCACAGTGTCCCTACACCAACTCGTTCCAACGCTCTGCGTGGAAATGAATCGACAGGACGCTCCGCGTCCTGTTACTCAGGCGGGTTCAGGTTACCGATGTGAACCCACTGTGAGTTACCCCACGGGTGCAACTGTATGGGGACGCAGAGCATCCCAAGGCAGCATCCCCACGCAGAGCGTGGGAACGAGTCGGAATTATGTCGCCTACGGCGACGGCATTTGTAGCGCCGACCTTTATGGTCGGCAATGGCGCGCGAACGCGCGCCAGGCGGGGGATGAACCCCCGCGCTACAAGATTGCTTTGAATTTCGTATACATTAAATGATACTTCGACGATTTTTGATGGTACACAAAAATGTTTGAGGCTTTTGTGCCGTCCCTACGGGGTTCGAAATATCATAACAACGGCTTCCCACCGCTTACGCAGTGGGCTACGATTGTGTTGCCCCTGATGGGGCATTGTACGTGCTTTCTGCCGGTTCAATCTTGTGGATAGAACCGCAACGTTTGATGTCTGAATTTTTTTATTTAAACCGGTATTTCCCTGCCAAGCCCTGCGGTCTCAAGTGTACCATGGTAACAAGAAGTAAGCCATATATCAAAAGTCTTATGTTTGCCGCGATGGCGTCAGGGATATACAAAAACCTCAGAATTTCCGGTATTGCTATGAGGGTGAAGGCGCCTACGATGGGGCCTATGAAATTTCCCGTGCCGCCAATGATGATCATGCTGATCATTAATATGGATTCGTCCAGGGTGAAAGAGGTGGGGTCTATATAGCTCACGTACGTGGCATATAGGCTGCCAGCAATGGACACCATTGCACAGGCTATAAAGAATGCCTGCACTTTAAATAATCGGGTGTTTTTTCCAAGCCCCCTGGCCGCAAGCTCATCGTCTCTCATCGCGTTCAGCGCCCTTCCCCAGGGTGAACGTAATAATATAAATACGATAGTCCCACACACCAGGGTAAGGGACGTGGAAAGGGAGAACATTTTAAACAAGGTGTTGATTTGATAACCAAAAATACAGGGTAATGATGATGTAGATATCCAGATAGATGAGTAGGTGGAGGATATAGTTCATAGCGCTTCGACCCTTGCCTTGCTTCCTAAAATGCCTTGTGGACGAAAGAGGAGAAAAAGGACGAGGAGAAGAAAGGTCAGCGCGTCTTCCCACCGCGCCGACGTGTGCCAGACTACCTGAGAACGGGCTATCCCCAGTAAAATGCCGCATATTACCGGGCCGGCAAATGACCCCTTGCCGCCGATAATGGTTGCCACGATTGCGATTAATACGGCGCTTAAGCCCCCCTGGGGATCAAAACCAACGTCCAGGGCGGTAAGGGTTGCGGCAACGGTTGTGAATATCCCGCTCAGGCCAAAGGCCAATAGTCTGAGCCTGGCAACGTCATGTCCTAAAAGTGAAAGCTGGATGGGGTTGTCTGAAAGGGCTATGAGCATTAAGCCGGAAGATGGTTATTACAAAGGTAAAGAAGACAGCGAATGGGGTTCCCAGTCCACATTTCATGAAAGAAAGGAGGAGGAACGGAGAAATGGCATAAACGGCGCCCTGGGCTACGTAGATTATGCCCGTTGAGTTATAGACAATTGAAAAGCCAATTGCCAGTAAAGATATAAGTAAGCCCTGAATGGTTCCGTTTAATAGTATCTGCATAAGGAAAGAGACGACAATTCAAAGTTACAGGGTAATTAGATGAGCGTTATCATGTAACATTATCCATAATCTCAATAAAATATCTATGAGAAAAGTTATTTGTTTTGTGTTTTGAAAGATTATATCATACGGTGGAAAGCGGCAAAAAATGACTGCACGCCGGTGCCGCCACACATATCCACCACTTTTGCATCCGGTTTCACCGCATAGTTCAGCGCATTTCCAGCTTTGTCAGCCACAAACCCGGGATCATTGGCAGCCAGAGGGTAAAGCCTCTCAGGAGTAACGTTGCGGTGAACGCCGCTTCTAACGTGACGCCAAGCATACTCAACATAGCAACACATGTAGCCTCAAAAGTCCCCAATCCAAGAGGAACGGGGCTCAGGGTGGCAACCACCGATGCAACTACAAAACTGGGGAAGGCCACGAGAGCGGGAAGTGATTGTTGTTTGCCCAGGCGTTTCAGCCACAAAGACCCAACGGGGATTATTACCGCAATTACACAAAACGCGCCGGTAACCGTAACAATCCATACCTTTATAGCGTGATAAAACCACAATAACGCAATACTTGAAAGCGCTGCAACAAGGTATGCCGTATAATATGCCACCATACTGGTTAAAAGCATTGCCATACACAGCGGCGGTGGTATTCCACGGCGATTCAGCGACGCAACAAGGAAGGCGCTCCCACTCACCCCGCCACTGGGTAAGGCCTGATCAGAAAAAAGCTTCGCTATTCCCAAAGGCACAAGCGATAACAGCGAGTAACGCACGCCGGCCTGGAGAAACGTCTGTTGCCAAACGGCGGCAGCGCTGAAATAGGTCAGCGATTGAACAAACAAACCGGCAAGCAACCATAATGGTTTTGCCTGATGTAAAAGCTGTACGAAGTGTTCAAGCTCTCTGAAGTGCGTCACAAAATAAACCAGCCCGGCGAGAAATACCAAGCCAAGAAACCATGTGCGCAGTTTACGCAATTTCCAAAAGGTTTTTGTTGAAGTTTTCATTTTGACTACCATTTGACCAAGCACAAATACCCTCATTTACAACCATAGCGCCTAAAAAACCAGCGTTTCATGAGTTCCGAGACGATTGCGTAGAGCGCCGAGATGCCGATAAGGGACACCATCACCGTTAATGGAAGGGGGACAAACCCAAAAATGGAACTAAACGGCAGGAATGGCAACGCAATGGTAATACCCATAATAACGATGATTGCAATCAGCACGAAATAACAGGGACGGCTCTTGTAGAATGGCTTATACGTGCGTATAACCAGGATGATCAACAACTCGGTAAGGAGCGATTCAACGAACCATCCCGTGCGAAACATATCGGGTATTTTGCCGGCCAGGTAAAACAACGTCCCAAAAGTAATCAGGTCAAAAACAGTGCTTACCAGACCGAACGAAATCATAAAATTGCGGATCATCCGTATGTCCCACCGGTGAGGAGTGACCTCCCACTCGCGGTCCACGTTGTCGCCGGCAATGCCCAGCGCCGGAATATCTGACAAGAAATTGTTGAGGAGTATCTGCTTTGCCAGGAGCGGTATAAAAGGCAAAAACAAGGAGGCAAACGCCATGCTTATCATATTGCCAAAGTTGGCGCTGGTGGTTATAAACAGGTATTTCATGGTATTACCAATCGTCCGCCTGCCTTCCATAATCCCCTGGCGAAGCACCTCCAGGTCATGCTCCAGGAGGACAAAGTCGGCGACCTCTTTGGCGATATCGACGGCGTTGTTAACGGAGATACCGACGTCTGCCGCGTATAATGCGGGCGCGTCATTAATGCCGTCGCCGAGATACCCTACCACGTGTCCCGTTTTCTGCAGGGCAAGGATGATGCGTTCCTTTTGATTTGGGTCTACTTCGGCAAACAACGTCACCAGGGGGGCAATCTGCCACAAGGATTCATCGTTCAGCGTCAACAGTTCCTTTCCCGTTACGACGCGTTCCACCTTCATACCCACTGATTCAGCCACGTGGCGGGCAACGAAACAATTGTCACCGGTTATAATCTTAATACCCACGCCTAAACGGCGCAGTTCGTCCAGCGTTTGGAGTACACCAGGTTCCGGCGGGTCAAAGAAAAGCAAAAACCCCATGAACACCATGCCCACCTCATCCGAGCAATTGTAAACCGGTTTGGATTGGACGGCTCTTTGCGCAACACCCAACACACGGAACCCCTCCTGGCTCCACCCGGTATACCGGTCAAATATTGCGGCACGCACGCCGTCATCAAGCGCTTCAATATTGTTGTCGTGTTGAACATGGTCGCATACCTCCAATACGCTCTGTAATGCCCCCTTTGTTATCAAAATAGGCTGGACGTCCTTTCCTTTGCTAACCACGACACTCAGCCGTTTCCGGACAAAGTCGTAAGGGACTTCGCCGAGCTTGTGGTAGTCCAGGGCATTCATGCCGGCGGCCTCCGCATGCAGGATAACGGCTGCGTCCAAAGGATTATCCAACCCGGTCTGAAAATGGGAGTTGATATAGGTCAGGTGTAAAAGCGTATCGGAAGACGTCCCTTTATAATCAAACGTGCCGTCCAGTTTTACAACCCCTTCCGTCAGCGTGCCGGTCTTGTCCGTACAGAGGACGTCCATACTTCCCAGGTTTTCAATGGCGTTCAGGCGTTTTACAATCACCCCTCGTTTCGCCATGTTCTGTGCGCCGCGCGCGAGCGTGATGCTTAAAATTGCGGGGAGCATTTCCGGTGATATGCCGACGGCCAGGGCCATCGTAAAGAGGAGTATCTCCATCGTGGGGTGGCGAAACATAATGTTTACCGCCAGAACGGAGACCACAATGATGAACATGACCTGAATAAGCAATCCGCCAAAATGCCGCAGCCCGCGTTCAAACTCGGTTTCAGGCGGGGCGACCATGAGCTTTTTTGATATTTGGCCGTACGCCGTATCGCCTGCGGTGTGTACAATCAGGGCGGACGCCGAGCCGCTGCGTACCGTTGTCCCCATGAACACACAATTGCTCCGTTCTGCAAGGCCGGCGTCTTTCGCCACCGTACCGGGTTGCTTTTCCACCGGAAAGGACTCGCCGGTCAATATCGCCTGCGAGACAAAAAAATCCTTTACCTCCAGCAGCAACCCATCGGCGGGAATAAGGCTGCCCGCCGCGAGATGGATAATATCCCCCGGCACAACGTTTTCGCTCGCAATAACGCTCCTTTGCCCGTCGCGGATTACCGTCGTCTTTGCAGATACCTGCTTGCGAAGCTTTTCAACGGCAATGGATGAGCGGTGTTCCTGTATAAGACTGAACACATTGCTGATAACAATGACGGCAAGCACAATCGTCGCATCAACCCAGTCGTGCAGCACCAGAGCGAGGGACGCCGCGCATATCAGTATGAGGATAAGGGGATTGGCAAACCGCTTCACCAGCAATCTCAGGAATCTGTCGCGTTTTCGGTTATGGATGGTATTTGGCCCAAAGAACTGCATGCGCTCTGCAGCCACAGATGAGGTGAGGCCGGCAGAACTGCTTTCCATGGCGTTTAATGCCTTGTCGATAGGCAAACACCAGTAGGTTGAGGTTGCTATAGTATCCATAAATAACCGATTGTCCCGTTTGTGATATTCAAAACAGCACCACAGCTATACTACACAATGATATAGCACAGCGCAAATGTTTTGCATCATTAATTGATAGGCTAATACGCGTTTGTTTGATATAATACCTGTAGTTGGCTTTACCATGGTTTTTCTATAAAAAATGGAGGAAGAGTAAATGAAAGACATTTTGTCGTTTGTTGTCGTGTCAGTATTTTTAGGCATGTTTGGCGGTGTTCTTCAGGCTCAGAAGCTTGACAAAGGCGTTGGCCCGTATGGCGAATTCTGGAAACCGATTCCTACCCAACGATACTGGGCGCCCGATTACTTTTACTCGCCGCCCCAGGAGCCGAAAGGCGTCTACACTGCGGCTGAATGCACGATATGCCATAAGGCGTTGAACCCCGGCTTGGTCAAGGCCTGGGAGGAGAGCAGCCATGCCCGTTTTGACAAGCTCCTGGACTATCAGAAGGTAAAATTAGCCGAAATTGAAAAAGACCTGGGGCGAAAGCTGGCCAGCGTCGGCTGTATTGACTGTCATGGCAAGGTTGGGGCGGAAAAGCTCGACCACGAAAAGGAACTGATTATGCCGGGGACTGCCCTTTGCGGTGAATGCCATAAGCAGGAATTAGCGGAATTTGAATCTGAGGCACAGTATGGTATCCCCGATTGGAAGCCGGGCAGGGAAAGCCATGCTAGGGCGTATGACGCGAATCTGGACGTAGACGTGTGGGCTGCCACGGACAAGAACATAGTCCAGGGATGCGATATGTGCCACAATATCCAGCATAAGTGCGATAGCTGCCACACCCGCCATGCCTTTAAGGCCTCAGAATCAAGAAGGCCTGAGGCGTGTCAAACCTGCCACAACGGACCTGACCACCCCGATATTGAATATTACCGGGACTCAAAGCACGGCACGATATACTTCATTGAAGGCCACAGTTGGGATTGGACCAAGCAGTTAAAGGATGCGCAATATATTTCACCCACCTGCCAATCGTGCCACATGTATTATAAAGGACAGTATTCCCACAACATGGTAAGAAAGGCCATTATGGGTGAAGGCGACGTGCTGTTTTATGACAACGTTTTAAAAGGCGTCAAGCCGACTGATTACATAAAAGACAGCAAGGAATTGTTGTCCCGGCGCGAGGCGTGGGTTGAGGTGTGCGTCCAGTGCCATTCTAACAGATTTTCCAGGGATTATCTGGACTCAATGGACAAGGCGTCTGACTCCATTTTCCAATACGTAAGCGATGCTTACGCAACGATAAAATCATTGCATGAAGAGGGCATACTCTATCCAATGCCCGAGAACAGACCAAAAGCACCTGCGCCGGTAACGGAGAAATACCCTGACCTGTTAGGCGGTTTCTACGGTGAGTTCTGGGCAAAGAACGGAAATCCGAGCAGGATTGAAAAAGATTTCCTGTACATGTGGGAAAATGATGCCTTCCTGGTGAGAAAGGGTTTGGCCCACATGAACCCCAACGGATTCACCTACATCTCCTGGTCGAACCTGCTCAAGAAATACGTGGACATACAGAGCGAGGCGAACACCCTCAGAAGATTGGCGGAACTGGAGAAGAAGGCAAAGATCAGGAAGAAGGTAAAGAAGTAATTTGATTGTATAGCGTTTCGCCTTGTTTCTGCGAGTTAGCGGTGAGGTGTAGCGGTAGGGTCGTTATGATAATGCAGCGTTTGCAATAGAGACATCCTCATTAGATTTTTCTAGAGGTACCCTGATAATATTGCTTTAAGAAAGGTATTTCTAACAACTCAAACAGAGGGAAATATACGTATTGCTTCTAAACGGCACGCTGATACTCTGGCAGAACGGAAGCAACCGAGTTACATGTTACCAGAACTGAACCTCATAGGAGATTTTTAAATGCCAAAACTGGAAGAAGTATTTGGGGTAAGGAAAGAACCTGTATTAAGTTATCTTTCCAGGAACCATGTTGACAGCATATTCCAGGATGCTTTGCAAACTGATAGGCAAATCATTGTATACGGTTCGTCGAAGCAAGGAAAGACTTCCCTTGTAGAGAGGTATGTTCCTTACAAAGATAATATCTCGATCAGTTGCAGTCCAAAGACAGAAGTTACAGACATTTACAAATCTATACTGCGACAAGTAAACATTGAAATAGTTACCGAATCCGAAACGAAGTCAAGCGTTGGAGCCGAAGCCTCCCTTATTGCGAAAGTTAAGGCCAGAATTCCATTTATAGGTGGGGAAGTGGAAGCAGGTGGAAAATTAAAAGGTTCTAGTGAAGAATCTGATCACATTAAAACCATCGAGTTCAATTTAGCGCTTCCCCAAGACATTTTTGAATTATTGAAAAAAGTTAAGAGTAATAAGTTTGTTATTCTAGAGAATTTTCATTACTTAGATGATGCATTACAAAAACAGTTATCTTTTGATCTTAGAACTTTCCAGGAACTTGGAGTTAGATTTGTAATTCTTGGGGTATGGAGAGAGAAAAATCGGTTGGCCCAATTTAATGGAGATTTACTCGATCGGGTTGTTGAAATACCTGTCGAACCTTGGCAGGGAGCAGAGTTTGAAAAAGTTTTAGAAATCGGAGAAGAAAAGCTAAACATTAAGTTTTCCCAACAGATTACAAAAGAAATAATCGAAAAAGCATTTGACAGTATTGGGGTAGTCCAAGAATTAGCAAAAGCCGTATGTCAAAACGAAGGCGTCTTAGAAACACAGAAGTACCTTCGTGAACTTTCAAATCTATCTGCACTTAATAAAGCTGTAAGTACAAAGACTGATGACTATTCTGCTCGGCACATCAGAGCGCTCGAAGACATAGCAAAAGGACAAAAAGCTACTAAATTAAAGGAAGGACAGCCAGCACCGCTCTTTTTACCCCACTATTTAATACGAACAATACTATCAACGGATTTTGATAACATAGTAAAAGGAATTAAACGACAACAGTTGGAAGATCAAATCAAAAAAATGCATCATCGACCTGATGATGTAAGGCCAAGTGACATGAGTAACTTATTATACAACCTTTCGAAAATGCAAAACGATAAGGGTATAACACCACCAATATTTGATTTTGATAAAGTCCATCAAGAATTAAAAATCATAGATTCGACTTTTTATTTCTTCTTACGAAACACGAATACAAAATCAATAATTACTAGACTTGCTTCACCATTAGAGGAAAGTGAAGATACTTATGCGAGCTGTGTGTAATCCAGTGAACACGCTCTATACTAGTGGTGGTTATATTTGTCGGGAGACAACTCCCAGCAACACTGAAATCTGGAGATTCTTGTACCATTGCGTTCCCAAACTGGAGTTCGGGAACAAGCAAGTATCTGTTTAATTTTCATCTGTGAAATCTGTGCAATCTGTGGTTCCAGCAGTTCTTTTCAAAACCCGACTCATGTGTGAAGATACATTGCGCACGGCGCTATTCCAAACTCTATGTAATCTGAATTTTCCATTTTATAAAGACTTACCAATGTGAACATCCTTTTAATTGACCCGCCTTTTTACCGGTTTTTCAACTACTACAATCGTTATTTCCCCCTTGGGCTGTGCTATCTGGCCTCAACGTTGAAGAACGCAGGACACCGCGTTACTATTTACGACGCCGATTGCAACAAGCCGTCGGACGCAACCGCCTCTGCAAAAAGGAAGGGTATGGACTATTCCCGGCTGCCGGAAAAATACCGGATATACCTCCGGGAGTTGCAAAATCCAGCCAATCCCATCATACAAGAGATATCGGAAACCCTTGACAGGTGCCAACCCGATCTCGTTGGCATAACGGTAATGACACCAAAGGCCGCCTCTGCCTTTACTATTGCCGCCCTGGTAAAAAAGCGTCTTAAGGGATGCCACGTCGTCTTCGGTGGGCCTCATGCAACGCTTATGCCGGATGAGATACTGAAAAACACGGGCGACGTGGATTTTGTGGTAAGCGGAGAGGGGGAGAACGTCTTGCTTGAATTGGCAAACCTGTTAAGCGCCGGGAACCGGAATGTACAGGCCGCACACCATGAAGAGGGCGACGCGCCCGGCCTCAGCAAATTAGGCGGAATTTCTTATTGCAGTAACGGCAAGCGAGTTCACCAACCGGCAAGAAAGTTTATCGACGACCTCGATACCCTCCCGTTTCCTGACAGGGAAGCCATGTTGGGCGCCGACACCTATACCTCGGAAGACAGCGGCCTGCTGATGGGAAGCCGCGGATGCCCCTATAATTGCTCTTATTGCGCTACACAGATATGGACGCGTAAGGTGCGCTACCGCTCGTTGCCGAATATCCTGGAAGAGATTAAGCACGTCCGCCGGCGCTACAAGACGCGCCAATTTACTTTTAAGGACGATTCCTTTACCGTTAACAGAAAACGGGTGCTGGAATTTTGCAACACCCTGTTGGATGAAAATATAAAAATCAACTGGGATTGCAATACGCGGGCGGATTTGGTTGATTTAGAGATGTTGAAGAAGATGAAAAAAGCGGGCTGCAACAGCATAAAGGTTGGCGTAGAATCGGGGAGCGAACGGATATTGCAGTTAATGGACAAAGGTACAACCTTGCAGGGCATAAAGGACGCCGCACGCCTTTTCCGCGAGGCGGGCATCCACTGGACGGCCTATTTTATGATGGGCATCCCTACTGAGACGGAAGAAGACGTGCGAAAAACCCTGGCGCTGCTGCACACAATAAAACCCGGCTTTGCCTCTATCGGTGTTTACGAACCGTTCCCCGGCACCAAGCTCTTCGACGTTGGTGTTGAGAAAGGGTTGGTAAACAAGGAAATGTCTTACGATGAGTTCTTTACGAGGATACCGAGCGATTACTATCTGAAGGACGTAACCAGGCGGGTAGATACCATGGGTACCCTGGAATTTGCCGCATTGGAGAACGAAATGAAGCAAGCGTTCCACACCTACAACAGAGGTTTTCGCCGCATCCTGGAAAGGGCTAAGGCCAGAAGCAGCCTGTACCTGCACGATCCGGGGATTTTTTTTGGCGATATTGAAAAATTTATTGGATGGATTTGACGACACGAAAACACGTTTTCAATAATAAATTAGGCTTCGGCAACTTGCGGTAGGAGTCGTCTCCTGACGGCTATTGGCAATGCACAATGGTGTGCACGTGCCTGTCGCCAACAGGAGTTGGCTCCTACCAAAAACATTAAAATCCCTATATGTCAAGATACCTTTATGCAAAACAACCAATTTAACCCTTCGATATCCACCCGGAAAATAATCCTCTTTCTAGGGGATATTTTTATTGTGCATGGTTCGATCTTTTTGTCGGCCGTTATTCGTCTGGGATGGTACAATGGCCTTGAATACCTGAAACACAACCCCCTCTCGTTTATGCTGACGGGACTCACCTTCATTATCACGTTCTTCTTTGCGGAGCTTTACGACACGCGGAAGGATTTCAAATCGCTCGGCTACATCATGACCATTGTTTTTGCGTCTGCCTGCGCCTTCGTCATCACCACGGTGTTGGTCTACTTTACCTGGTGGCAGCGCATTGGAAGAGGCGTATTTATTATGCTGGGATTGCTTATCCCCCTCTTTGTCATTGGGTGGAGGTACATTTACAGCTATCTGGCAGACCAGCCAATATTCAGGAGAAACGCCCTAATCCTCGGCGCGGGTTGGGCAGGCAAAACGATTTTAGAAGAGATAACGAAGTCAAAAAAGGCCGCCGGGTTAACGGTCATGGGTTTTATTGATGACGACCCGGCAAAGCAAAATACCCGGATCGGGGGGCTTCCGGTATTGGGCAACCGGTACGGCCTGCACAATGCCATCCAACAAAACAACGTCAATCTGCTCATCACGGCGATTACCCATGAAAAACACGCGGACTTAATAAAAACGCTTATTAACTGCTCGTGGAGCGGAATCGAGATACTTGACATGCCGACCATGTATGAGCAACTCACGGGCAAAATACCTTTTAAGCACATCAACGACTTGTGGATGTTGCACACCGTCATTAGCAAGCCCAAATTATACGGCAGGGTAGTCAAGCCTATAATCGAATGCTGCGTAGCGTTGATCCTCTTTATCCTCTTGTTGCCGGCAATGGCAATCATCGCCGTCCTGGTAAAACTCGATTCGCGGGGTGGGATATTTTATACCCAGGAACGCATTGGAAAAGACGGCAGAACGTTCACCATAATAAAATTTCGCACCATGACTGAAAACGCTGAGATACATACCGGCGCAATCTATACGGCCGACAAAGACCCACGGATAACCAGGGTAGGAAGATTTCTGAGAAAACTGAGGCTGGACGAGATACCACAATTATTAAACGTCATTCAAGGGTGCATGAGCCTGGTCGGCCCGCGTCCGGAAAGACAAGTCTTCATAAAAGAGTTTGAAGAAAAAATACCTTTTTACGCCCAGCGGTTAACCGTTAAGCCCGGCCTAACGGGTTGGGCGCAGGTAAAGTATCTTTACGCGTCTTCGGTGGAGCAAACGGAGGAAAAATTACAGTATGACCTCTATTACGTCAAAAACATGTCCTTTATCCTCGATATCGTAATACTCCTCAAAACCATAAAGGTCGTACTCTTTGGCAGTGGAAAGTAAGCGCTTTTTATAGCCAAATCCTGACCAACTGTTCTGCTTCAGACGGAAATAGAATTTCTCTTATTGAAATAAGCTATACTTAAATTATTTCAGAGGAGTGAAAAATGGAACAAGCAAATGAGAGAAAAAAGTATCTACCGGAGAAATGAGCGGAAATAATGAAGCAGGAAAGTATTCGCTCCTATTGCCCGGTAAACTTGCAAGACGCCCGGCGAATTGTGGAGGAATTCATCGCGCATTACAACACGAAACGATTGCATAGCGCAACAGGTTATATCGCTCCGCAGGACAAATTGATCGGACGTGAAAAAGAAATCTTTTCCGAACGAGACCGAAAATTAAGTGACGCGCTGGAACGGCGGGCGGCTAAACGGAAAACCGCTTGACAGGACGGAGGTGCAGGCTTAACTCAATGTTGAGTGATTCGTCGAGTTTGAGCCGGTTGAATATATGGGTAAGCTTGTCTGTGGTAGAACGTAATAATAATTCATGGTTAGCCTGCTCAAGTTCCACACGCATGACATTTATGAAGTGAAGAAGACGAGCAATTACACTCGTGTGCGAACTTGAATATACGTCATCTGTAGATACCCTATGAACATCAACTGGATTATCAGATAAGCCAGATTCGCTTTTTCGCGGCTCCTCGCGCATGCTCACGGCGACAAAAGCAAGGCTTAGCATGGGAATCCTGTCTTTTTGATTGCAAAACTCGCCAATGGTGTAAAAACCTGCGGTGGGGGCAATCGCTTCAAATGGCTTTGTTTCAGCCTCAGCATCATCTCGCAGCACCCAGCGCCTGCAACCACAGGTGAACAACAGGATCGCCTCTGGCTCAAAGGCCAGCATTTTGCGCTGAGCAGCGACGGAACTTTCCCTGAGAAACTTGGGATCGGCAAATCCAATGCGGAATTCCTCACCCTCCCGAATATCCGAGATGAATACCAGTGAGCCACTCGGCCCCACCGCCACAGGCTCACTGGCAATGATCTGATCGCCACGGTAAGCCAACAGCGGGAAGCCGAGCGCATGGTTAAAGAAGTCTTTGTCATCTTGAATGTCGAAGTAGCGCTGATATATTTCTAGGACTGGCAGCTTTCGCCTATCCTCCCTCATCAAACCGTGCATGCAGTTTTGCGAGCTTTCTCCTTTCGGCGAAATGCCTGCTAACCCCGCTTCCCGCACACGGCTTTCCGAAGTTCTTCACGCCAAGGCATACGCACCTCTCCACCCAGGTTTGCTAGCACGACTGAGGGTGTCGTACCTGTTCACTCAACATTGATCACATACAAAAACGGTCTCTAGCTTGGCCTTGGTATATAGCTTCCTCTGTTGCTTTTCCCCCCGGCAACTACTGCGTTTCCAACCTCAACTCAACCCACTTCGCTTCCCAATCCACCATTCTGCGGAGGCGGTTGCCAGGAGGATGAATTGGTGTGGACAAGAGTTGCAGCCTGCCTGCGCCACATCCGTCACGGACGGCAGATAGCTGTCGAGACACTTACGGCTGCTTTCATATTGCCTCTTTCCGTAGTATCCTTGCCGTAAACAGGTTGCGGTCATGATCCGACTCCAGCTCAAGCGCAGGCACTACCGCCAGCGCACGGCGGATGCCCGTGCCGATGCCGCGATAGGGGAGTTCGTCGCCTTTGGTTGCAAAGGAGGCGATGAGCGGATTACGGATAACCGACACGCCGTTGCGGATGTTTTCAACGGTTAGATTGTTCGGCAAAGCCCCCGGACTGATCAACTCCACGCGATTGTCAAATAACATGACCCGCCATGGCGCGGAAATAAAGTAGTCCCGATGCAGCAGCATATTGGCGACAAGTTCTTCCAGTGCCGCCTGCGGTACTTCCAGGCAGCCTTCCGTATTGAAACCTTTTCCTTCTTGCAATTGCCGCAGATTGCGGGTAAGAAAGGATATCGTCCCCTTGTACAGATCACGCAAGCACCCTTGCACGTCCTGGCTGTCCCGGTATTTGTCACCGGCAGGGTCGTTGCCGACGAAGGATACCGCCTTGACGACAAAGGCGGGGCGATGCCTTTGGGGATTGCGCCCGAACAGCATAACCCCGGCGAGATTGAGCGTTGCACCACGAGCCAAACTCAGATTGTTCAGCAATTGTCCAAGCGAAACACCCTCCTTGTCCAGCGTATTGTCGAGAGGCTCGCCGTACTGCTTCTCAAAGAAGGCGCTGAAGTGTCCAAAATCTATATCTCCTGCTGTAGCTCCCTCAACGGGAACCTCGTCCGCGTAAACGAGATTTGCGCTCTGAAGCATCCTCTGGACTTCTTCGCGGGAAGTTACCCGGCGCTTGTCCGCTCCTGACTTTACCCAGAATACGCCATCATTATCGGCGTAGGGCTTTGAGACGCCTTCCGGCACGGTGACAACCATAACCAAAAGTCCGCCGATAGAGACGTTATCGGTTTCCGGGTTAATAGAGGGACGGACGCAATCAGTCGCCGTGTTGGAAATGAGCTGATTAATCCTGCGTACGTCACCGGACGTTAACCCGACAACCGATCCGGCATCGTCAACGCCAATCAGTATCCGTCCACCCTTACTATTCGCAAACGCGGCCATTTCACCGGCCAGCGACTTAGTATTGGTGACGTCCTGGCCTTGTTTAAATTGAGTTCTGCTGTCTTCACCGCGGCTGATCAATTCAATAAGTTCTATTGCTTCCACAGTTGGTAAATCTCCTTCCGGCGGACGAAGGCTTCATGCCCGCCTTCCATGATAGATACGATGGCCTTTTGAATTTCAGGTTTGTCAATACTACCAACCTGGACGTTGGCGCTTCCACCGGTGAAAGCGCATGCGCCTACCTGTTCCGCATCTCCCAGTACAGGGAAATTGGCGTTGTGTGTCGCAAAGACAAACTGGATACGTTTTTTGAGTGTCCTCACCAGCTTAATGACGTCCTCAAAGATGGTCTGGTTGTCCAAGTCGTCTTCCGGTTGGTCAATAACAATAACATCGTTGTCACGCTGACTCAAAATGAAGAGGATTAACGCTGAAGCCCTTTGCCCCAGTGAGTGATCGCGTAGCTCCTTCCCGTGATACTC
This sequence comes from Candidatus Brocadiaceae bacterium, assembly GCA_015661205.1. Classification (GTDB taxonomy): domain Bacteria; phylum Planctomycetota; class Brocadiia; order Brocadiales; family Brocadiaceae; genus JACVXV01. The sequence goes on from JACVXV010000013.1 coordinate 27,491, forward strand.
GATTTGGAAGACGTTTGGCACCTGCCAGGTAAGCAATTCCGCCCTAGCTTCGTTGAAGTGCCTTCGAAACACATCTCCTGAATCTCCGAGGCGGTTACAGATTGTATCCAGCGCTTCGTAGACAGAGATGAAATCGGGATGAGAATCCAACACACCCTTCAAGGTTGCCTCCCGGAGCTTGCTGCCGCGGAAATGATTTTGCAATTCTTTCAAAAATGCGGGCTTGTCTCCCTTATACTGCGGAACAATCCGAAGCGCATTTTGACTTTCATTCAGTTTTTTGATTTCCACTTCGATTTGCTTGAACTCCTGATGCCATAAATCGGCAAGCCTCTTCAATTCCTTCAGAAGTTCGTCTTGAAGGGCGCTCTTTCGTTTACGGACCTTCGCCATTTCTTCGAGCGCAAGATTGGCTTTCTGTAATTCGGTGTTAAGCTTTACGAAATCGTCCGGACGAATACTGATGCCTCCTGCTTGTTTCAGTTGCTCGCTCAATTTCCGCTCAATGGAAGCAAAATCGTCCTTGAGCGCCTCGCGACGACGCTCCAGTTCCCCAAGCTTCTCGCGCAAGGAGCGGGCGTCGTTGCGCGTCTCGTCAAGGAACTTCCGCACGGTTTCAGGCGACTTGAGTATACGGTCAAGAATGGCATTGACGTCCGTGATGACATCAACGTTTTCCTTGGACACAAGCTTGGATTGCGCGGCCAGCTCAGATTCCTGTTCCTTCAGAAATGTGTCGAAAGACCGGACAAAGGCGTCTACGGCATCGGCGACGCGACGCGTGTGCGTAACGTCCGCATTGAACTCCACCTGACGCCGAAGTTGCTGTTCAACGCCGTATTTTCTAAAAAGCTCCAGACGGAACTCTGTGTCCCTCCTCTTGCTCTGGTATTCCTGATCCCGTGCGTCCAAGTCTTTCAGTTTGTCGATATGAGACATTAAATCCAACACCCTTTGCCGTTGAGTAGCAATCTCGCGGCGGACGGCGTCAAGTTTCGAGCCTAACAAGCGTTCCACAAGTTCGCGCTCGGAACCTTCGCCTCTCTTCACCAATTCCTTTTGCCCGAAGAACAGGGGGTTCTTCAAGGGAATATGCACGCCGGGACGCAATTCTCCATCGAAATAAACGTCCGCTCGTTCGTTTAGGATACGGCGGATTTCGTAACGCTGCCCTTGTGCGTCTTCCACCTCGACCACGACCTTTCCGCCGCAAACCGCACAAGCTCCTGCTTGTACTTAAGGTCCAATTCTTCTATGGATTCAGGCAACTGCAAATCAAGCGCAAAGCGTAAGCACTCGAGAACAGCCGACTTTCCACTTCCCCGAATGCCGATTAAGCAGTTCATCTCATCGGAAAAGTCAACCCTCTTCCCATCCAATATCCCCCCCTCAAATCTAATAGAACGAACCCAGGAGTGCGCCTGCCTCTGAATGGCCTTGTCGGATAAGCGTTCAGCCTCGGGTTTCAAGGCAAACTGGACTGCCTCAAAGGTGAAAGCGCCGATCTTGATGAATGACGGTTCTCCACGTCCGACTTCATCCAACACATTGGGGTCAGAGCCTTCCACTTCCGAAGGATACCAAGCGTCGAGCCAATTCTTTACTTTCTCCCGCAGGTCTCGCGTCCGCACTTTTTGAAAAGCTGCCGTGCGTGAGCGGAACAGTTCGTTTTTGCCGAGGTCGGTAATTCTCCCTCCATCAAGCGCTTCCCAGAGACCACTACTCTCTTCTACGTGTGCAAAGATTAGCAAGTAATCTCTTTCAAACTTGTCTAGTTCGCGAATGGTTTCCAGCAGATCGTGGTTAGAGCGGGAACAATTGTTGTCATAACCGGTCTGTCCGGCAAAGGTCACGCCGAGAAAGGAGTTGATGTAATCTTTATTATCGCAATTATCGACCCAGTTCTCATGGAATATCACCAGTGTATGAATACCATTTCTCCCGTCCTTAATCGACAACTCAACCCCGGGCAGTAGATATATATCTTCCTTTATTGCAGCTTTCCGGAGCGATCTGAATTCGTCCCGGTCGAACTTATTGTGGTTGGTGATAACGCCAACCCGAACGTCCGCATGCTTCAGCGCGGTAATGTAACGCGGCACAAAATCCTGCTCAGTACATGCGTCTTTAAATTTTTTATCACTCCTGGTGTGTAGATGAAAGTCAGCCCGCACCCACCGGCTTCCTTGAGTAAAGAAACGAACTTCTTCAGACATTTTCCTTGTCTCCGAATGATAAATGATTGGAAATTGCTTTTTTCTACCTGAAAGCTACTATAGCGAAAGCGAAGAAGATTTCAAGCGTTTTTTAATTCTTTCGGCAAAATTAAAAAAGCAAAGATAATGAATAAGGAATAATCATTGTGTCAACTGGGGACGGTTGACTTACCGATTTCTTCTCCGCCGTTTCTTCGCTCTCTTTGGTCTGCGTAGTTATGAAAAGAAGCACTTCTCTCTTTATTCTCCGCGTCCTCTGCGGATTTCCCTTTCCCTCGTCACCGCCGCGTTTTCACCCTCAACTCAACCCGCTTCGTTTCCTTATCCACCATTCTGCGGAGGCGGTTGCCAGGAGGATGATGAAGATGTAGCTGTTGTCCCATAAGGTGATGCGGCGGTTGCCAACGAGTTTTGTGACGGCGGGGTTTTCCAGCGATACTTTTTCTTCTATGTCCTTTACCGGAAGATCAAAGTATCTCCCCCCGGATACGCCGGACAATTTGGCAAGCAAGTCTCTCCTGATGGCGGGGTCTTTAAACTCCTTGTTTTCCGCGGCTATGCTGAAGACGGCGTAGTCCTGCCCGATTTCTTCGTTTTCTTTTTTCGCCGTTACCTTGACGATGTAGTACCCCTCTTTGTCATGCTTTATCGCAAGACGATACTGGCCGTTGGCGTCTGTGACGCCTTTTGCGGAGAGTATGCGTTCTCCTGAAAATTCGTTGGTAACGTCCATATCCAACGGTACCCCTTCCAGCGGCTGGTAATTCCTGCCCAGCGCCTCAACCCTCGCCTGCACCTCTTCGTTGGGCAAAAAGGTCTCCTTGTTTATGCGTATGTGGACGGGGTTCAGGGAGGCGTCTTTAATGAGCCACTTAATGGAGTTTTGCCAGAATTTCAGATAATGCCTGTTACTGCCGCCCTGCCCTACGGTAACAAAATTCCAGCGCCACAGGGAATCGGTGGTAATGGCCATGCAGCGGCCTTGCCCGGCGTCCATGACGGAAATCAGGGGGGGATTCCCCGATATCGGGAAGGTTGTCAGGGGTACGGCGTCTGCCTTCAGGCGGGCAACTTTATTGCACCCATCGAGTGCGGGAAGCTCGTTCCAGAGCGCGGCATTTCTGTCCGTATCGCCTTCAAGGAAGGTTATCGGGTGTTTCATGCCGTCGTTGGTCAGTGTGGCCTTTAACCGGGAGAGGTCGATGGTGTCTTTCCCGCCGTTGAGTTCCACGGGGAGTATTTCCTCTAAGGCCGTGCCGTCGTATCCGCCCTGGGAAAAGGAGATGTCGCCGCCAATCATGACAAATCCGCCGCCCTGATCGGTAACGAATTTTTTGATGTTGTTCAAATAATGTGAAAAGCGGAAAAAGGCCGCGTCGTACGGACGGTAGTCAAAGTTTTGGAATATCACCAGGTCGAAGCTGCTGAGTGCCTGGGTGAACAACTCGTCGATAGGAAAGGGGATGAGGCTCAGCTCGTCGTTTCTCGCCTCTGAGTTGTCGGTGGGAGACCGGAGGATGAAAAAAGATATCAGATCGATGTTGGGGTCGTTTTTCAGTATGCGCCTGAGAAACCGTTCGTCCCAGGATGGACGTCCGCAGACATGCATGATCCTGATCTTATCACGCACCACCTTTACCAAAAAGCTGACCTGGTTGTTTTCAGCAATGGCCTCCTGGGGCTGGACGGGCAGGGAGACGGTGTAAAGGAACGTCCCGGTGGTATAGGGTGTGAACGACAAATCTATATGGACTTCCTTCTCGTTTCCAACGTCTATGACCTTTGAGGAGATGATATCGTTGCCTTGCTTTAAGGTAATGGGGAGCCGCATGCCCTTGTACCCAAAGATTTTGATAACGACGTCCGCCCGCCACGGGCTCCGCACAAAGGTAAATCCATCATAAACGACGTCGCTGATGGCAATGTCCTTTACCTCCATGTTGCCGCCCGGCGCGAAGGTGAAAAAGGGCGCGGCGAGTCCCGCTGCAAGGTTTGACACGATTTCGAGCTTATCGACGCCCTGGGGATACTCGCCTGTGTCAGCGCCATCGGAAAAGAGGAAGCAGCCTTTAACGGATTTGCCCTCATACCGTTTTTTCAAATACTGGAGCATCCGGACAACGTCGGTATTAACGCCGTCGTAAACAATCCCTTTCCTCACGTCGGCAACCGAAATCTCTTTTACGGCGTCGGAAAAGGTTACAAAATCGACGTCGAAGTCATCCTGCAGTTTTTTGATGAACGACGCGTTTTCTTTGAAAAAGGTATCGACAAGCTGAGACCGGGCAATGCCCGTATCGCCGCCCTTGAGGGTCATGCTCATGGAATTATCCAGGACGCATACGATCTTGTTTTTTAACCTAAGCACCTCCTTTTGCTCCATCTGCGGCTGAAGGAGCATGAGGACGATGATGGCAACAGCGGTAAACCGCAGAAACATGACCATCCACCGCTTGACTGGTGGATGGAGCGTTTTAATGCTTGTCCAGGAAAAGTAGAGAGCGGCCAGCGCCAAGATCAGCGCCAGCGCACGCAGCCAGGGGCTTTCCATGCCGGTGAAGGTGAGATTCCATTGATTGATGTTTTCAGTGTTCATAATTTAAATGTCTAGGAATTTCAAAACAATCTCGTAGGGGCGGGGTTTCCCCGCCCTTTATTGTCAGGAAATCAAATGTACGTGTAGTGGCAAGGCGCGCCTTGCCACTACGCTGTTGAATGCCGCCAAAAGCCAAAAGTCGCAACTGTCCCCCCTTACATCTGCCGCTTCAAAATAAAAGGCAGGTGTACCTGGTCTTGCTTGTAATTGCCCGTCAGGGCGTACATGACGATGTTGACGCCCAGCCGAAAGGCCATTGATCTTTGGGTGTCACCGCCGGGGATTACCTCGTACTCCCAGTTTCCCATCAAGTCTCGTGACCATGCGCCGCCCAGGTCGTTTTGTGAAAATACAATGACGGTGCGGTTTTCTATCGTGATGCCTTCCAGATACGGTTTTTCCGCAATCCTGCCGTAAGCCTGACTCAGCAGGTAGAAAGACTTGAAAACCGTGTGGTCCGCAGGCAGCCTTTCCAGCGGCCTGCCGGGGAACAATCTTTTAATCTCACGCCGCGCCGATGTATCAAACCCAAAACCCGCCTTTCCCATGCAGTCGTCAATCAGGAGCATTCCTCCGAACTCCAGGTACAATTTCAAGTTGCTGATCTCGGCGTCGCTGAACGGCGGGAATTCCTGATCGCCGGAGAGATAGATAAACGGGTATTCGAAGATTTCCGTATCACCGGGGGAAACGGCAACCGATTCGATACGCGCTTCAACGCTGGTTCTTTTGACCAGTTCCCACATAAGCCGCTTTCCGGCATTGGGGCGCGGGTTCCAGTTGCCGCCGTTATAGCGCAATTGAGCAAAGGTGAACTTGGAGACGTCCCCCATGGCAAGGACGTTGGGAGAAAAGCAGAGGAAATTGCAAAGGATGCCGATTGCAAAGGCCAGGAACGTAAGATTCTTGTAACCGGCAAGCCGCAATTGCCGCAAGGTGTAAAAACGACAAGACACCCCTTTTCCTCTTAATAGTGTTTTTTTGCAAACAAGCAGCGCTGACATAAAACCTCTGGCGAGGGAGTACCTCAGATCAATTAAAAACGATTGGAATCTCCGGCTTCACGGATAATACAGGTTTTGGGTTTTGTAAATGTGGTAAGGCGACAATGCCCTAATGTCCATTTTACAGGCGAGTGGGTGTTATGGCAATGGGGAGTTGAAATTTATTTGCAATTCACGTACACTGTTAGTTTCCTTTATAGCCTGCTGGAGTTTGGCTGAATCCGATACCTTCCGCCGGGAAAAGGCATCCATGGAGTTTGGCTTCACCCAATGACCGAAAGCACAGGGGAGTCTTCTTTTTCACGAGTATGTGGCAGGACAGGAACGGAAGGTTCCCGGGGCGCTGGCGGCTTGGCGGTATTTGCTTCGGTTGTAGTCCGGTGGGTTGGTTGAGGTATGAAATCTAACGGATTATTGAATGCCACGGGAGTAATCGGAATAATTATTATGACAAGCAGGGATGCTTGTCCCACCATGTATGTGACAAGTTTGAATGTTGCAGACGGGCTTTGTTGGGTTTTGCTTCAATCAACTCAATGTGGCCAGGCGTATGGCAAACCTAAAGGTTCGCCCTACGGGACGTTTTAAAAATCAGAGGGATTTCATTCAACTAATTCAAAGTAAATAATGGATTGCCAACCTGTCGATTGGCATATACACTATAAGACAATCGACAGAAAGAGGTGGAAAATGATTGACGTAACTGCGGTACTGGGTGGGGAGAAAGAACACAGAAATGCTTTCCCCCGTCGAAAGCGACAGGATATACCGTTTTGCCAGGGTTGTTGCGCTTGCTGAGGACGTGTTTGAGAATAGAATGGACGCCCTTGAGTGGCTCAAATCTCTCCAACATGGGCTCGGAGGTTGCATTCCGTTCAACATGCTCCAGACGGACGCCGGTTCCCGTGAGGTCGAGGAACTCTTGAACCGTATTGACTACGGGGTCATTTCGTGACCAGGACATGGCGACTTATCCGGAAAAAGCGGTTGCAGGATGCCTTTACCGGAGAAGGGGCGCGCATTGGCGGTGGACGCGGGAATCACGTTGGAACGCCGGTTATCTACGTCAGCGAAAATCTATCGCTGGCGGCATTAGAGCTTTTTGTCCATACCCAACGAATTGTTGATTGCCACGTATGAATTGGGGATGAATAAACATTGGCAGGCCTTAAGCAATCTCCTGCCCGTTTGGGCTGGAGATTGCTTACCTCAAGGCTTGTTCATGCCAATCGTCTCGTTTGTTGTATTGGGTTCATCCCTAAAGCACGTGTAATTCGCTGACCTTCCGGTAATGATGTCCGTAAATTGCCAGGGTGATGGACAGCGGCAGTAATTCACGATGGTATACGCACGTCCATAACATGAGTTTCCAGAAGTGGACGCGCTCTTTGCCAAGGAATCCCAGGTGGTACATAGCGCGAAATAACGCAAATATATTATTGAATTTAATGTTGCTTCTCATCTTTGGCGCTTTATATTCCCTGAAAAAGGTTTTTATGCGCTGATAGTAGTTTTCCGGGGAATAAATGTGCTTCAATATCTTTTTATAGCCCGTCTGGAACGTATTGGCGTCCATGATTGGGATAATGTTCGATGTCCCGTCCACGTTGTCGCCTGACATCGGCCCAAGCAAGCGCCCTTCCAGCTTCATGCGGTCGTACAGCTTTGTTCCCGTTGGAGCCTGGAGCAAGCCGATCATCGCCGATACAATTCCGCTTTTCTGGATAAAGTCGATCTGCCGCTGAAAAATGGACGGTGTATCACTGTCAAAGCCCACAATAAAGCCCGCCTGTACTTGCAGCCCCGCCCGCTGGATACGCTGGACGTCTTCAAGCAGGTTGCGGTTCTTGTTTTGCTTTTTGTTGCATTCCGCAAGGCCTTCGGTGTCCGGCGTTTCAATCCCGACAAATATGGTGTCAAATCCGGCGTCCGACATCATTCTCATCAGGTCTTCATCATCGGCGACGTTGATGGAGACCTCCGTGTTAAAGGTTAGCTCTTTATGCTTCTTACGCCATTCTATCAATGTCGGCAGCAATTCGTTCTTGAGGTGTTTTTTGTTCCCGATGAGGTTGTCGTCAACAAAAAACACGTTTCCACGCCAGCCTTTGCGGTAAAAGCTGTCCAATTCCGTAATGATCTGCGCGGAAGTTTTTGTGCGCGTCTGCTTTCCGAACAACGTGGTTACGTTGCAAAACTCGCAATGGTAGGGACAGCCGCGTGTATACTGCACGCTCATTGATGCATAGTGATTGAGGTTGACTAATTCCCAACGGGGCGCCGGTGTTGTTTGAATGTCGGCAAACTGAGATGACGTATAGGTGCGCTTGACGGAATTGTTTTTCATGTCTTCCAGGAATGGGGGGAGGGTAATCTCCGCTTCATTCAGCACAAAATGGTCAACAAGCTCAAAATTTTCGTGCTCACTCGTGAACAAAGGCCCGCCTGCAACAGTCGTGACGCCGGCATTTTTGCAGCGTTCGATAATCTGCCGTGCGGACTTTCTTTGCACAACCATACTGCTGATAAATGCATAATCAGCCCATTCCAGATCTTTTTCGGTAAGGTTTGCCACATTAACGTCAACGAGGCGCATTAACCACTCTTTTGGCAACATCGCGGCAACGGTCATCAGTCCTAACGGCGGGAAAGAGGCCTTTTTTCGGACAAATTTAAGGGCATGCTTGAAGCTCCAGAAGGTGTCTGGGAATTCCGGGTATATTAGTAGTACATTCAAATTATTTTCAATACCTCACAGAAGTGTAGGGCAGGCATCGCCTGCCGGTATAAAATACGGGGGAAACTATTAGCGAGGCAACGCCTCAGACTGATTAAAGCCTTTGGTACACGGATTACACGGATTTTTCATGTAGAGCGAAGAGTCTCTTCGCTATTTCACCTTCGCAGCCGCAGTCTTTACTTGCTTATTGTAGAGACCAAAGTAATCCTCTGCCTCTTTCGTCATGCCCTTCGCCAGGTATACCTTGCCGATGTCGTTGTAGGCTTCTATGTTGGTAGGCTCGGACATTACGGCAGTTTGAAATGCATTGATGGCGTCATCATATTGTTTTTTTGTCAGATAAATTTTACCCAGACGATATTGGACTGACGCATTGCTCATGTTGACGTCAACGATCTTCGTGTAATATTGGAGTGCCAAATCGACGTCGCCGGTCTTTTCATAGAGAAGGCCGGTATTGTAGAGGGCGTTTTCTTGCTGTGGGTTAATTTCCAGCGTCTTTTTGAACTCCTCAAGGGCCTCTTTATCCATTCCCTTCATAGAGTAAACGATACCCAGGTTCGAATGGGCTACGGCCAGACCAGGGTCTATTTCGATACACTTCTTAAAGGACTGGATGGCCTCATCGAATTTGCCGAGCTTAGAATAAGCAATGCCCAGCAGAGAGTATGCAGACCGATTATCAAGGTTTATGAGCGTGGCCTTTTTAAAAGAGTCTATGGCTTGTTCAAATAAGCCTTTCTCAAAATACAGCGAACCCAGGTTGTACTGGGCGTCAAACGAGTTGGGTCTTTTTGCAATGACCACGAGAAATGCCGCAATCGCATCGTCGGGCATACCATTTTGCGCATAAGACTTACCCATATCAGTGTATATATCAAGGTTCGTTGTATCTTTCGACAGCGCCTTCTTGTACATATCAATTGCCTCGGTATGGAGGCCGTATTGTGCATATTTTAGTCCCTGTTTGTATTGTTCGGTTACAAAGTTTAAACCGGAGTGGGTACCGTTGTTTTTTGTTACCGGGGTGGTTGCGTCGTTTGAAAAACATTGGGTTGAATTCAGCAACAGTAATGCAATCGCTGCGCTGCAAAGGGTTGCTGTGGCTAGTGGCCATCTTTTCTGCATTCTTGAGTCTCCGTTCGAAAGTAGTTGTTTTATAATTTTACAACAATGCTTGTAAAAAATACCCCTCCCCGGAAAAAGGCAGGGGGTGGGTTTTCCGGGGTGTATGAGATCGTATCGCTTTGCCGTAGCTATTGTTACAAACCTCATCTACCCCCAAACCCGCATAAATAAAATGAATTCCACCTATCTTTAACATCATATACTATCACGTTAGTTCCCTATAATGCTATTCTTTTTTGTTTTTATGAGTATTTTTCCTAAGAAAAGCAGCGAAAGTATTATGCACAAAAGGGCGACGTCCGTGGGGCCGGTCGGAAGGTCGAACCGGTAGGAAACGTAAAAACCGAGGAAGGCGGCAACCACCCCAATAACCGATGAGACAATACAAAAGAGGAAGATACCGCGGGTAACCATTCTTGCGGCAATGGCCGGAATTAAAAGGAAACCGAAGATGACCAGGGCGCCGACGGTCATTACCCCAAAAGATATGACAACGCCGATGATCAGATAGAGCAGGACGTCCCACAGGATAACCCTTTTGCCGATGGTGGTTGCCATATCGACGTCATAAGACACCAGTATGAAGTTGCGGTGAAATCCGATTAAGACAACAAAGATTACGCCATAAATAGCAACCATAGACCACAAATAGGCGTCGGGGACGGAAAGTATCTCCCCCTTCAGCAAAGAAAGCACCTCCGACTGCCCGAATGGATTCCAGGACACAAACAAGATGGAAGCCGCCCCGGCCAGGGCGTAAGTGAATCCGATGCGATTTTCCGTGAACCCCTTCCCCTTCCTTTCGAGGACCGACAGGGTAAAGATAGTAATAAGTGTAAATACGATAGAGCCGGCCAGGGCCATTGTCTTTTCCGATTCCATGTGCGGTAAAAAATGCCACCCGATGGAATGCAGTAAGAAGGCAAAGGCAATGCCCGCGTTGGAAACCTGAGGCAAGGCGATGCCCAACAAAACCATGCGCCGCAGCATGAAAAAAATACCCACTTGAGGACATACCAGGCCTACCAGTAAACTGGCATAAAGGGTATTTTTTAAAAGGAAATGAGGACTCAGTATTTCGATTAGTTGTTCCATTAGTTATACCGTAGATTACGTTTTTAGCCCTGTAAACATTGAAAGCATCTCTGCCATATTACCGAGGTTTAATTTGTTATCGTGAATCCACAGTAGTTCGTTTATCCAGTGGGGAAGACTGTGGATTTCATGGGTGACCATGAGAACGGTTAGGTTATGCTTTTTGTGCAATTGGGAGATAAGTTCCATAATTATTTTCTGTGCAAAAATGTCAACCCCCGTTATGGGTTCGTCGAGGAGCAGTATATCAGGCTCCGTGGCGAGCGCACGCGCAATAAGAATGCGCTGTTTTTGGCCGCCCGACAGTTGAGAAAACAGTTGCCGCTTTTGCTCCAGTAAACCGACGTCTTTCAAACACTGCTCCACCAAAAGGCGGCTAGTTTTGGAAATGGAACAAAATGGTTTTATTTGCCCGAAGGTTCCCATGGATACCACCTCTCCGGCGGTAAACGGGTATATCTCGTCAAGAAACATCCGCTGCGGAACGTAGCCGAGCCGTGGATGGGCGCCGGTTCCATAAATAACGGAACCACAGACCGGGGGAATAAGCCGCAGAATGGTTTTGAACAGGGTGGTTTTCCCGGAACCATTGGGACCCACCAGGACGGTGAATGCTCCCTTCCTAATAGAAAAGTTCACGTCTCTGAGTACCGGATTGCCGTGATATCCGATGGTTACGTCTTGTAATGTAATACAATTTTCTGTGTGCATGGGTAGTTATTGTTTAGTAGGGACACGGCGCGCCGTGTCCTTGCGTGTGAATATAAAAAACATCTTGTAGCGCGGGGGTTCATCCCCCGCTGGGTGTGCATCCCCAATACCATTGCCGGCCATGAAGGCAGGCACTACACAAACGCCGTCGCCGTAGGCGACCTGATTCACTCATTCCCAAGCTCCAGCTTGGGAATGCGCCTGTACCAGAAGATCCAGCTTCATTTAGTTTTCGGGAACAAAACAATAATAAATTCCAGGAAAGATAAATGTCCCATCCATATTAAACATCCTTTTCTGTCGCCCCTTCAGGGCTTGTTATATTATTCCATTTTACCAGGGGCTTCACCACTGGCTATATCCTTTCAGCCCTTCGGGCCTGCGGTAGGGCGAACCTTTAGGTTTGCGCCCCCTGGTACATATTCAGACAATTGCAAGGCGTAGGGGCGGGGTTTCCCCGCCCTTTATTAACCGAGTGCAATCACTGGTATGTATTCAAAGAGTTGCAAGGCTGAAGCCCTGCCCTACTTCAGCGCAGAAACAATCTTGCCTATAGTATAGTCAAAAAACGACAAATAATCTTCCGTTTCTTTTTGCCCTCCTGCCATGATTGGCAGAATCACAATCTTTGCCCCGGTCTGCGATGCAACAAATTCAGGGGTTTTGCGTTCCCTGAATTCCTCGACGATGATGAGTTTTACCCCTTCGTTCTTCATCATGGGTACCAGGCCGTTGATGTGCGTGGGGGATGGCGGGATTCCCGGTTTTTGCTCAAGCTCTCCCACCACGTTGAGATTAAACCGCTGCGCAAAATAGGAAAAGGTCTTGTGATACGTAACTACCTTTGTCCCGCGAAACGGCTCCACCGCCTTTTGCCACTCGGCCAGCTTCCGGTCAAGCCTCTGTGTGAAATTCTTTACGTTTTCTTTGTAATAGCCGCTATTTTCCTTATCTATTTGACACAACTGCTCGCAGAGTTGCGCGGCAAATATCTTCCCGTTGGCCGGGTCCAGCATGTAGTGGGGATTTCCGCACGGATGGATGTCTCCCATGGCGCGGGTGGTTTCCGTGGCGGCGATTTCCAGGGGAAGGATTCCCGTTGACGCAACCACACATCCGGGGGTCCCCGGCAGTATTTTTTTGTTTCTTGCGCTTTGAACCAATGGCGATAGCCACCCCGATTCCAACTGTAACCCCCCATCGATAAGCATATCCGCCTTATTGAGCTTCACAATAAAACTCGGCTTCGCGTCCACGAAGTGCGGGTCTTCCGTGGGCTTTGCAATACTGGTCACCTCCACCTTGTCTCTCCCAATTTCCTTAGCAATAGCGCCCAGATCTGGCGTTGTGGCAACAATATTTAATTTGGCATGGGCTATGGACACCCATCCAACGACGATCAGTAGGCAAAAACACCATTTTATTTTCATACCTTCATCCTCCTTAACTAAAATTTATGCGCGCCGTGCGAACCCAGCAAAAATTCACATTGCAGCATCACGGAATGTTCAGAACTGTTGTTTCCCAACACGTCATCGTAGTTATATTGCAGCCGTATCTTTGAAAATTCGGATGAATAAAACGTGAGATTAGGCGAAAGCCTCCAGCGTTCAAACCCTAAAGGGTCGGCAGCCTCTTTCTCTCCATCAACGTAATCCCCGCGGATTCCGGCCACCCATCGCTTATTGAACCCCCAGCACAACTGCGAATAGGCGCCCCAGTTATCCATCGTTTCTTCGGACAAACCGGCGTCTATATCTTCGCCCGCCTCGAAATGCCTTCCCATAACCTCCGTCTGCCAGGTTACAAAGGGAAATCCGCCACTTGCATACCTGGATTTCCACTTCCAGAACATGTCAAGTCCGTAGATCAGGGTATCCCTATCGGTTCCGGTGGAATTTGGGCCAAAGGCCGCCGATGCGCCCAGCAAGAGGGTCTGCTCATTCGTTACATCGAAAGAGGTGGCAATGCGCTGTGTATAAAGCATGTCGTCCATGCTGCGCACGCGGGTTTCAGCGGCTTCGCGCCCAAACAATGCCTCTTCATTCCTGAAGCTGTGGGCGGTTTCCCCCTGGCTGTTTTGCACGGCAAAGAATAATTCCGTATAGTTGCTCGTGGGCGCCAGCCACGAAAGCCTTGCCCCGGGGCCGCGCAATCCATCAGGTCCGAGAAACCTGCCGTTGACTAACGGCTGGTCTGCAAAGCTCCACGCGTGGGGATGTTGTGGGTTCAGCCTCCCAAACTCTGTAAAGAACGTCCCTGCCTTTACCTGTAAATTTAAGGGAAGTGACATAGAGGTGAGAAAGGCCTCTTCTACTTCAAGAAGCGATTCCCCATCCTTATCAATTTGAAACACAATGCTGGCCTGTCCGTTAAAGTATGGGTCTATGGCCCCATCGAAGGTTGTTTCCAGGTTTTGAACCGTAAACCCACGCTGATTGGGGTCGTGTGCGCCCGTCTCAAGGGTTTCGAAATCCCCCGTAGAACCTGCAGCCGCAAACAACCCATCAAAAGAAATATTCATATAGCTCTTTCCCGAGCTTAACAAGGTCAAAGGCTGTGCGGGCGACCACTTTCCGCTCTCAGGGTTCTCTGCCTGTGGGACAGCGGATGCCGTTTGCCGGGAATCTTCGGATTGCGAATAAGGGGCATTCGGTCTCTTTTCTAACGGTGAACCGGAGTTTTGTTCCACTTCAGGGGAATTGGACTCCATTTCCCCTGATTTTCCGGCAACAGAAACAGGGGTGTTTTTTTCACCAGGCGCGTCTTTGTTTTCTCCACGGACGGCTTCGGCAGGTTTCATTGGCTGGCCGGTGTTTTCCGCTATCAGCCTTCCCTTGTTCTCAAGAGTGGCAATCTTTTCCTGCATCTCGCCAAAACGCCGCTCGTAATCACGCCTCATATCTTCAAGCGCAGCCTTCATACCTTGCAATTGGCCGTCAAGCTCACTATATCCATCTCCAGCGCTTTGCCCAGCCACAGAAGGTGGTTCATTAAAACCATACGAAGTAAAACACTCCAGAAAAAACAGACATGCCATAAGAGGGCAGATTATTCGCCACATAGTATTCTCCTGTCAAAAACTATCAGAGGGTAATGTGACAGACCTCGCCGGTGTTTCATCCTTTTCGGTCGCGGCAACGCTTATTGGGCTGTGCGGACGTTGTTATGCACACCCGGGTACGCTTTTATATCGACGCCCGTGGCAACGGCATTTGTAGCGCCGGCCTTCATGGCCGGCAATGGGATTGGGAATGCACTCCCAGCGGGGGATAAACCCCCTCGTACGTAGGGCAAGGCTTTAGCCTTGCAACTGCCTGAATACGTACCAGGGAATGCACCCGCTTGCAACCCTAAAGGGGGTCGCCTTACCAAAAAGGACATAGCGTGTAAGCGGTCTGTTACCAGTTATAAATAGGTAGTCTGATTATACGAAAAGACAGGGAGAAGGGGGTGGACGGATGGTAAATTTACGAAGGGGTAACGTGGGAATAATCGGATTTGAATAGCACACCGTCCGAACGATAACGTAATCGAAGTGTGTGTTATCAAGAAAAATCTGCCCAGGTGTTGAAGGCGTTTTTAACCACTGGCAAACCTGGCATGTGGCGGCGTCGTGCCGCGAGGAATCTTGCACCATGCTGCCGGATAAAACAACCGGCGCATCGTGAGGCACAGACACGGGCTGCAATGAGTGGCCGCAGTGCTTGCCATTGATAATATTTTCATGAAGCCCGCCCAGGGTGAAACACAAAAAAAGATAGGGCAGCAGCAGAAAGACAACTACCGGGCTGGTGAAACCTTTATTTTTTATGAGGTTTTTTAACAATGCCATTTTGGGGACTGCATGAAAGTGGTTGCAAATTAAATGGGCACGCTAAACGAGCCGAAACCGATTTGATAATAATCCCGTTTTCAGATAGAGTCAAGCAAAAACGCCATCGATTGACATTTATAGTTCCCCCCCCGCGAATCCATCCGTAAACGTGGGGGAAAAAGGAGGAAATTTGGTTGCGGCTCAGAAAAGTTCTTTTTAGTTATATGGCCTGTCTTTTAATAGTGGTGGTACTGTTATAAAAACAAACCCACGTGTCAGAACACTTTTACAACCTTAAGATAGGCAAGCGCCTGACACGTGGGTAATTTTCGAAATAAGCTGTTTTTCTTAAATTCAGAATTCTAACATCAGTTGCCACAAGGCCCCTCATACGTAAAGTTCAGCGATCCATCAACACCGTCACCATTCCAATCATACGTACCAGTACCGGTTTTGGCCCTTTTGAACTTTTTGTCTGCAACCCCTTTTACAATATAATATTGAAGGTCGCAAGTTGTTGGATTTGTTACGGTAAAGGTATAATTCTTTCCCTTATAGCTGCCTGATACGTCAAACGCTCCCGTATAGCCACAAGACTGTGCACCGTTTGCCGTACCGGTAATCTTACCCTTCGCTATGGCAAGGCAATAATGTATACCAAAATTATCCACAAATTCCCTTTTCTTTACTTTCAGAATGTCGTCAAATGGTCCTTCTTCAATCGTATAGGGTTCAACATAAGCACCGGCTTCACTCGTACTGGACGTCTTTGGTGGATATTCATCGCCAGCATTCACGATAAATGGTGAAAGGCTTATTGGTAACAACAATAAGCAAAACATAAGTAATAGCTTTTTCATAAGTATCCTCCTTTAAATTTATAATAGATTTTCTTCGGCACTTCGCATCCACTCCTCTTACCTATCTGTACCTCCTTTCAATATCGAAAGAAATACCCATCTTACTTGGTTTTAAGAAGAATCCACACTTCTCATTTTCGCTTTACCACTACTGCCAAAATATCTTATAGCTCACCCTCCCTTTCTCAGTTCTGCCACTTATATTATAACATAAAACCAGAAAATAACAAAACCAGCCAAATGAATGTTCTTAATTGAAAACTATTTAGAGAGAATGTATGATTTTCGCGAAAGGAGAAAAATGGACATTGTCAAAATAGGGACAAAAGTCTCATACAAAGCTTAACTCAAGGCTTCGCAAAAAATATTTTTACTGAAAATGTCAAAACAATTTTTGGTAGACACTATGGGTATGAAGCCCCGATTTGTGCTATTAACTTTACCAATGCGGACTCGATATGGGATAGTTTTACATCCGGTGGGAGGGAATACCGTGGGATGGCAACGATATCTACCGAAATCTTCAACAGATGTTTGTTCAACCGGTACGCCTCCCTGAGCAGCCTTTTCACCCGGTTGCGGCGCACGGCATTTCCAACCTTTTTGCTTACCACCAGCCCCAGCCGCGAGACGCCCAGGCTGTTTGGCATTACATAAAGGACAAGCTTCCCGTTCTTAACTACCTTTCCCTCCTGGAAAACCTTTTCAAACTCCCTCTTTTTTCTTAGCCGTTCTTGTTTGGTAAACCGGAAGTCCATAAATTATGCGCCTTTGTTTTCTTTCTGTAGTGTTTGTAAAGTGGATAGGAAACAATTCAGTCGGTATTACCCCCCTGGCAAGCTTCTCTTTTTGCCTAAGTATAACCTCTCCGTAGTACCCTGACAAATGTATTATTGTGAAATCGGTACTACAATCCATCAACTTCTTGTTTTTTCTGCGTGTTTTTCATGCCGCCATTTCCGTAAGCGCTTTAATATCAAGGGACGAAGAACCTGCGACAATGCCGGGCAACTGCCCAACGCAAGCCCGTTAAGCAGCTTTGCCCAGTCAGTCTTTAGCTGCTCATGGACAGGAATAAAATTCAACCTAGGAATAACCACATGAACGCCAAAGTCAACCCCTCATCAATTAGCTTCCGCCCTATCACCGACAATGACCTTGAGTTCCTCTACAAGGTCTATGCCTCCACCCGCAGCGAAGAGATGGCCGTAACGGTATGGAGAAATGAGGAGATAGACGCCTTTTTGCGCATGCAGTTCAGGTTACAACATACCCAGTATCTGCAAAACAACCCCCATGCGTCTTTTAACGTGATACTCGTGGACACAACCCCGGCCGGGAGTTGTAAAAGTAAACGAACTGATTGCCGATGCGCTAAAACGTACCAATGGAAACAAGGCACAGGCTGCTAAAATACTCAAGATTGATTACAAGACCATGTATTCCAAGGTAAAGAAATACGGGCAAGAAAGAAGCTGAAGGCCTACATGACGTTGGATTGGGCGGCATCTTTAAGGGCTTGGGCGACCTGGTAGAAAAACTTTCAGACCTTGCTGAAACGGGAAAGGAATTCAAGAAAACGGGGGAAATCAAGGGACTAGACAAAAATCTGAGCGGACTCTTCGGAGAATCCGAGCGGGGTATCCGGGACATGTTTAAAAAGGCGAAACAGGCGGCGCCCTGCATTATCTTCTTCGACGAACTGGACGTCATCGCTTCAAAACGGGGAGAAGGAGGCGATTCGCACGTGACCGAACGCGTCATCGGGCAATTCCTCACGGAAATGGACAGCATAGAAGAACTGAAGGGCGTTCTTGTGCTTGCGGCCACAAACCACATGGATCAGATAGACCCGGCACTGCTGCGAGCGGGGCGTTTTGATTACCTCATCGAAATCCCCATCCCCGACGAAAATGCCCTGGAGAAAAATATGACGGACGTGGCATGGCTTGCGCCTCTGGCAAAGAGACATGAAGAGGTAATCGCATTTGTCATGACTCATAACCCTACAGACCGCTGCGGAATTACGCCCGTAGTCCCCTTACGGTTTTGCACGATTTATAAAAACCAGGAGGCACTCTTTCAGGCAGTGGCGCCCCATAAGGAAAAGATATTGAGTTTCGTCGAATACACCTCGGATAAGGCCGAGTGGGCAGTAAAAATCTTTTGTGACCGAAAAACCTTCATGGATGGACATGACAAAAAAATATCTGGCGCCACCCACGAGCCTGCGTCATTACTACCGGGAGAAAATTATTTATTGGCAAAGAAGATGCGCAGGATACGGGAGGAGACATTCACCGTGGACATTCAAGCAATTTTGAGCGATATCCATTGCGCCGTAACACCCCATGTTGACTGCCACAGATTCTTGCGGTGTACCGAAAAAAACGTCCATGACAGACCATTTGATATGGTTATGAATACGGCCTTCCTTGTAGAGCAGCAGACGCTCCCCGTATTTCAAGGCGTCGTGGATACCCTGGCAGAAAAGTATAAGGCAGATGGATTCGTATTTGAATTGTTAGTCCCCTGGCCGCCGTATAATTTCTGCCCGGAATTGTGAAAAACCAAAACAGGTAATAGTTGCGGTTGCATCCCCATATCGGAGTAATATTCCTGGACGTTAAACTGCCTGATATTGATGGTCTGGAACTGGCATACCTCATCAGGCTACACTACCCGGGAATGAAAATTGTTATCATCACGGGATATTATTATCGTGACTCCGAGGCTGTGCAGCAGTGACTCGTAAACGGCATCTTCAATGGCTTCATCGGCAAGCCCTTCAATATTTCCGAGATTCTCGCAGTCTTAGAGTCTCCCCTCCACCCGTAATAGTCCATACCGCAGCCTGTTTGGCGCAAAGATTATAGAAAAGCATCGCTTGAAATAAGAGACAATGTCTTATAAACAATAATTTGACATTTTCCAGCAAACATTTTTTGCGAAGTCTCGTATTCAGCCTTGTATATGGCTTTGGGGAAGATTTTAACACTTCCTGACTTTCGGCTCTCTTCCGGCTCGTTTGGGTTATGGTAACGCTATTAATCTTCTGAGAAACCCAATATCAAATATCGAACCAGGAATAATGAATCTTGTATCCCATATCCGATAGGGCATCCGTGAACGGAATCATGGCAATCATACCATAGAATCACTTCCCTGTAAGGCACGCCGCATAAGCAAGGCGTCTTGTTTGTATAAAACATAATCCTCCTATTCCCTCTTTGCTCATGAAGATATAACTTGTTTGAAAATAATTTTACGAGGCATAATTGCAAGGCATGGCTTTCGCTTCGTGTACATCAGCAAAAGAATCCTTGCGGATGTAAGGGAATAGAGAAGTAAGAACGGGCGGCAGGATGTTCAACATTCTTTCTTATTGCTCATACTTCCAACTTCATAATATAGAGTTAATTACTTGTAATTTTGTGGTTTGTATTTTATATCTTGTTGTAATATTTATCGAATGAGAGGGGGTGATAAACATGGCAAAGGTACAGAAATCCACGGATTCGTCCAGCCTGGCAGAGGTTGTTGACAGAATACTCGACAAGGGTATCGTTATCAATGCATGGGTCAAGGTGTCTTTGGTAGGTATTGAGTTGCTTTCCATAGAGGCCTGGGTCGTCATTGCATCAGTTGAGACGTATTTAAAGTACGCCGAGGCAATCGGTTTGACGGCAACGGCAGCAGCGCCAGCATAGTATGGGATTTTTGGGGGCGGGCCTTGTGTTTGCCTATGCCTTAAGACAGGTTCACAATTCGGCTCATCGCAGAGAACGCCGGGATCGCAGAGATAGTTAGAGGCAGGGGTTTTTATGAATTGCCCCTACGATAGCTACATTGAATTTCCTCAGCGCCAAACTATGTGGTTTCTCTCGATTCAATAGTTTTCTCCGCATACTTGCGCACTCTGCGGTGAACGACTACAAAGCCGATGGGGTTTATCCCAGGGCGGGAGAACGCAAGGTTTCGCCCCTACAACGCTTTGCACTTTAGCATTTTTGAAGATAAATTAAGTATAAAGTATCTAATGGCCTTACAAACAGCGCATTTTTAATAAGGAGGGTACCGTGGGAAAACAAACAGATGATATGACAAGATTGGTTGGAGAGATACGCGCTTGTGATGAACATCGGGCAGATTTTATTAAAGGAGTGCAGAACAGGGTTAAACAGTGTGCTGAAGAAACGAGATGGATGATTGCCAACTTCAGAAACGATATAGAGGGCGCCCATTCAGTTTTTGGTGGGAGAAAAACCGCTCATCACAAAAGATAGCATTGTTAGGAAAAGTCAATAGTGCATTGTATAGAGATTTCAAAGTAGGGACACGGTGCCCGTGTCCCTGCGTGTGAACAAAAAAGTCGCCAAAGGCCTCATTTAATCGTATAGGAATTTTCATTTTATGTAAGAGGTTTTGGGCTGGCACGGTTGAAACCGTGCCTACAAAGCGGATGGTAAAAATGGTAGGCACGTATTTATCCGTGCCTGGCATAACTCATAAAGGCAGAGGAAACCAGTGTTAAGAAATTCTCACAAAATAAAAGTAATAAACGCCACGTGCGCGTTTTGCCGGGGAAAGGGAATAGACCCCTTCGGCATTATGTCATATACCTCACGGTGTTGTGTGTGTGGTGGAAAGGGTACCATGCCGGTTCAGCCGCCTTTCTTCAAGTGCGCGCACTGCTGCGGCACGGGGGCTATCAAGACGTTAACGTGTACTGCATGCATGGGAAAAGGCGTTCTGCCCATTACGACGAAACCTACCCGGATATGCCCCACATGCCGTGGTTCCGGCGATGACCTGTCGAATCGGGCGATGTATTGCCTGCAATGCCGTGGAAGTGGGATGGTGGTTGCTTGTAAATAATACCCTGCCTCCCCTTCGGGGCTTGTATTATTTTGTTGTCTGTAACAGGGGGCTTCACCCCCCGCTATATCCTGATCTTTACCCACACTTAACGCCGTTGGTTTCAGGGCGCTGAGCTAGGTGGCTGGAGTGCGTAGGGATAAAATTGCCGTATACGTGGAAGAGGGAGTTTTTTGAAAATGGCATACATTTCAATTCCGGTGTCCAAACGTTGTAAGCCACGCCAGATGCACTCCGTGCCGGGCATACCGTCGCGCTTACGCCCCAAGTGACCACCGATGATACCTACCATCCATCCAAGATTTGCCCTTGTGCCAGCCCCCCGATCTCCCGTCAGCGGGGGACAGTGGCTTGCCACATTCCTTACAACTTTCATACCGCCGTGAGTCACGAGACGTGGGCAGTCGGTACGCGCTCTTATAATACATGCGTGCATATAATACACATATGTATTGTTCGTGCCAAGACTTTAATTGATTTTCTACCCGTAGGGCACGGCTTCAGCCTTGCGCCTTTCTGAAATCGCACGAGGAGGTTGCAAACCATAAGGGCTGTCCTGTTGCCGCCCTGAAATTCCTACACGGGCAAACAACAATTAAATTCCGTTGAATGGATTGAAAAGGTTGGTAAAATAGTGTCATATCCATGGGACATTATTTGAGGAATAATGTATGCTTGCGAAGGTTAAAAGTATCGCGGTATTTGGAATTGACGCGTATTTGCTGGACGTTGAGGTGTACGTTACCGGCGGCGAGATGCCTTACACGGTGATTGTC
>JACVXV010000139.1 GCA_015661205.1 Candidatus Brocadiaceae bacterium
CGAATAGCTGTTCCATGCCGCAAATCAAGGATTTCGGAGCCCACGCCGTAGAGCCTGTTTTCGTTGACCAGGACTGCGCGTGCATAAGCTGCATGAAATGCGTGGAGGCCTGCCGGGAAGATGCGATTACGATTGAGGACGGCCAGGTAACCATTGATAAGGAAAAATGCGTGCATTGCGGACTCTGCGCCAGGGTATGCCCTACCGGCTCGATAAAGGCAGAGAAAAAGGGATACCGGGTGATGATTGGGGGGAAGGTCGGACGCCATCCGAAGTTTGCTTTGGACTTATTACCGCAGGCAAGTGAACCCAACGCCGTCAGGGCGTTGGACGTCTGCATTGATATGATACTTTCAGACAAGAAAGAACACCGCTTTAGAGCGCTTATAGAAATGCGCGGCATAGAGGAGATTAAAAAAAAGCTATGATACTTTGCGACACTGATAGAAAGATACTGCATCGCCTGCAATCCAACCTGCCGCTCGTCTCAAGACCGTTTTTGGAATTGAGCAAGGAGCTTGGCATAGACGAAGACACCATCATCGAACGCATTAAGTTCATGATAGAAAAGGGGTACGTGAGGCGGCTTGCGCCTATTATCAACACCCAGGCAATGGGTAGGGAAGCCACGCTTGCCGCGATAAAAGTACCGGAAGAGCGCATTGATGAGGTGAGCGCCATTATCAATGGTTACAGCGGCGTGTCTCACAATTACCTGCGCAAGGGCAGAAACATTCACATCCCGTACAACATGTGGTTTACCATGTCGGCAAAGGACGACGAAGAACTCCACGCTACGCTTAAAGAGATCGAGAACAGGACGGGATTAACGGTGCGGAGTTTGCCCACCATAAAAAAATACAAGATTGGAGTTCGCTTTAAAATTTACTAGGCGTAATAACGTATGACAACGACAAAAACAGAAGAAGACATAGACGTTAAGCTCATCAAGCACATCCAGGAAGGACTGCCCGTAACAAAGACGCCTTACAAGGACATCGGCGATGCGCTGGGAATGACCGAAGACGAGGTAATCCAAAGACTCAAAAAGCTCCTGGATGCCGGTAAAATCAGGCGGCTGGCCGCATCCATCGCCCATCGCAAGATCGGCATTGATGCAAATGCCATGTGCGTGTGGAAGGTTCCGAGAGAACGGGTTGATGAAGTGGGCAAAATCATGGCCGGTTTTGAAGAGGTGACCCATTGCTATGAACGTCCCACCTATCCCGATTGGGAATACAACGTCTTTACCATGATCCACGGCTATACGGACGCCGAATGCGAGTCGGTAATCCAGGCTATCAAGGAAAAGACGGGTTTGACCGAAAATGTTATCCTTTATAGCGAAAAGGAATTTAAGAAGGTTGGAGTGAGGATATAGGTTTCGGGTTTTAAGTTTCAAGTTGCGGGTTTCAGGGTGTGGCGTAAGGGCGGGGAAAACCCGCCCTTGCGATAGGGTTTTGCATGTATATCTCCGGTTTTATTCTGAATCCATTTTAACGTCTTCAACATTGTTCCATTATTTTGTGGGCTTCTTTTAGCATCACCATGTAGATCACAGCAAGACCACCTACTACAAGGTACTGTACCTTTTCCTGATAAAATGCATTAAAGAGTTCAAAGTAAAACATTCTCAACACTCCCGGTTTCACTACCAGCGGCCGGTGCTTTTTTCCTTTAAGGCTTCTCCAGACGTTAAATCAACTTCCAATTGTTTTACCCGTGCAACGACCTCCGCCACGGTTTCCGTGACTTCTCCGCCCGCCTTTTTGGATTCGTTGGGATGTTCGTCCTGCATAAAGTGCATCAGCGCGTAATAGACCGGCTTCAAACGCTCCTTAAGGGACAGTTCATTTTGCTGAAAATATTTCAGCGCCAGATGATAACGCTTCCTTGCCATCAGCAGCATTAAGAAATTCATCGTCTCGCCCGGTTTCTGTTCTATGAACTCCTTGTCTGCCAGCAATTTTTCCAGGCAATCGATTGCCGGTTGAATCTGGTTGCCCCAGAAAAGAACCGTTGCCAACGTATGCAAGAAGGCAGGCGTTTCCTCAATGGCAAACGCCCCCTTTGCCAGCGCTACCGCTTTATCCCTCGATTTTTTATGCTGATAATACAACCACGCAAGGCTGCTCATGGCATCCGCGTCCCCCTTGTCGGCAGCCATAAGGTAGTACACCTCAGCCCTATCGAAGTCCCTGGATTCAGTCTCGTAGAGGAGCGCAAGGTTGTACATGGCGTCTGCATTCTCCTTGTCAATAGCCCTGAGATAGTACTCCTCTGCCTTGCTGAAGTCCTTGAATTCGATGGCATACAGGTTTGCGAGATTGTTCATCGCGTCTGCGTCTCCCTTGTCGGCGGCCATGCGGTAGTAGGTTTCGGCCTTATTGAAGTCCTTGAATTCCGACTCACATAACAGCGCAAGATTATACATGGCGTCAACGTCCTCCTCTTTAATAGCCATGAGATAGTATTCCCCGGCTTTTTTGAAATCCTTAAATACCGTTTCATATAAATCCGCGAGGTTGTACATGGCGCCGGTACTATCGTTTTCAATAGCCAGGAGGTAGTATTCTTCTGCCTTTTTGAAGTCCTTGATATCCGTCTCATATAAAAGAGCAAGGTTGTTTATGGCATCTGGATATCCTTCTTCAATAGCCTCAAGGTAGTAGTCCTCGGCCTTTTTGAAGTCCTTGAATTCGGTTTTGTATAAAAGAGCCAGGTTGTACAGGGCGCCAGTATAACCTTTATCTAAGGCCTGAAGGTAATAGGTAACGGCCTTTTCGGGGTCAGACAACGTGCTGTGATAAAGTAGTCCGAGAAAATAAAGCACGTGTCCATCTTTGTTGGTAATATCTTCCAGGCTTTTTAAACATTCTCCATACTTTTCCACCTGGAAATAATTGATTGCATCATCAAAAAGCGCTCCGTCCGACGCAGATAACTGATTCAGCATGCCCACACCTTCGAAGAAGTCCCCGGCCATATCGAGCAGTTGATTTTGAGCCTCTTCTGCCAGCCCCGCCTGATCATCGGCAACCGCCGAACTATAGGCATCTTTATGGCAATAGATACCCTTTACCAAAGCGGCTATATGCCTTTTAGACTTTTCAGCCAATTCCCCTTTACCGCACCAGCTTTGCAAAAACTGTGCAAGCCATTTTACCTTGAGCTTCTCAGTTTGCCGCCCGTACATCATGAGATACCAGATGTTGAAGAACCGGTCTTTCATCCTGTAAAGGTTGTTTTTTGTTCCCGTCTGTTCTATCTTCTCGATGATCCGGTTTTTCTCAAGCTCCTTAAGCTGGGCGGTAACAACCTTGCCCTCCAGGCGCGCCTTTTTTGAGATATCCTTGGCCGTTACAGCATCCCAGCATAGAGCGATGGCGTCAACGACTTCCTGCTGCCGGGCTGAAAGTCCGTCTACAAAATATTTATAGCGCGGCGTTATGCGGTCCAGCGCCGTTTCTAAATCCGCAAAGGCATTCCCGCATTCATCGTTAGAACATACTTCAAAAAGAAGCGCCATCGTTCGCACCTCGCCACCCGTAAGCCGCCGGAGCGTTTCGATCCTTTCGGGCTGTTCGTCAATAATCTTCCGTATCCCCGGCCTTTCGAACACCTCGCCCAGCCGCCGCAGGAGGCTGATGCCCTCACTTGCATTCAAACCGTTGAGATTGATAAACTTAAAGCAGTCGAAAAACGGCACGGAGTGACCGTAGGTATGTTCCAGCGCCGTCGCTGACGCGCCAATAACGCAGATATCAGGGGATGTCAGAAGGATTTCGTGCAGCCTTGTGCATTCCTGCTTATCGAGTTTGTCCATCAGGTTGCCGACGTTGTCAAGAAAGACAACAAGATGCCTCCCTTCCCTTTTCAGCGCGTTTGCAATAACCTCGAAGGAACGGGACTCAAAGTCCTCTTCCTTGAGGCGCCCTTTAAATTCAGTGACAATTCCCTTGAAACCGGCAACGTCTTCCAGGCGCTCGCAAAGCGATTCCCAGAGTTCGCAAAGATTCCTGGCGTGGTATGGTTCTTCATGAAACAGTATGGGAATGACGTTCGCCGAAAGCTCTTTATCATTTTTAACCTCGTAATAGATACGATAAAGCAATGTCGTCTTGCCGCTTCCCCAGCCCCCCTGCACGATGTAATGCCGTTCCGGTTTTGTCCAGTCCAAATTTTTCAGATCATCAATTATAGTCTTGAATTCCTTTTCACGAACCGCAAAACTGCCGATAAGCGCCTCTTCCGTGAGATTACCAGGATTATGTAAAAAGATTGTTTTTTTCGTTTGGGACATTTTTATACACCATCATTTCCATAGTGGAAAGTTAAAATGATAAAGGATATAACAACGTAAAATACCAACTATAAAAGACATACTCAATGAAATAAGCGCCCAGATTGTTCATGAACTTACCGCCATTGGCGGACTTTATCTTGCAAATCCACGTTCTAACCCTGCCGGCATTTTCACTTGTGCTAATCCCCCCCCGACACCCCGCCAGCGGGGGACATTGGTTTGCCATGTCTTTAGTGACACGCATCCCGTAGTAAGCCACTAACAAGTATGGGTAAACAAGGTTTGGTCATGCCACCCAATATTCCATGCAAAATAAGGTATCCAACAGTATCCCCCCTCTTGGGGAGGGATGCAGGGGTGGGTTGCCCTATCGCGTCACCATTGCATACCTTTTCCCCGACCTTGCCCCTTGATTTTCCACACCGAACGACTACGCTATCGGATCAATATGCACAAACGCCTTGTGGATGCCGTCAATGCCTTCTACTGCCTCCCTGACGTTTACCCCGATGTTGTGCGCTTGAACCATAGTCAACTCCATGTCCAGCGTTATACTTATCTCCACGTGGATATAATTGCCCACATAATGCGCCAAAACGTTCCGGATGCCCAGGACGCCGGAAATGGCGACGGCCTTTTTCCGTATCTCTTCCATAATAACCGGGTCGGGCCGTTTGCCCATCAGATAATCAATATTTTGCGCCCCAATCTTGTATCCCGCACGAATAATCCACAAACTGATAAGGGTGGCCGCAATGTCATCCATTTGAGGATACCCATATACGCCCCCGGCAATGCCCACGAGGGCGGCCGTGGACACGTATACGTCGTTCCGGCTGTCGGTCGCGCTTGCCTGCAAGGCGGGACTGTTCGTGGCGACGGCAACCTTCTTAAAATACACCGACATGACAATCTTCACAGCAATAGATATGAAAAGCACTGCAAACGTTTGCATACTAATATTGTGGTCGTGCTTCTCCAGAAGCTTGAATACCGAGGTATGCAGTATTTCAAAGCCCAGGACGCCCGCAAAGATCGCAACAATCATGCCTGCAATAGGCTCCGCTCTGTGGTGGCCGAAGGGATGCCCTTCGTCTGCCTGCTTTGACGATGTCCTTATTGCAATAAAGATGATGATGGAAGAAATAATGTCGGTAAACGAATTCGTGGCGTCGGAGATGACTGCCAGGCTGTTTGACATAAGGCCGGCAGTAATCTTTATGCCAAACAAAAAGGTATTGCAGGCAATCAGGATTATCGTTGCGTTACGGCTTGTACTATTCATAAATAAGGCCACACTTTTTGTTTTTAATTACTACGGATGCATGATTACAAAAATGACAAAAAACCTGCTTACCACTGAAAACGCCGATACCACAAGCCCTCTTAGGGGTAAAAAGCGCTGATAACCATGAAAATTCCCCTTATTACCTGGCGTTCTTTGCAACGTCTCCGGTAAGCCATTATTCTTACAAAAGATGATACAACCTTTATCCTTTCTAAGCAATTGTAAATATGCAAGCAATGTTACCGCTACGGATAATGTAATCACCGCAATTTCCAGCTTCATTTCGTTTTCGGGAACAAAACAAGGGTAAATTCCAGGAAAGATACGTGACCCAACCCTGTTAAGCATCCTTTTCTGTCGCCCCTTCAGGGCTTGTTCTATTATTCCATTTACCAGGGGCTTCACCCCTGGCTATATCCTTTCAGCCCTTCGGGCCTGCTGTAGAGCGAAGAGGTTCTTCGCTCTCTTATGAAAAGATGTAGTTACAATTGTTTTATGCATAAGTGCGAAACCGAAGACTGTCGGAGTTGAACGAATGTCGCCCCATAGGGGCGATCTGTTTGTAGATATTGAATCAAAACATCGAAAAAACTCCGTAGGAGCGACCTGTTGTATATTGGATGACCATGTATCCGCGTGAACATGGTAAATAGGCTGTCAACCGGGGGGCGGTTGACCTGCCTTTGCTATGCCCCGTTAGGGGCAACACAATAGTAGCCCACTGCGTAAGCGGTGGGAAAGCTATTACAAGACGTCACCAAGCCCCGGAGGGGCGGCACAAATTAAAACTTCCAGCTAGTCTCTTGCAAAACTCAGATATTGATATAGCATGATTGTCATGCTATTATGTTGGCATGATCCAGTCCTTTAAAAATACGGGAACAGAAAATATTTTTAACGGCAAGAATACCAAAGAGGCGCGAAAGATTTGCCCGACTTTATTATGGAAATTTGCCGCACGAAAACTAGACCAACTTGACTCTGTAACTGCTCTAACCGAATTAAAAGTCCCCCCAGGAAATAAACTTGAAGCCTTGTCTGGGGATAGAAAAGGGCAGCATAGTATTCGCATTAATGACCAGTACCGTATTTGCTTTGTGTGGACGAATTTAGGCCCCGGCCAAGTTGAGATTGTTGATTATCACTAAAGATATATGCAGGAGATTAAAAATGGTTCGCGTTCCGACAAGCCGCATACCTACCCATCCGGGTGAAATGCTTTTGGAAGAGTTTCTTAGTCCCATGGGTATTACTCAACGAGACCTGGCGAATAATATCCACGTTCCTTATCAACGCGTCAATGATATTATCAATGGCCGCAGGGGGATAACCCCAAGCACGGCCTTGCGTTTGGCAAAGTTTTTCAATATGTCTGCTGATTTTTGGATGAATTTACAGTTGCGTTGGGATTTGTATTTTGCGCAACAAGATGAAGATAAGGTGTTGGAGACAATTCATCCTTATTCAGCGCTAGCGTAAATCGCAAATGATAAATTCCAGGTTTCCAGCCTGCCGGCTTCCGTGCATACAGCAGGCTGAAAGCCGGCGTTACAAAGAAGCTGTCGCCGTTGGCGACCTGATTTATTTACCATTTTCGTAATACATTATAGAAAACTATGGCCACAAAAAAACATAAACCGGTACGGAAGTCATTTCTTATTTTCGGCAGTCCCAGGATTGAAAAGGCAGAGATACGTGAAGTAGTGGCAACATTACGTTCCGGTTGGTTATCGACCGGTCCCAAGGTGGTCAAATTTGAGGAGATGTTTAAAAAATATATCGGGGCAGAGTACGCCATGGCGCTCAATTCGTGCACGGCAGGGCTTCACCTCGCCATGCTCGTGTCGGGTCTCGGACACGGTGATGAGATTATTACGACGCCGCTGACCTTTGCCGCCACCGCTAACGTTATTACGCACATCGGGGCCAGGCCGGTATTTGTCGATATTGATAAGCACACGATGAACATCGACCCGAATCTCATTGAGGAAAAAATAACAAAACGGACAAAGGCAATTGTCCCCGTCCATTTTGCAGGGAGGCCTTGCGATATGGACGCCATTATGTCCATTGCAAAAAAACACCGCTTGCTGGTTATCAGCGATGCCGCACACGCCATTGAGGCGGAATATAAGGGGCAGAAGGTGGGTAGTTTTGGCGACATGTCCGTCTTCAGCTTC
Organism: Candidatus Brocadiaceae bacterium; assembly: GCA_015661205.1. Classification (GTDB taxonomy): domain Bacteria; phylum Planctomycetota; class Brocadiia; order Brocadiales; family Brocadiaceae; genus JACVXV01. The sequence continues at coordinate 7,775 of JACVXV010000139.1, forward strand.
TACGTTACCAAAAACGTTTGCACCGGTGAGGGCGGCATGGTGACGACGAATAACAAGGATTGGGCTGAAAAGGTGCAAATGTACGGCTTGCACGGCATGAGCAAAGGCGCGTGGCACCGCTATTCCGACGAAGGGTTCAAGCATTACCAGGTGGTTTTTCCCGGTTACAAATATAATATGATGGATATCCAGGCATCTTTAGGCATCCACCAGTTGAAGCGCGTCGGCAATTACCTCAAGATTCGGGAAAAAATCTGGAAGAAATACGACCGGGCATTTCAGGAATTGCCCCTGATTGTTCCTGCCCCCGTGGAAAAAGATACCGTGCATGCCCGCCACCTCTATACGCCGCTGCTCGATATTGATGCGACGGACATCAGCCGGGATGCCTTTCAGCAAGGCCTTCACATCGAAAACATCGGCACGGGCATCCACTTCGTCGCCCTGCATTTGCATCCGTACTATGCAAACACCTTCGGGTTAAAACGAGGCGATTTCCCCAATGCCGAATTTGTTTCCGACAGGACAATATCCCTACCCCTTTCCGCAAAACTGACAGAGGCTGATACGGATGACGTTATTTGCGCGGTAAAAAAGGTCATTGAAAGGATTTTTGAATGAAACCAATTATCGGCATCAACTGTGACTATGAGGATGATACAAAGCCCCATTCTTTCGTTTACCGGGACTACGTTGACGCCATCCTTATGGCGGGCGGCATTCCTTTTTTGCTGCCCCTTGTTAAGAACAGGGACGACATGGAATGTCTTCTGGAGCGGATGGACGGATTACTCCTCACCGGAGGGGATGACGTGCCACCCTCCCGCTACGGGGAGGAAAGGCGTGAAAAGACTCATTGCGTCCACGCCGACAAGGACGTTTTTGACAACCTCCTTTTGCAGCTTGCCCTGGAAAGGAAGAAACCCATCCTGGCGCTATGCTATGGCGCTCAGTTGGTAAACGTCGCTTATGGTGGCTCGCTGATACAAGACGTCCCTTCGGAGGCCAAAACCGCCATAACCCATAAGCCGGCAAAAGGCGAGAAGTGTAGCCATTCCGTATCGATAGAAAAAAACACCATTCTCTACAAGATAATCGGGGCAGACGTGCTCAATACCAACAGCGCCCATCACCAGGCCGTTAAGAAACTGGGTAAAGGTCTGAAAGCCACGGCACGTACCTCAGACGGGATAATAGAAGCGTTTGAATGCGAGGGACACCCATTTCTCGTTGCCGTGCAGTGGCACCCCGAACGCCTGACATTCGACACACGCCACGCCGCCTTGTTCAAGGCGCTGGTAGATACTTCGTCCGTAGGGCGGGCATTGCCCGCCAATACACAACTGTCCGGTAAGATCATAACAGGGCAAATCTGCCCAACACCACGTTTGTGACTAGAATGGTGGGCAATGCCCACCCTACCAACTGAAAGCATATATCAGGCCGCTCCTACGGAGCTTTTACGATGTTTCAATGCCGTTGCTACAAACAGGCCGCCCCTCCGGGGCTATGTTGCTAATACGGTTAGGCGGGATTTGTCAGCCTTTTCAATTTAGCCTCATCCGCAGAATCTGTGGGTAAGTATTGGTTCCGGCAAATTACCAAGTGTATGATACATGGCTGTTTGCAGGCAACCCAGTGATTTATA
>JACVXV010000014.1 GCA_015661205.1 Candidatus Brocadiaceae bacterium
TTATTTTGTACCCAATATCGCCCCTTCAGGGCTTGTTTTGCTAATAATGCTAAACCCAGGGCGCTGCCCTGGGCTGTCGTATTGCGCCCCTTTGGGGCTGTGTTGTTAATACGGTTAGGCTGAGTTTGTCCTCCCTTTAGGGTTGCAATCTCTGGTAAATATGCAGAAAGGAGCAAGGCTGAAGCCTTACCCTACTGTTTCCCTTCCTTTTTGTCCGCCAATTTTTTCAGCAATTCCGAAATTTCCTGGTTGCCGGGGAGCAAGGCGAGCGCCTGCCGTAACGGCTCTTCCGCAAGACTATTCTTATTCAAGTTGCAATATGCGAACCCCAGCAGTTTAAGCGCCTCTGCGGCGTTCTTGTCAATCGCAATAGCCTTTTTGCAGGCAGAAACAACGTTTTCCCAATCGGCCTTTTTGTAATAAATACCGGACAGAAACAGGTGTATCTGAACCGAATTATGTTGGGGATTCGCATTGTTGAATCTCGTAAGTAATTCTAATGCTTCTCCTTCTTTTCCCGTGATGTTATAGGCGCCGGCCAGATTTTGGACGTAAGCGGCGTCTCCTGGTTTTAGCGCCACGGCCTTTTGGAAAGATGGGATGGCGTCTTCGTATTTGCCCACCTTATAAAGAAGCGCCCCAAGGTTGCTGTGATAAGCAGGTTCCGAAGGGAGAAGGGCGGTGAGCCTTTTTGAACAAATAATCGCATTTTGCAAGTCATCTTTTTGTAAATAGGCATTTATCAACCGCACCACGTAGCCGGGTTCTTCCGGGCGGGTGATGTGCGCTTGGTAGAGCGCCGATATTGCCGTGTTAAGGTTGCTGTTTTCCCGGTATAAAGAGGCGATATTGCCGTAAAATGGCGCTTGAAACGGGTCCTGCTCAATGGCTTTTTTATAACAGAATTCGGCCTCTTTTATGGTATTCTTATTGAACTGTTCTGCTAACGTCTGATAAATAAGGCCGAGGTGGAAGAATCCTATAAAATGTTGTGGTATGAGTCCAAGCGAATTCCCGGCCTCTGCATAAGCCTTTTGCATCCACGTCTCGTCCTTGGTAGTCGTTGCAAGTTGTAGATATGACCTGCACAGTTCGTCCCGGTAAAAGGTTTCATACGGATTGAGCTGCACGGCAGTTTCAACAACAAATACGCCTTTTCCCGGTAAGGCCTGCGCGTTCTCTCTTTCAAATACCAGCAGCCTTCTTCCGTATTCAAAACAGACGTCGGCCTTATAGATGCGGAAGACAAAAAACGCCGCAAGACCCAGCGCCAACATTACGATGCCGCAGCACAGTATCCGATATACAGCGTGAGGGCGGGGCGTGGAGACGTCGTGAGACTGAAGGGACTGAGATTTGACACCATTGCTGTCTGCCACCCCCGTTTTCAACGGCAATCCGGTCTTGTCCGTATTTTTGGCTTTTTCAGCATCATTTATTTTGACTACGGAAATGCAAAGTCCCATCAGTACCCAAAAGATGGTTGAGACGGGCGTGTTTCCAAAGCTGAATTCGTTTTGGATAAGATAGCAGAGTATGCCTGACGACAACCCTAACAGCACAATCTTGTTTTGGTTGGTTAAACGGCGGTAGCTTTTTATAACGTACACGCCGAGCGCGGCGAGCAGCCATAGATAGGTGGCGAGACCGATAAAACCGCGCGTGACGGTTGTGTCAAGTATGTCGTTGTGGATTCTATCCTGCCGGGGGAATTGAAAACCATTATCGCTTTCTTCTACTGAAAAGACCTTTGCCAGGTATTTTTGATATACAATGCCCGTTGTGTCCGGGCCGATACCCAGGATTGGGTAGTCCTTGATAATTTCAATCGCAGCCAGATACTGGAATATGCGAGAGAAGGATGAACCGTTAACCGGGTATTTTTTTGCATATTCCGGTCTGGGTTTGCTGTGAGTGTCATAAAAGACGGGAGGCCTTTCCGCGACGGCTTTCTGCTGCGCAGATTGTTCGTTATGATTGCCGGCAGGCTGGGTGTCGTCGGTGAGATATTTGATATAGGTCGTTTCGTGTTTGTGTTTGACAATTGACGTTTCGTATCTTACATTAAAAAAGAATCCTAACGCGATAAGTGAAACAATCAATGCGCCAAAACGATACCGTTCAGCAGTGTTTTTGGGAAAAACAAGGACAAGGAAGGGGATGAAGCTCCCCACTAACGCGATAAAACAGGCGCGGGTGTTGGTGAGCCAAAATGCGGTATAAATGGTTAATGACAGCGCCAAAAACGTCCATATAGCGGGTGTGTTCAGCAAATGCCGCCCATCGCTTTTCTGAAAAGGCGCATTGAAAAGCAGGACGGCAGCCAGCGGCAGGGTCATGACGAGATAAGCGGAAAAGAATACCGGGTTTCCAAAGGTGGAGAAGACGCGCCAGGTTTGGAACGTACTCCATTTGAACATGTCAAAACCCAGGTGTTGTGCGATCCCGTACCCTGAAGCAACGGTAGCGCCGGCAACGAGTGTAATAATGAGGAGATACAACCTCTTTTTCGTGGACACAAAATTGGCCGTGACGTAAAAGATCATGAGGTAACATACCGTGGCGCTTAAGCCTTCAAAGCGTTTGTAGGTGCCGAGCAGGCTCATGAGGGGGTTTATTGACAGGAGTGAAGAGATAATAAAGACGATCAGATAGGCCAGGATGGGAATATCCAGCGCCGTGCGGGTCGGCCTGATTTCCGGCCTGAAGATGAGTATGATTGTCCACAACGACGTGATCATAATGGTCAGCAGGTATAAGAAGGCCACTTTGCTCAGGTCAAAAACACTGTAAAGCCGGATATCAAAGAAAAGCGGTATGATGGTAACCGCGGCGAGCAGTAATCCGATAATTATTTTATCGCAGAGCAAGGCCGCGTTTCGGGAAATATTTTTTATTGAATGCATGATTGCTTTCGGGAGGGTTTATGGTGATTGTTTATGTGATATAGCTAGCGAGTAGTCATTTCTAAAAAACATCCGGAACCACAGATTTCCTGGCGCGGCAAAGCCGCAACCAAATAAATCTTAACAACAGAGACACGAATTACACGAATTTCACGAATTATTGTTGTGATACGAAGAAAAATTTAAAAAAAAGAAGTCGTTACGCCGAATTAATTTTTGACAGGATAACAGGATTAGCGGGATTATTTCTCCTGACTATCCTGTTATCCTGTCAAAAATAATTTAACAACAAATAGACCTAGTGCTTAATTGCATAAATTAGCGATATGGTTTTTAAATTACAATCCCCGTACTTATTGTCACCAAAGGCGATAACATATATCGCTTGTTATTGCAATATATCGCTTGTTATTGCAATTAAGCACTAGTATAGCGTTTCATTAAAACATTGACATAGTATTTGCCATTGCAAACAACATAAATCTGTCTTAAGTGATTTACCTACAAGGCATTAAACTAATCATAATGACACCTTTAACTATGTATATATTTTAATGAAACGTTATACTAGCGCTGCCTTTGATCGCAACCAAAGATTTCAGAACTTCTCTAAAATCCGAAAACCCTGACTGATTAAAAACGCTTGGAACCACAAATTACCTAGCAATGCTTTTGGCTGCAAACAAAAAGGCCAGAACTTCTCTCGTTCCCAAGCTCCAGCTTTGGAATGTGCTTGTGCCGGAAGCTCCAGCTTCCTTCTCCCGTTTCTTTTCGTTCCCAAGCGCCAGCTTGGGAACGTGGGTGTGCTGGAAGCCCGTGCTTCATTTTTCTGATGAACATAGTTTCTCTGTGTTCACCGCTGTGAACAGCGTCAATTTGCCAGGATAAAATAATGAAAATTGCCATAAATGCTACTTCGGTCGTTGCAGGTGGGGGGGTAATCTACATAAAAAACCTGCTGGCCGGTTTATCAAAAACAGAGACGGTTCACCACTACGTAGTTCTTACAACCACAGCAGGGTGGAGTATGTTGTATTTCCGGCATCCCCGCTTCACCTTTTTACCGCTAAAAATACCCTCCCTAAGTCCATTACTCAGGCTTTGCTGGGAGCAGACGTTCCTGGTGTTGTTGTTAAAGAGGTTGAAGGTTGACGTGCTTTTTTCACCTGCAAACGTAGCGCCCCTTTTTTCCAAAATACCAAATGTGGCTATGATACAAAACATTGAGCCGTTTGGCAATACTGTTTCTGTAGGACGGGGACGTTTGAGTTCACTGAGGTTAAAACTGCTCAAATGGCTGACGGTTTTATCAATCAACAAGTCGCAGGGGGTTATCTTCCCATCAATGAAGGCGTGTCGCGTGGTAGAGGAGTCCGGTGTTTCACTGAAGTATGCTGAGGTTGTTTATCATGGTATTGATGGAGAAATGTTTCATCCGTTACCTTGCGAACAGCCGCTGAAGAAATACGACTTAGGCAGGTTTATCCTCTTTGTATCAAACATCCAGCGATACAAGAACTTTTTAGAGCTTATCCGGGCATTTGCGCACTTAAAGGGGAAGATAGACGACCGCATCCGGCTTGTCTTTGCCGGCAGGTGTTTTGACGTCGTGTATTACCAGGAACTGCACGCCTTTATTACGGAACAGAAACTTGAAGACCGGATTATCTTCCTGGGTGAAGTCCCTTACGGGCATTTGCCGTACTTATACGCGAGTTGCGTGTTATTTGTGAACCCCTCAACGTGCGAATCATTTGGCATGACCATGGTGGAGGCCATGTCCTGCGGCGCACCCATCCTCGCCTCAAACAGAGAACCCATGCTGGAAATTTGCGGAGAAGCGGCTACCTATTTCGATCCTACGGACCCAGCCGCCATCGCCGAAGCGCTGTTCGTGGCGTTGAATGACCCATTGGCGTTGTCAACGATGAGTGCTAATTCGATAAAAATGGCGCGCCGTTTTTCATGGGAAAACACCGCATCCCGTGTTTTAAAAATCCTTGAAAGTCTTGAAATTACAAAGGAAAACACAAATACACAAGAGAACATGGAAACATAGAGAAAAGCCTTGCAAGCTATATAGGTATATGCTATTATCTCAGCTCGAAACAAGCTCGTAGCGCGGTGGTTCATCCCCCGTTGGTGGTGGGGCTTCCCAATGCCATTGCCGACCATGAAGGTCGGCGCTACAAAAAGCCATCGACGTAGGTGACTTAATTTATGTACTAGGAATTTCAAAGCAACAGTAGGGCGACCCTTCAGGGTTGCAATCGCTGGTATATGTTCAGACAGTTGCAAGGCTAAAGCCTTGCCCTACGTATGGCAGACTCTAAACAAACAACACAAAGAGGCAGTCCGTAATGAGCAAAGAATTTAATGGAAATTTAATCGGCACTGGTAAGACTTTTGGGATTATTGCCAGCCGGTTTAATAATTTTATTACAAAGCGATTGCTGGATGGCGCCCTTGACTGCCTTGTACGGCATGGCGTTGATGATAGCAGTATCGACGTCTTTTGGGTACCTGGCGCATACGAAATTCCGGTGGCTGCCCTGAAAGTGGCGCAAAGCGGCAAATACAGTGCACTTATTTGCCTTGGCGCCGTTATTCGCGGAGAAACAGCGCACTTTGATTACGTGGCTGGCGAGTCCGCGAAAGGGATCGCCCAGGTAGGGTTATCTACCGGTATTCCAACCATTAATGGGGTCATAACAACGGAGACCTTAGAACAGGCCATCAACCGCGCCGGGGCAAAAACGGGAAACAAGGGCGCTGAAGCCGCGTTATCCGCCGTGGAGATGGTAAATCTTTTTGAGCAAATCCAGGCCGGAGTTAAAACAAAAAACCGAGGTTAGCGTATTTATAGTAGTTCCATCCTCTCAGACGCAACCCCCAGTTGTTACCATTAGATTAACTAAGCCGTTCCATTTTCATACATTATTTTTTTGTCTTTTATTGCTCTTATAAAATCGAATAAACCATGCGTAATAGAACGATTGCCCGTGAACTTGCCCTCCAAGCCCTTTATCAACTTGATTTACGAAGCGACTATATGACCGGTGATATTGAAGCATTCTGCAAAGAAAATACCGATAAACAGGACATATACCAGTTTGCCATGTCACTTATCCAGGGTTGCCGCTCTCATAAAGAGGAAATCGACGAGAAGATTTCCCGTGTTGCAGAGCATTGGGATATGCACCGCATGGCCATTATCGACAAGAATATTTTGCGATTGGGCGTATACGAACTCCAATACCGGGAAGATATTCCTCCAAAGGTCTCCATCAATGAGGCCATAGACCTTGCAAAAAAATTCAGCACAAAAAATTCGGGTACCTTCGTCAACGGCATTTTGGACAAGATATACACCCAATTTGGCGCTGGGCAACTGCCGGCAACCGCAGGGGCAGAAAATATTCAAGCCATTCCTGAAATCGATTACGGCAACGCGGACTTACACGTCCATACCAACCTTTCCGACGGAACGATGTCGCCGGAGGAGGTTGTAGATGAGGCCATCCGGCTGGGCGTTACAACTATTTCCATTACGGACCACGACACCGTTGACGGCGTTATCGCTGCTGCCCGCTATGGACAAGGCAAAAATATCAACGTCATTGCCGGCATAGAGCTTTCCGCATATCTCGCCCCCGCTGAAATCCACATATTGGGCTATTTTATTGACGTCAATAACCTCTCATTGCAAAATATATTGAAGCAGTCGCACGAAGACCGGCGAAAACGCATTTATGCAATCGTAGATAAACTACACGGGCTTAACGTGAACGTTGGCGCGGAAGAAATCTTCACCCTCGCGGGAAAGGCGTCTCCCGGCCGTATGCACATTGCCGAAACGATATTGAAACACGGGTATTGCAAAACGATGGCGGAGGTTTTTTCAAGATACATCGGCGATCACGGACCCGCTTACGTTCCCAAGAAAACGCTTACCCCGCAACAAGCAATTGAATTGATTAAGGACGCCGGAGGCGCTTCCGCCTTGGCGCATCCCGGACTGACGCAAAGAGATCAAGTCATTGAAGAACTGGTTAAATTCGGCCTCAAGGGGATTGAGGTTTACTATCCTGCGCATACCCCCCAGGACGTCAAGAAGTATCTTACGATAGCAAAAAAGCATAACTTGATTGCAACCGGTGGTTCTGATTTTCACGGAGAAAGGAAGGCGGAGACGCCCATCGCTTTAGTAACCATTCCGGGCAGTTTAGTTAGTGAGCTTAAAAGGTCCATTTTAACATGAGGAGAGTGTAATTCGTGGAGCAGTTTTCAAATAAAGACAAAACCCCTGAAAAGAATACCTTACCAAGCCAAAAGCCTGTAAAGCAGAAAAAAGGCTGGTGGCATTGGTTTAAAAACCTTTCGATAGAACCGCGCAAGATCGTTATTTGGGATGGCGATAAGGTAACGTTGCTCCCCGCTCCGCCAGAGGGTGAAGTTGCTGCGATTGCCGTTGGAAAACCCGCCGTTACCGTGGAGAAACCGGTAGTCGTTGCGCCAGTGGTGGTTCCAAAACCACCGGTAGTGCCGATTCCACCGGTTGTACCGCCAAAGCCGGTCGTTAAAGAAAAGGTTGTCGAGGTTCCGAAGCCGCCGGTAGCGCCGATTCCTCCGGTTGTACCGCCAAAGCCAGTCGTTAAAGAAAAGGTCGTGGCGGTTCCAACGCCGCCGGTAGCGCCGATTCCACCGATTGTACCGCCAAAGCCAGTTGTTGAAGAAAAGGTAGTGGCGGTTCCGAAGCCACCGGTTGCACCAATTCCTCCGGTAGCGCCGCCAACCGTTCCGGTTGACCGGCTGAAGATCGGTTTGGAAAAGACACGCGGCCGTTTTTGGTCGCGACTAAAGGGCATTTTTTCCTTTAAAAAAAACATAGACAAATCGGTTCTCGAAGAACTTGAGGACATACTTATCGGCGCGGATATTGGGGTAAAGCCCGTCCAGAAATTATTACAGGAACTGAACACGGCCTGGGAATCTAAAGCGATAACGGAAACTACGCAGATTCAGGGTTTTATAAAAGCGAAGTTGAAGGAATATCTCCGCGCCTGGCAGACGGACGTTCAATATGCCCCGGTGCCACCCACCGTTATCATGGTTGTTGGAGTAAACGGGGCTGGGAAAACGACGTCGATTGCAAAACTTGCCCATCTTTTTATTAAGGAAGGCAAAAAAGTCATGGTTGCTGCAAGTGACACCTTCAGGGCCGCCGCAGTTGAACAATTGGAGATTTGGTGTAAACGTATTGGTGCGGAAATCGTGAAGCATCATACGGGTTCCGACCCAGCGGCGGTTGCTTATGACGCCCTGGAAGCCAGTATCGCAAGGGGATACGACGTGCTGATCGTTGATACGGCCGGACGGTTGCACACCCACGAGAATCTGATGAACGAACTCGGTAAGATCAAACGGGTTATTGCAAAGAGATTACCTGGCGCGCCTCACGAGGTGTTGATGGTGCTTGATGCAACAACCGGCCAGAATGCCGTCTCTCAGGCAAAGATGTTTAAGCAGACGGTAGACATTTCGGGCATATTTTTGGCAAAATTGGACGGCACGGCAAAGGGCGGCATTGTGCTTGGTATGCGCAATGAGATCGATGTCCCGGTAAAATTCGTCGGTCTTGGCGAAAAACCAGAGGACATAGAACGCTTCGACCCCGACACCTTTGTAAACGCCTTGTTTGAGTAGAGACACGGTGCCCGTGTCCTTACGTATGAACACGAACAATCTGTCAAATGGGTTTATTTACTGGATAGAAAATTCAAAGTTAGGACTGAAAGGCTGACAGGATATAGCGGGGGGGGGTGTAGCCCCCTGTAAAGATAATAAAAGAATACAAGCCCCGAAGGGGCGACATGATTTACGCTCGTTTCCAAGCTGGAGCTTGGGAACGAAAAATAACAGTAGGGCGACCCTTTTATGGTTGCTGCAATCACAGGTGCATATTCAGAGAGCCGCAAGACTAAAGCCTTGCCCTACTTGCACATTATTAATAGGGCGCTACTATGGGAAAAGAAACGGTTATCTTCAACATCAGTCGTTTTGATCCGGACAAAGATAAAAAACCACACTTCCAAAAATTTGAAATCCCCTTTTTACGTAAAGATTTAACCGTACTTGAGGGGCTTAACTACATCCAGCAACGGCTCGACCATTCCCTCGCATACCGCTCCTCATGCAGGGCGGCAATATGCGGCTCCTGCGCTATGTATATCAACGGGAAATACCGTTTGGCCTGCAATACCCTGGTCTCGAAACTTGGGCCCGGCGCCGTTACCATCAGCCCCCTGGCAAACCTGAAGGTACATAAGGACCTTTTCGTAGACATGAAACCCTTTTGGGAAAAATATGAACAAATAAGGCCTTATTTAATTACGGGCAAGCCGTTACCGGCAGAGGGAGAGCATCCCCAAAGCCAGGAAGAAAGGGCAAAACTCGACAAACTGATTGATTGCATCCTCTGTTCCTGCTGTCATGTATCATGCCCCGTTACGGCATCCCATGTAAATTATCCGGGCCCCATGGCATTGCTTAATCTCGACAGGTTTCTGTCTGATTCAAGGGACGGTGCGCGTTCGGAGAGGCTGTCAATCGTAAACGATGAGCAGGGCGTATGGCGTTGCCACACGGTTTTTAATTGCCAGGAGGCGTGTCCCAAAGACCTAAATCCATCCGGCGCAATTGCGCGTATCAAGATGAAGATGGTGAAAGAAAAGGGTAATCCTTAATTACAACGACAATAATGGAAATCACTAAACTCACCAATCGCGTATGTGTATTTTGTGGCGCCAGCTCAGGCGGGCGGCCCATTTACACAAAGGTTGCACAGCAATTGGGCAAGGCAATCGTTTCACACAACATGGGACTCGTCTTCGGCGGCGGCAGCGTCGGATTAATGGGGGTTATTGCAGACGCTGTTTTAAAAGAAAAAGGAGAAGTTATAGGCGTAATCCCTCATGCCCTTTCCTCCAATGAAATTGCCCATCAAGACTTAACCGAACTAAGGTTTGTTTCCGGTATGCACGAGCGAAAGGCGATGATGGCAGAGCTATCAGACCTCTTCATTGCCATGCCTGGCGGCTATGGAACCCTTGACGAATTCTTTGAAATCCTTACCTGGTCGCAACTGGGATTGCACTCAAAGCCCATCGGATTACTCAACGTTGACGGTTATTTTGACTTGTTGCTGGCATTTATTAACCATGTCTTGCAGGAGGGCTTCATACAGCCAAAGCATCATCAACTCCTGGTCATCTCCTCTGATCCCGAAACACTTCTTTCCGAACTTATTAATCGCAGGGATTTGCTGGAAAAGTAGTTTTATACGAAAGGTGACAAGTTAATGCAACGCAAGAACTGGGGTTCCCATTCAGGCGTCGTTGTTGACAATTGCTACGATCATGGTTCCGGTACGGTCAAAAGTTCCTTCTCCTTCCTCCTTGTATTTTTTTTTGAGCGGCATTCCCCTAAAGAATCTTAACCAGTGTGGCGACAACACTGATAGCAATCACTATCATGCCGCCCAGTCGGAGAATAAGTTTATTTTCAAGTTCTTTGAGACGTTCGTCAAGATATTGTCGGGTAACTAGTTGTTCTTCTACTAATTGAGCAATGATATTGGTTTGTGTCTCGGCTTGCTCCTCTGTAAAACCAACGGCTTTGAGCTTTTTAACGTTTTCATGGGTATCGAAAGATATGGCATGATGCATAATGGGTTTTCCTTATTTTGTTTTAGACTACAAGCAAAGTTTCACAAGTGTAACATTTTTCCTGAGTAATCAAACAACAATTTGGGGTTACGAGGTAGGGGCGAACGATCGTTCGCCCCTACTATGGTACAACTATAACGGTTGTGCAGCGCTACTTCTTTTTCTTTATCAGCTTGATCTTAAGATTCTTCTTTACTTCGTCTTTTTTCAGTTTTACCTTTTGAGTTGACGGCTTGTATCCATTTTTCATGGCGGTAATGTAGTAGGTATCCGCTTCTAAACCTGAAAAGCTAAAAGACCCGTTATCTTTCGACTCGGTAGTCGAAGTGAATTCTGTTTTTACGCCTTTGATACTTACTTCTGCGGAGGGAATCGGCTTATTTGCTGTACTTACGACAAGGCCTGATATCTTACCCTTAGCATCCGGCTTTTCCGCAAAAGAAAACAAGCCCGATGCAGTGCCGGCCATAATATCGTCAAATTCCAACACGTTGACGTCCTCATGGGTGCTGCTGCAAGAGGTGCTGAATACCGCCCAGCTTGTCCCGCCGTCCGTAGTTTCGTAAATGCAATTACCTACGGCTGCATAAGCGGTATCCGCGTTGTTCGGGTCAAGAGAAACTGCCGTGAAATTGGTGTTTGTAGATAGAGGGTGGTTACAGGGCCGGACCGGGTGACGGCAAAAAACGTATTACTATCGTATACTGAAATTGAGGTAACTTCGGCGCCGAAGCTATAGAGAAGGTCAAAAGAATCGGAAACCCCACCGGTAGACCGGTAAACCTTTCCATCGAAAGTTCCAACGTACATGCCGGAACTGTGCCCAAGTAAGAGGTGAGGACCCATAATGGAGAAGATGCTTGACCAGCTTCCCAATGAGCCGCCGCTGTCGCTTCCATAGAGCATAACGATACCCGTTGTATCTGATATGACCGCATACACGTCGTTTTCATAGCCGGACGCAAGATTCATTTCTATCTGTGAGGCCTTTCCTACAACGGCGGGATAGGTTACTGCCTGCCAAGAAGTGGCGCCGGACGTCCATTGGTAGACGCCTTTGATGCTGTCAGCGGCAATGAGTATCTCGGATGAACCGCCGTTGTTGTATGCGGCGATGTCACTCACCTGTGCGCCGTACACCCCCATATTGACCTTTTGGAGAGACGGGTACGCCTCATTTTGCAAAAAGAACGCCTGTAAAACAAAGAAAACAGCTACTCCTAAAAAACCTAACTTAAACTTCATAGTACTTTCCTCCTAAAAAAATAGTGATGACGTTCCCTGGTATTAAAGATTACGGCAAAATTGCATTTTAATAAAACCATCCTTTCCTTAAAAAGACCCGAACAACAAGAAATATGTTTCATAAAATGGATTACTTTTAATAGAGTAATTAAACGTCATTATAACATTTTTTTCCAACAGGGTCTGTGACGTATGTCACAATATATCAATTTTCTCTTGTGAAATAAAGTGCTTCTGATTAAAAACATCCGGAAAAATCTTTATAGCATTAACTGGATTCCCTATGAGTGGTTAAGCCCGCTGGAAGCGGTTAGAAATGCCTTGACTTTTATTTTTGATGGTGTTAAGATTTTCCGTGAAAAGAGTTTCATTTGCCGGATTTTGCTCTGAACGATACAACCCTCAGAGGCTTGAAAAACGGGTTATTTTTTGGAAAGTAATACATGTTTGAACTTATTGTTGAAACTGATTTTGCCGCGGCGCACAACCTGCGGGAATACCAAGGACAGTGCGAGAGGCTTCATGGGCATAACTGGAAGGTTCAGGTTGTCCTTGCGTCAGGGAAATTGGATTCGTTGGGCATGGTGATGGATTTCAGAGACGCAAAGAAAATTATTGGGGAAATACTACATAAGTTCGACCACTCCTACCTTAATGAAACAGCAGATTTCAAAATACTCAATCCTACGACGGAAAACCTCTCCAAAGTGCTCTACCACGATCTCGTGCGCGCCTTGCCCGCCGGAATAAAGGTCTCCAGGGTTACTACCTGGGAATCAGAACGTTGCGGCGCTACGTATTTTGAATAACAGTTCTTTTACCGTTACCGGGAAATAATAATGGCAATATTGCAAGTGGCTCTTGATTTTGTTGATCTTCACAGGGCCGTAAAGGTTGCCCGTGAGGCCGTTGAAGGGGGCGCCGGATGGATTGAAATCGGCACTCCGCTTATTAAGAGCGAGGGTATGAACGCGGTGCGCCACTTCAGGAGTTTATTCCCCGGCGTAACGTTGGTTGCCGACATGAAGACCATGGACGCCGGCCGCACCGAAATGGAAATTGCAGCCAAGGCAGGGGCAAATATTGCCGTTGTCATGGGAAATGCCCCTGATTCAACGATTAAAGAATGTATACAGGCAGGGAAGAATTACGGTATTAAAATCTGTGTAGATTTTTTGAACGATAGTACGGTTGAAGACCGTGTTTGTGACGTGGAAAAATGGGGGGCGGATTATGTGGCCGTTCATACGGCCATAGACGACCAGATGCACGGAAGTACTCCCTTTGACACGCTGCGCAGCATCAGCAGTCGGGTGAAAATCCCCATTGCGGTAGCAGGCGGCATAAATTCTGAAAATGCGGTAGACGCCGTGAATAACGGGGCAAGCATTGTCATTGTCGGCGGCTACATTACTAAAGCTGCGGATGCAAAGGCTGCGGCGGCGAGCATCAAAAAGGCCATCGAAGAAAACCGGAGGATTGCCACGACCCTGTTTACCCGTGTAAGCAGGGAAGGCATCAGGGACGCGTTGTTCAGGCTTTCTACAGCAAATATCTCAGATGGTGGTCACCGGGCGGAAGGCATTACGGAGATGCGCCGGATATGTCCTGACGTCAAATTAGTGGGAATTGCGGTTACCGTTCGGACTTATCCAGGAGATTGGGCAAAACCGGTAGAGGCCATAGACATTGCACAGGAAGGCGACGTAATCGTGATTGACGCCGGTGGGGTTGGGCCTGCCGTGTGGGGAGAGCTAGCTACCTGCAGCGCATTGCAAAAGAAAATTGCCGGTGTGGTAATAAACGGGGCAATACGGGACGTTGCCGATATCAGGAAGTTGCAGTTCCCTGCCTTTGCGAAGTTGGTGACTCCGATGGCGGGTGAGCCGAAGGGGTTTGGGGAGATTAATGTGCCGATTTCTATTGCCGGGATTGAAATCAATCCCGGTGATTGGATTATAGGCGACGAGGATGGACTGATGGTGATATCCTCCCGCGAGGCTGAGGTACGGGTAAATTATGGCATGGACTGCCTGGAAAAGGAAAACAGGATTAGGCAGGAAATAGTATCTGAAAAAAGTTCTTTAGGAAAAGTCTTAGATGTGTTAAGATGGGAGAAGGCATAAAGCTGTTTAGGTAGATAGGCTGAAGACTGAAGGTTAAAGGCTTCGGTTAGGTAAGGTCCTCAACCTTCAGTCTTCAGTCTAAACATCTCTCAAGAAGTTTCGCCGGTTTGTTTGTAAGGATAACAGAGAATGAAATGCGAATCATGCAACAAAAAACACGCTACGGTACACTTGACGGAAATAACGGGTGCGGTAAAAAAAGAGCGGCACCTGTGTGAAGATTGCGCCCAGAACGTCAATACCCATCTTGCGAAGATGCCTTCGCCAACCGAGATTCTGGCCAGCCTTATTAATCAGGTGGCGCCGGAAGTCAGTGAGATGTCAAAAATCGTTTGTCCCGTTTGTGGATTGACCTATTTGGAATTTCGGTCCCACGGACGATTGGGTTGCCCGATGGACTACACCATCTTTAGGAAAGGTCTGACTCCACTGCTGGAAAAGATGCATGGCGGCACGCAGCACGTAGGAAAGGTGCCTTCCAGGGCCGGAAGGGAAATGATCAAGAAGAACGAACTCATGCTTTTGAGAAGTGAGCTAAACAAGGCGGTTGAAAAAGAAGATTATGAGAAGGCCGTTGAATTGAGAGACAAGATTTACGAACTTTCGGGTGACGATAATGGTGAAAATTAGCGATTTAGCGGACAATACCGGAGAATGGCTGAGGGGAACCGGCTCCGAGTCGGACATTGTAATAAGCAGCCGGATCCGCCTGGCGCGGAACGTTGCCAGATTCCCATTCCTTTCAAGGGCCAACGTCAAACAAAAGAAGGAACTTGAATTGACCGTGCGGAACAAGATCAAGGATGCTGACATTACACCGGACATCTGCTACGTTAATCTGGCCGATATTACCTCGATTGACAGGCTCTTCCTGGTAGAGCGGCACCTTATCAGCCGTGAACATGCGGGGGGCGAAGGCGAAAGGGGGGTCGCCTTTGGCAAGGAGGAGACGATCAGTCTTATGGTTAATGAAGAGGACCATTTGAGGATTCAGGTAATACGCTCCGGCTTTGAGTTGCGTGAGGCCTGGAAAACGATTGATGACATTGATAACAAACTGGAAAAAAGGTTGAATTATGCGTACAATTCACGATTTGGCTACCTGACGGCGTGTCCTACAAACGTAGGCACGGGAATGAGGGCTTCGGTTATGCTGCACTTGCCCGCATTGGGAATGACGCACCATATTGAAAAGGTGTTCAATGCCGTAGCGAAGCTTGGCCTGGTGGTGAGAGGATTATATGGTGAGGGGACTCAGGTTTCGGGGGATCTGTATCAAATATCGAATCAGTTTACCCTCGGCAAATCGGAAATGGAGATTATAGAAATCATAGAAAGCGTGATTCCGCGTATTACCAACTATGAGCGGATGGCGCGAAAGGCGCTGGTTGCTGAAAATAAAGAGCAATTGGAGGACCGCGTGTGGCGGTCTTATGGCATGTTGAAAGTGGCAAGGATGATTTCTTCCGAAGAGATCATGCATTTGCTGTCTCAGGTGCGCATGGGAGTCAATTTAGGTATAATTAGCGACGTTGAGATGAAGACATTGAACGAGCTCTTTATCCTCACGCTCCCCGGCCACCTTCAAAAACTAGAGGGACGGGAACTTTCGTCTGCACAAAGAAATATTATCCGAGCGGCGTACGTAAGAAAACGCCTGGAAAAGATATAAAGTTGAAAGGTAGGTGTATTTATGTTTGATCGATTTACAGACCGTGCCAGAAAGGTTATGGCCCTTGCACGAGAGGAGGCCAGGCGGTTTAACCACGAATATATTGGAACAGAGCATATTTTGTTGGGATTAGTGAAGGAAGGCAGCGGCGTTGCGGCAAACGTCCTGCAAAACCTTGATATAGAGATGAAGAAGATACGCCTGGAAGTGGAAAAAATCGTCCAAAGCGGTTCAGACCTGGTTTCCGTAGGGCAGTTGCCTTTTACCCCACGGGTAAAAAAGGTGCTGGAATACGCGATGGAAGAGGCACGGGCTTTGGGACATAACTACATCGGTACGGAACACCTGCTCCTGGGTTTACTCAGAGAGCAGGAAGGCGTTGCAGCCCAGGTGTTGTTGAACCTGGGGGTAAAGCTGGAAGACGTGCGCGAAGAGGTCATCGGCCTGTTGGGTGCGGAATCCACTCAAGGCGCTGCAAATCCGGAAAAAGACGAAAAGAAGGGGAAGTCGAAGACCCCGGCCCTGGACGCCTTTGGCCGCGACCTTACGCAACAGGCACGGGACCACGAGCTTGACCCGGTTATCGGACGGCAGGGGGTAATCGAGCGGGTAATTCAGGTGTTATGCCGCAGGACGAAGAACAATCCCGTGTTGTTGGGCGAAGCAGGGGTTGGAAAGACGGCCATCGTTGAGGGACTCGCGCAAGCCGTTGTGCAGGGCAATATCCCTGAGTTGCTCAGAGACCGAAGAATCGTTGCCCTTGACCTTGCCATGATGGTTGCGGGTACGAAATACCGGGGGCAATTTGAGGAGCGGATTAAGGCCGTTATGTCCGAGGTAAAACGGGTAAAAAACGTCATCCTCTTTATTGACGAGTTGCACACCCTGGTTGGCGCTGGCGGCGCGGAAGGCGCGATTGACGCGTCCAACGTTTTAAAACCTGCCTTATCAAGAGGGGAAATCCAGTGTATCGGTGCCACCACCCTTGACGAATACCGAAAATACATCGAAAAAGACGGCGCACTTGAAAGGAGATTTCAGACAATCGTTGTCGAACCTCCTACAAAGACCGAGACTGTCGAGATTTTAAAAGGCCTCAAAGACCGATACGAGGCGCACCACAAGGTGCAAATCACTGATGAAGCATTAGAGGCTGCAACGGAACTGTCAACCCGCTATATAACGGGCAGATTTCTTCCCGACAAGGCAATTGATGTAATTGATGAGGCGTGTGCAAGGGTAAGGCTTAAAGCTACCACCCAGCCGCCCGATTTAAGGCACATAGAGGAGGAAATCAATAAACTTGAAAAAGACAAAGATGAAGCTGTGGCAATCCAGGATTTTGAAAGGGCCGCGCGGTTAAGAGATAAAGCGGATAAACTAAAAAAGAAAAAGGAAACCATTGAAAAAGAGTGGCGTGAAAGCCGTGCTGAGATTGAAGGCGTAGTGAATGGCGAGGTTGTGGCTGAAGTAGTTTCCAAGATGACGGGCATTCCCATTACGCGTATTGAATCTGCCGAGGCCAAACGGCTGCTTCGCATGGAAGAGGAATTGCATAAGATGGTAATTAGCCAGGAAGAGGCGACAAAGGCCGTCTCCAAGGCGATACGGCGGTCACGCGCCGGGCTGAAGAACCCCAACCGCCCGGTGGCTTCGTTTATATTCGTTGGACCGTCCGGTGTGGGTAAGACACATCTTGCTCGCTCGCTGGCAAAGTTTATGTTTGGAGAAGAGGATGCTTTGATCCAGATTGACATGTCGGAATACATGGAAAAGCACAACATCTCCAGACTCATTGGCGCACCGCCGGGCTACGTAGGTTATGAGGAAGGTGGACAACTGACGGAAAAGATACGCCGCCGTCCTTACGCCGTTGTATTGCTTGATGAAATTGAAAAGGCCCATCCTGACGTCTTTAACAT
Source organism: Candidatus Brocadiaceae bacterium (assembly GCA_015661205.1). Lineage (GTDB taxonomy): Bacteria > Planctomycetota > Brocadiia > Brocadiales > Brocadiaceae > JACVXV01. The sequence goes on from JACVXV010000014.1 coordinate 17,599, forward strand.
GTTGTTGCAAATCATGGAAGACGGAAAGCTGACGGACAGTTTCGGCCGCCACGTGGATTTCCGGAACGTGGTTATCATTATGACATCGAACATCGGGGCGGACGTCATAAAAAACCAGGCGCACCTGGGTTTTAAAAAGTCGTCGGACGAACATTCCTACGATATCATGAAAGAACAGTTAAAGAAAGAGGTGGAAAAACACTTCCGCCCTGAATTCCTTAACCGTGTGGATAATATTATCGTCTTTAAACCTCTGGCTAAAACCGACCTGAAGAAGATTATTGAAATCGAGTTGGAAACGGTTAAGAAGAGGATGGAAAACTATAACGTCAGCATCACGGTGACGGACGAGGCCTTGGATTTCTTAATAGATAAAGGATACAACCAAAATTTCGGCGCTCGTCCGCTCAGAAGGGCAATAGAAACTTATTTGGAAGACCCTATTTCGGAAGAAATACTCCAGGGCAAGTACGAAGGGAAAAAGCAGATTAAGGCAAAGGTGCTGGATGATAAGCTGGTATTTGAAGAGATCATTGATACCCCTGAGCCGCTATTGGCAAATGCCGGCAGCAGTCTTTAGATGAAATAAACTAGTGTTGAAATACAAAAAGGGAAGAGTAGGCTCTTCCCTTTTTGTTTATGGATGATTGTGGTTTCGCTTTACTCAAACACTTATGTTTACCGTCAAAAGGTTTAAAATCACTTACTGTGGCTGTTTACAGTATACACTCGGTGGCTTTTAATTGCTTAAGGAGGTACGTTTGAAATTTAAGGTTATAATAACCTATGACTCTGAATATGATGGATATGTAGTTGATGTGCCTGAACTTGTTGGCTGTATGAGCTAGGGCAAGACAATAGACGATGCCTTAAATAATATAAAAGACGCAATCAGGGGATGGTTAGAGGTAGAGAAAAAACGCGGAAGATTTGAAGTCATAGAAGAATGGGAAGTGTTTCTGGGAGAGGTTACTGTTTAAGTGAGTATCTTTTCTAACATTTCTGGCAAAGAAGCGGTAAAAATATTTCAGAAGCTTGGCTATGTCTTTGACCATCAGACCGGCAGTCACATGATATAGCCAAAAGCATCTGTTTTTCGAAAAAACGAGGCAGGCTTTTCCCATATTTACCGGTTTTATCATCGAAAACTTGATTTGTTTGGCTATATTTTATCATGAGTCAAGACCAACCTTATCAATACCTAGTCATAAGGAATTAGCACCCGGCTTGTTAAGAGGATTAATAAGAAAAAGCGGATTAACTGTTGATGAATTCTTAGATGCTAGGTGACTTTTTAAAAGTTGCGCATCAGTTAGCGTCGGCATAATAATGGTTTTCAATTAATGAACGCAAAGTTCTTATTTCAACCAATGCCTGTGAGCTTAACAAAACTTCTGGCTCCTTTATTTAAAATTAGGTAAGGTTGGGCGTTGAATTATGGGAAAAAATCGCTTTAAAGTAAATAAAAATTGAATTGCCGGGTGACTTAGGAGGCATTGCTTCAAGCAAAGAAATAATAACGATGCTCCTGGATAAGGCGTTGAGCAAGGCGGAATATTTTGGAAGCAGGTGTAGAGTGTTTGAAGAAAAATATGGTATGGATGTTGTTTTTTTCAAAAAACGGGTAGAAGAAAACAAGGATGAAATCTTTACAGAATGGGATGATCTGGTTGTCTGGGAAGGATATGCGCTTGGCTATGAAGAATGGAAAAAAATATGAGGAATTAAAAAGGTGCATGGAATAATATCTGCGCTAAAAGCATCTAACCTTTTTAATGCAATTGATGTCCTCGAACTTATAGATGAAGATTGTGTAAAGTTACTCAAAATAAAGTCAAAGTATATTCATCTCATAGGGTTAATATTGAAGATGTAATAAAAAAGTAAAAGAAAGTATCAAATAAGAAAAGAGAAAAATTAGTGAAAACGAAGATACACGGTGTCTTCTTCTACCGGTTCTCAATCAGGTTTTCGAGGATTCTTTAATTTTGTTTTAGCCGTCGAATATTTTGAAGAATTTCAAAAAATGAGCCATTCTCACAAAGAGTACCGTAGTCAAACGTGTATTTCGCCAATTAGCCAAAGCGTTACCTACCGAAAAACAGTCACATCCTCAACCGTATGAAAATGTATTACCACAATCCACTCATGTTTGTACAAATTCCTCATCCCCTAAAAATTCAAATAAATGGTAGGCAATGCCTACCCTACCTGACCGGATGGGTTGTGCCACTCCGCAATATCAATTGCCGGGACGTAAAAAGGGAATTTTAACCGAATGATACTGAAAGTTAAGCAATGCGCGGTAATGGCGGTTTGTGAGTGGGGAAATCTCTTGACAGAACGAAGGTGAAGGAATAGAATCTTGCCGTCCTTCAAAACAGGGAGAAAGAAATTGGCAACTGTAAGCGTACTGATAGTAACTTATAATATACAAGAAACGATCGTGGAATGCCTTGAGTCCTTAAATGATCAAAAATTTAAGGATATTGAAGCTATTTTGGTCGACAATAATTCAAAAGATAATACGAAAGCGCTTGTCGAATCATTTAAAAGCAAGGCATCTTACCCGCTCAAAACAATATATTTAGATACCAACACAGGCTTTTGCCTTGGAAATAATACCGCATTGAAACATGCCGGCGGGAAATATATTGCACTGTTGAACCCGGACGCCAGGGCAGATAGCCGTTGGCTTGAGGAGTTAGTAGCGGCTATGGACAGCAATAGTGCGGTGGGGGTTTGTGCGTCAAAGGTGCTTACCTGGGACTCTAGTGCTATCGACAGCGCCGGAGACATGATGTTATCAACCTTTCGATGCTTTAAACGTGAGGCTGCAAATCCCGATAGGTACCATCAGCCTGAACTCGTTTTTGGCGCTTGTGCGGCAGGAGCTTTATATAGAAAAGAAATGATAGAACAAATAGGTTTCTTTGACGAAGATTTTTTCCTTCAGTGTGAGGATACGGATTTAAATTTCAGATCACAACTTGCCGGTTGGAAGGTTACTTACGTACCCACAGCCTTAATATACCATAAGGTCAGTAACTCGATAGGCAAGACGTCTGACGTAGGGGTTTACTATAGTCAGCGAAATATGGAATTCGTCAGGATAAAGAACGTTCCGGTTTCGATATTAATTATGTATACTCCGCACATTGTGTTAGGTTTTATAATCGATTTTGTATACTTTGGCTTAATACTCTCAAAGTGGAGGTTGTTCATCAAGGCAAAGATTGACGCCCTAAAGATGCTCTCTACGATGCTCAAGAAGAGGAAACAGATAGCAAAAGAGATCAAAAAGGTTGACAATGCCTATATAAGGTCGTTGATAAACCCGTTATTCAATGATAGACATTTTATTAAGTTGAAATTGAAAAGAATTGTGACAAAGAAATAGTAGAGTTTTTTCAGAATATAATTATCATGAAGCTTCCCAAATGGATGAGCAAGAACATACGCTACTAATAGAGGCCGGACGTACTGAACTGCATTACTGGAAAGACCTGTGGCGTTTTCGCGAGTTATTTTACTTCCTGTCGTGGCGTGATATTTTAGTACGGTACAAGCAGACGGTCATTGGCATTGCCTGGAGCGTAATCAGGCCGCTGATGACCATGGTCGTATTTACGGTTGTGTTTGGAAAACTGGCCAAACTTCCGTCTGAAGGGGCGCCGTATCCGATGCTGGTCTATGTCGCCATGCTTCCTTGGCAGTTTTTTGCAAATTCGTTGACTGAAAGCAGCAATTCGTTGATTACGAATGCAAATATGCTGTCAAAGGTCTATTTCCCACGCATTATTATGCCGGCCAGTGCGGTAATTGTCAGTTTGGTGGATTTTCTGATTTCTTTTTTTATTCTTGTTGTCTTGATGATTTGGTACCAATTTATACCCGATTGGCGGATAGTTACTTTGCCGTTTTTTCTGTTCCTTGCTTTGATCGCATCCCTAGGCTTCGGATTCTGGCTTGCTGCACTGAATGTAAAATATCGTGATTTCAGGTACATCGTGCCATTTATCGTGCAGTTCGGCCTTTACATTTCACCGGTAGGTTTTAGCACAAATGTAGTACCGGAGAAGTGGAGGCTCTTATATTCATTGAATCCGATGGTGGGGGTCATTGATGGTTTTAGATGGGCAATATTAGGTGGAGACGTCAAAATCTACTGGCAAGGTTTTTTTCTTTCAACAGGTCTTGTTTTTATATTATTTATAGCTGGTGTGTCATATTTCAGAAAAACAGAACGGTACTTTGCTGATATAATTTAAAGATGAACTAGCTCTCATAGTGCATGAAATTAAACATACGGGGATAGAACTATTAAAAGAGTGATTAGTTAATGGTGAAAAGTGAAAGTTGTGGAGAAGACGGAAACAGATAATAAAACTGATGCAATTGCCGCAAAACTGGACTGGCAGGTCTAATTAAATATGCCAAACAGAAGGCAACCGAGAAGTGAGTTCTTTCACTATTTACCGTTCACGGATTTATGAATACAGTCATTAAGGTTGAAAATTTAGGCAAAAAATATTTTCTCAGGCATCAAAAAGAAGAGCGTTATTCAGCATTGCGTGATGTTATTACTAATAAGCTAAAATCTCTTGGTAAAAGAGTTTTTAATCACGAGAGTCACGAACCAACAATAGGGAATGCTTCAGTTGAAGAATTTTGGGCGCTTAAAGATGTATCTTTTGAGATTAAACAAGGGGATAGAGTAGGGATTATTGGCCGCAACGGCGCCGGGAAATCGACGCTCCTTAAGATATTAAGCCGAATTACTGAACCGACAACCGGGCGTGTTGCCATAAAAGGCAGGGTCGCAAGTCTTTTGGAAGTGGGGACGGGTTTTCATCCAGAGCTTACGGGGCGAGAAAATATTTTCCTTAATGGGGCAATATTAGGCATGCGTAGAGCGGAGATAATCCGGAAGTTTGATGAGATGGTTGCTTTTGCTGAAGTAGAGAAATTTCTTGATACTCCAGTCAAAAGATACTCTTCCGGCATGTATGTACGCCTAGCATTTGCCGTAGCCGCCCATCTAGAGCCTGAGATACTGATCATTGACGAGGTGCTTGCGGTTGGAGACGCGCAGTTCCAAAAAAAATGCCTCGGAAAAATGGAAGACGTGGCAAGAGGTGGGAGAACGGTGTTGTTTGTTAGTCACAATATGAACGCGATTGAACAGCTTTGCACAAGTGCGTTACTCTTGGAAAGAGGGGTTGTAAAAAAATACGATGCCGACGTTTGCTCTGTAATTAAAGAATATCTGTTTGGATCAGACGGTGAAACCAAAAATGAATGGGTGAATCCCGGTAAGATTTTAGAAAATCCTTGGTTCAAACCCCTAAAATTATACTTAACAAATGAGCATGGTGGTAAGCATGATGGTGTTTTCAAAAATGACACTGAAATTTGGCTTCAGGTAGAAGGGGAAATTAAGCAAACGGAACCCTCCCTTCAGATTGGATATGCAATATATTCCGAAGAGGGCAATCTATTGTATTGGTCATGCCACACCGACGTAATAGAAGAAGAATGGCCGAAATTAAATAATGGTTATTATGTATTCAGGAGCCAAATTCCCAAAAGATGGTTAAATGAGGGAATGTATAGAATAGAGCTTATTGTTGCCCTTTACTTCAAACAATGGCTGAGTGAACCCGGTAAGAACGCCCCTTCTGTTTATTTGACCATTCAAGGGGGACTAAGCGACTCATCGTATTGGATGATAAGAAGGCCGGGTCTTTTAGCGCCGGTGCTGAGATGGGACACAAAGAACAAAACTACCTAAAGACAGCGTTGTATGCGAGGCTTAGGAGGATATCCGGTGTTTTTCCCTGAACGTATAAAAAATATTAAATCGACCGATTGTGTGTTGGAAGTAGGTCCGGGAGGTACGCCCCATCCAAGGTCTGATGTGTTTTTAGATTTGATTCATACAAACGATGAAAACGCGGCATTTCAACGGGGCAATGCGGACCAGTTGGTTACCAATAAGAAAACCGTTTACTATGAAGGGGGAAGGTTCCCTTTCTCTGATCTGGAATTTGATTATGTAATTTGTTCTCATGTTTTAGAACATGTTGAAGACGTGGAGTATTTCTTGTCGGAACTTTTCAGGGTTGCTTCAAAAGGTTATATAGAGTTTCCGACTATCTACTATGAGTATTTATATAACTTTTCCGTTCATTTGAATTTGCTTAAGATAAAGAATAAAACTCTTTTTTATTTGGAAAAAGCTGCAACTCCATTATCGGTTTTCGGTACAGTTCAGAATTTGTTTTTACAATCGTTGAGTAAAGGATATACAAAACTCGTAGACGATTTGAAACAGGTAATGTTCGAGGGATTTGAATGGCTTGAGCCTTTTCCATGTAAGAAGGCATTATGTATACAGGAATTGACCTTTGATGACATACTGCTTCCAATTTGCGAAACGTCAAAGTGTGGTGGACGTGTGCGTGAATATATTGTGCAAGTGATTAATCTGTTTTTCAAAAGGAAAAGTAAGCGGTGAAGCTTCATCTCGGCTGTGGCCAGCGGTATCTGGACGGTTATGTAAATATCGATTTTCCTCTTTCAGCCCATTCCGTTCAGGGAACTAGTGTGGCAGACCTCCACGCCGACATTTTATCCTTGAGATACGCGCCCGAAACGATAGAAGAGGTGCGCCTTCACCATGTTTTCGAGCATTTTTCACGGCCTGTTGCCTGCGCTTTATTGGCAATCTGGTTCTCATGGCTGAAGCCTGGTGGGATTATTCATTTAGAAGTCCCTGATTTTCAAAAAACTGCGCGTGTCATGTTAAGTTTCTTTACTTCGTTTAAGAAGCGTGCCGTGGCGGAAAGGCATCTATTCGGATCACATGAAGCATTTTGGGCGATTCATGGTGAGGGGTACACTCCAGGGATGTTGAAAAAGATGATTACCGGGTATGGTTTCAGGGTGACGGATATTCGGAGAAACTCCTGGCTTAGCACCTATAATTTTGAACTGTTTGCTGAAAAGGTTTCTATCGAAATTGTAAAAAAAAATTTTGAAGATATTACCGCAAAATATTTGAAAAATTACCTGTTAGATGATAGCGGATCAGAGTCAAGACTGTTAAATATCTGGATGGAGGTTTATAAAGGCCAGATCGAAAAAGGTTGGATTCAAAATGGGTAATGTTTCTGTTATCATCCCTACATGGAATAGGGAAGATACCGTCGGAAAAGCCATTTACAGTGCTCTTTCTCAAACAGTACCACCAATGGAAGTACTGGTGTGCGATGACGGCTCAACAGACAAGACCATGGAACTGGTACGATCGATCAATGATCCACGGGTTCGATGGATTCAAGGTATTCGGGGAGGCAGACCTGCCATTCCGAGAAACCGCGGTATCAAGGAAAGCCAGGGCGAATGGTTGGCTTTTTTAGACAGCGATGATAGGTGGCTACCGGAAAAGCTTGAGAAGCAATTGCAACTGGCTGAAAAATCGAACTGTTTGGCCGTCTGCTCAAATGCCGGTCGCTTTATTCCTGATAAAGGGATGGTAGGCAATCTGCTGCTGTGGAATAACGACCAAGTCAATTTTGACGATCTGTTGTATGTTAATCAGGTTATTTGCAGCTCAGCCATTATTCACAAATCGCTCTTTGCAACGGTTGGCGGTTTTCCGGAGGATGTGCGGTTTACCGCTATTGAGGACTATTCCCTCTGGCTAAGGGTTGCAACTCGAACAGATTTTGCCTTTGTCGGTGAACCGCTACTTATTTATTGTGATGACCCGGCGGCTAGCTTAAGAAGCAAAGACGCGGATGTCTTCGAACAGCGCAGAATCGTATTTGATAATTTTAAAGAGTGGGGGAAAGAACATAACATCCCTGGTGTTTATTTGCGAAAAGTGCGAATGCGGCGTGTGGTTGATTTACTGACTCTTCCTAAAGCGATGCTCCATGGCCTTATTGTGCATTTGAAGAAATATTTTTTAAAATGAAGATACTCCACACGGTTGAATTTTATCACCCTTCGGTTGGTGGGATGCAAGAGGTGGTTAAGCAACTATCGGAGCGTCTGGTGCGTCACGGCCATGATGTGACCGTGTCTACGGCACACTTGCCGGATCGCAGGGACACGGTTATTAACGGAGTTAAAATCGAAGGGTTTGCGGTAAAAGGTAAACTTGCGATCGGAATTGACGGGGAGCTTGAGCGATATCAACAATTTTTGCTTAACGGTGAATTCGATATTGTAACAAACTTTGCCGCCCAGCAATGGGCAACCGATGGAATGATTACCATCCTTGATAAGATTAGAGGTAAAAAAGTCTTTGTCCCCACGGGCTTTTCAGGGTTTTATCTGCCGGAATATAAAAAATATTTCGAATCAATGAGACTCTGGATGATGCAGTACGATATGAACGTGTTTCTTTCGGAAGATTACCGTGACATAAATTTCGCACGCGGAAGTGGCGTAAAAAAAATTACCGTTATTCCGAACGGCGCGGCAGAGGATGAGTTTTTGCCCGATATGAAGATTGACATTCGTGCGTTGCTGGGCATACCGCAGGATCACTTTTTGATCTTACACGTCGGTTCCCACACGGGAGTTAAGGGACACGCTGAGGCGATAAGGATATTCGGCAAAGCTCGTATACGCGAGGCAACGTTTCTGATCGTTGCAAACAGTTTTTGGAGGGGGTGTACAAACGCCTGCAAGCTTAAGGAGTTGGTTTACAATGGCTGGTTCAAGCTCAAATCAGGAGAAAAGAGGTTGATAATAACCTCTCTTCCCCGGACGGAAACAATCGCCGCATATAAGGCAGCGGATATGTTTTTGTTTTCTTCCAATATCGAATGTTCGCCTTTAGTGCTTTTTGAGTGTATGGCTTCAAAAACCCCTTTTTTGACGACAGACGTTGGAAATTCGGCGGAAATTATCGAATGGTCTCATGCCGGGATGTTGTTACCCACCGTAAAAGACGCAAAAGGGTTTTCGGTTGCGGATGTTAGAGGTTCCGCGAAAATGGTTGAGGACATGTACAATGATAGTGCCTTAAGGGAAAAAATGCGGGAAAGTGGTTTTAGGGTGTGGCAGGAACGTTTTACCTGGGATAAAATAACCAGGACTTATGAAGCACTGTATCATAAGCTAGTGTTTGATGAAAAATGTTGAGACTGCGATCTGTTATGGACAGAATAAACATAAGATTATCGCTCCGAATGTGGGGTTGCCCGGTATGACACTGCTACGGTAGGGGAATAATGGTTAATTACAAAACATGATAATCGTTAAACTCATGGGTGGGCTGGGCAACCAGATGTTTCAGTATGCGGCTGCGCGGAGGCTTGCCTATATCCTTAATACACCCGTAAAACTGGATGTAAGCTGGTTCAATAATATTGAGAATATTGATACCTCCAGGAGATATGAACTCCATGTATTTAATATAAAAGAAGATTTTGCCTTACCCGAAGAAGTGGAGGACTTTAAAAGGATTCAAAAGGGCGCCTTCTTCCGGGCGTTTAAAAAATTGACGAACGCAGTATCCGCTTCCACCCATTCAACCTGGATACGTGAAAGGCACTTTCATTTCGACCCGGCTATTCTCAAACTGCCGGATAATGTGTATCTCGAAGGTTACTGGCAGAGTGAAAAGTATTTTATTGACGTTGAAGGGATTATACGAAAAGAGTTTACTGTCAAAACGGAACCCGGTGAAACGAATCGGCAAATTGCAGAGATTATTAAGAATACAGAATCAGTTTCCGTTCATGTAAGAAGGGGAGACTATGTTACAAACACAACCACCAGCCAGTACCACGGAAGCTGTTCAATAGATTATTACCGTGAAGCGGTCGGGAAGGTTGTATCACAAGTACAGCACCCCTATATTTTTGTTTTTTCCGATGAGCCTGATTGGGTAAGGGAAAACCTTACATTGCCGTTTCCGGTAACGTACGTTGGCCACAACGGTGCTGATAAGGCTTTTGAAGATATGCGTCTCATTAGCTTGTGCAAACACCACATTATTGCGAACAGTTCCTTTAGCTGGTGGGGCGCTTGGCTATGCGCAAATCCGGATAAAACTGTATTCGCGCCTAAGAAATGGTTCAACAAGGCGGGATTGAATACGGCGGATTTGTTGCCCGGCTCCTGGCTTAAAATTTAATATAAGTGTATCGGTTATGGAACGTGTTCCCAAAGTCACTGTTTTGATGCCTGTGTACAATGGCGAGAAATACTTGAAAGAAGCAATCGACAGTGTCATCGCGCAAACACTTAAGGACTTTGAGTTTCTTATTATTAACGACGGTTCAACAGATAAAACGCAAGAAATTCTTGAATCATACAGAGATACCAGGATCAGGTTGTTCCGTCAGAATAATAAGGGATTAACAAAGTCTCTGAACAAGGGGATTCAGTTGTCAAGAGGTGAATATGTTGCCCGGATGGATGCGGATGATATTGCATTGCCTGAGAGGTTGGAAAAACAGGTGAAATTTCTCGACGAATGTCCTGAAATTGGCGTCGTTGGTTCTTTTCATTGTGAGGTAAGCGAGTCTCTGCATAAATCAATAGTTAAAAAATTCCCTACAGATGATTCGGCAATAAGAAAGACGCTCATGAAAGAAAATCCTTTTTCACATCCGACGGTTATGATGAGAAAGAAGATATTTGTTAGAGCCAGCCTATACAACGAAGATGAAAAATACAAATACGTAGAGGATTACGAACTGTGGTTTACCTTATTAAAGGTGTGTAAATTTGCTAATATTCAGGAAGCTTTGGTAATAAAACGATTTATTCCTACCGGCGCTTCAATCGCTAACGACGACGTGCAACTGAGGAACGCATTTTACCTTCGTTTGAATGCAATTCATGAAGGTTGCTTTCCCTGGTGGTACCGAATGTATTTAATTAAGCCATTTACTGCATACAAAACTCCCCCGTGGCTAAGAAGGGTTATTAGAAAATACGTGTTTTCTAATAAAATGTATGACTTGCTTTCTCATCAATAGTAAGTGAATGATATGGAATGGTGTGAATAAGTTTTCACCGCGGGCGCTAAATACTTTACGTCTGTGCCAGAAGTTCCTGCTTCATTTCTCTCGTTCCCAAGCTCCAGCTTGGGAATGCGCCTGTGCCTGAAGCTCCTGCTTCGTTTTTGGGGAAGATTTTTTTCTGACTCAAAGCAGTAAGGTAGGACAAGCGTTCCCGCTTGTCATTATAATGTCAGGCGAGGACGCCTGACCTACCATTAGTGCAATCCCGTTCCCAAGCTGGAGCTTGGGAACGAGGTGGAATTTTTTAAAAGCAAAAGCGTTGTGACATTGTGATGAAAAAAATACTTCAAATAACATCAAGAGCCGATTATGGAGGCGGGCCTGAGCACCTTAAGCACTTAATAAGCGGGCTTAGCTCTTCCTTCGAATTTTTCATTGCGGCTCCTGTCGATAAGCCGTATTTTGAAATATTCAAAAAATATGGCACTTGCATTGAAATTCAACACCGAAAGTTTTCTGTATGGAGCTTGTTTTCTCTTTTAAAAACGGTTAACAAACACAGCATTGATATAATCCATTCTCACGGTAAAGGCGCCGGGATATATTCAAGGATATTGGGTTTACTGACTGGGAAACCGGTTGTGCATACATTCCATGGTTTTCACTATACACATCTGAATCCTTTTTATCGTTGGTTCTATCTGGGTATTGAAAAGTTATTTGCCTATGCTACGGATGTTTTTATTAGCGTATCAGAATCCGAGAAAAACTCTTGTTTGAATGCCGGCATAGTCTCTCATGACAGTATAGTAGTTGTGTTAAATGGCGTTCAAATTCCTACGTTCAGGAAAAGGGCGCTAACCAAGAAAGATACGACCTTAGTTAATATTTCAAGGTTGTCACGGGAAAAGGGCATGGATGTGCTTCTTGACATAGTGAGTTCGTTGTCTCAAAAGTATCAGGATTTTATATTGCTCATTATCGGTGATGGACCGGAACGTGTAAACCTGGAGCGCAAAGCACGTGAGTGCGGTATTGTGAAATATGTATCTTTCCTTGGCTTTCGGCATGATGTGTCTAATCTATTGGAGCAGGCGGACATTTATATTACTGCTTCAAGGGGGGAGGGAATGCCACTGACGGTTCTCGAAGCCATGGCGGCGTCGCTTCCCATTGTAGCATCAAGTGTCGTTGGTAACGTGGACGTCGTGGTTCACGGGGAAAACGGCTTTCTCTTCAACATCAACAAGCCGAACGAGGCATCGGAATATCTGTGGGAACTTATTAACGACAATGCCCTTTACGATAGTATGTCAATAAATGCTTATAAAACTATTGCTGATAAGCATTCCCTTGACAAAATGTGCGCAGAAACAGCAAGTATTTACAATAAAATATCGGTTTCAACATAAATCGGTTCGTTTTTTTACATAGAATGTGAAACGTTCCCTGCGGGAAAAACACAGCGTATGAATAGAAAAGTAAGGCATTATATTGATTTGGTAATAGTTTTAACTCAGAAAGAATTAAAACTCCGCTACAAAAACAGCTTTTTTGGCTATCTCTGGTCGGTCGGTCAGCCGCTTGCGTTTGCCTTTGTTTTTTTTATTTCCTTTAAAATCGTGATGAAGGTTCAGGTGGAGGATTACACCGTTTTTATCATATCTGGATTGTTCCCATGGCAATGGTTTTCCAATTCAGTCAATGCATCGCCTATGGTATTTCTCGGGAACGCATCAATCATAAAAAAGGTTTCTTTCCCGCGAAATCTGTTGCCGCTTTCACAAGTCATTCAGGATATGATTCATTTTTTCTTTGCAATTCCGGTAATTGTGATCTTTCTTTTTGTCTATCATAAGACACCGTCACTCTCGTGGTTATACGGGATTCCCCTGTTATTATTCATACAATTTCTGATGACCTATGGTATTTGTCTTATTGTCTCTTCGGTAAATCTGTTTTTCAGAGACCTTGAAAGATTAACGGAATTGATGGTCACGCTCCTTTTTTATTTTACCCCCATTCTCTACCCGGAAACGATGGTGCCGGAAAAGTATCGAACTATTTTACATTGTAATCCACTGGCACCTTTGATGATCAGTTGGAGAGACCTGTTCTTAAAGGGCACACTACATCCATTCTACCTCTTCACGAGCTTTGTCTATGCAGGTTTTACCGTTGCATTGGGATACTGGGTATACAGGAAGCTTTCGATGAGGTTTGCAGAAGTTTTATGAGTGAATCGGTAATAACTTTCGATAACGTGAGCAAATATTATCCCTTATATCATCATCTAACGGGAGGTTTTAAGCATTTCCTGTTCAATTTTCCTCAATGGATACGCACCTTAAAACATTCGAGATTTAACGCGCTATGCAATATTTCCTTTGAAGTATCCAAGGGGGAATCGTTTGGTATTATTGGTAGAAATGGTGCCGGAAAGAGCACGACGCTTGGCCTTATTGCCGGCGTCTTAAACCCATCACAAGGGAAGGTTGCCGTCAGTGGGAGAATTTCTCCACTCCTTGAGTTGGGCGCAGGATTTCATCCCGAACTTACGGGCAGAGAGAATATTATCCTGAACGGTGTTCTTATGGGGCTTTTGCGGGTGGAGGTAATGAGGAAGATTAACGAAATTATCGCATTTTCCGAACTGGGAGATTTTATTGATCAGCCGATAAGGATGTACTCAAGCGGTATGCTTGCAAGATTAGGCTTTTCTGTAGTAGCCCACCTTGATCCTGAAATTTTACTCATTGATGAAATACTGGCCGTTGGAGACATCGAATTTCAAAAAAAATGTGTAGATAAGCTGATGGATTTCAAGAAAAAGGGCATTACGATGGTTTTTGTTTCCCATTCTTTAGACAGTGTAAAGATGATATGCGACAGGACCCTTTGGATTGAAAACCACGTTGTTAAAATGTTGGGTAGTACGGAAGAAGTGGTTGGCGATTATGCTAAAAGTTACGCAGTTTGATTTTTTGAGTCTATTGTTGAAATTGTTGTTCACCGGAAAACAGCTTTCTCTTTAACGTCAACAAGCCGGACGAGGCATTGGAATATCTGTTGGAACTTATCAATGAAAATGGTGTTTGAAGATACACCAGAACACTAAAAGGAGATTTCTACTATGAGAGCGCCGAGAAAGTGTATTAGTTCTTACCAGTGCAAGTCTGGTCTGGGCAAAGGTTAGCCACCAGTCCAGCACCGAATCACACACACGCGGAGGCGAGTCGTGCGAAGCTGTGAGGAGGGAGGTATCAGGCTACAACGCAAGTTCACCCTGTTAGATATGAGTTATCGAATGGGGTGAGTCTGCTGGAATTTATTATCTAACAGGGTGAAGGTATAGAGCCTCGAAATAATCAACGTGTCGGAGGTCGATCCTGTTCGTGTAGTGGGAAGACAGCATTCTCTGCATCGCTAAGGCAAGATGGAGCGAGCCCGACGGGGTCTAAGGCCGTTGCCTGATACAATAAGGAGCGAATATAAACTCGGGGAGAGCCATGGCACTCTTTTCTTTCTGTAGAGAGGGGGGGAAAGTAAGCAGCGACAAGCGGTAAAAGGTAAGGAGTTGTGAAGGTGTCATGGCAGTCGGACTACCTCATACTATTGAAGAAGCAGGGTAATGCCTGTGGAGAAAAGGGGGTAGCAGTAACGCAATGAGTGATAAGGAAACATCAACCATATTCCAAGATGGAGAACGGGT